>NZ_BAABJO010000004.1:0-365387 GCF_039543345.1 Pseudonocardia adelaidensis | reverse complement strand
CGGCGCCGTCGAGCACCCAGAGCCCGTTCTGGTCGGCGTCGGCGATGTAGAAGACCGAGCCGTCCGGGGCGAGCTTGATGTCCTGCGGGCCCATGTGCGTGTTGCGGTGCGGCATGTCGATCATGCGGAGCACCGTGCGGCCCGCGATGTCGACGACGGCGACGCGGCCGGCGAACTCGCAGGTGAACACGGCCGTCCGCCCGTCGGGGGTGAAGTCGGCGTGGTCGATCCCCGCGCAGTCCGGCACGGGCAGCTCGCCCTGCTCGGCCCAGGTGTGCGGGTCGTAGAAGACCAGGCGCCGCAGCTTCTCGGCCACCGAGATCGCGGCCGCCCCGTCGGGCGTGAAGTACATGTTGTACGGGTCCTCGACGGGGATCGGCGTCCCGGGGGTCCCGGTGGCGGGGTCGAACGGCACGACCTTGTTCAGCCTGTCGTCCGTGGCGTAGAGCGCCGTCATGTCCCACGACGGCACGACGTGCTGCAGCTCGCCGCCGAGCTGGTGGGTCCCCACCGTCGCGAACGTGGCCGGGTCGATCACCCGGACCTCGCCCGACCTCGTGTGCGGCACGTAGACCAGCGGTTTCGCGGCCTTCGCGGCATCGGAGAGCATGCCGGGGCCCGCGTCGGCGTACACGTTGTGCCGGTCGGTGACGGGCGGCATGCCCGGCAGCGAGTCCGGGGCCGCGGCCGCGGGTGGGTCCGGGGGTGGGGGCTGGGGCGCGGACGGGTGCGCCGGTTCCGCCTCGGCGCTGCACGCGCAGAGGGTGGCAGCCACGGACATGATCACCAATGCGGTGCGCACGAGCCGTCGCGGGGCGTTCACGTCGGGGCCCCGCCGGCAGGCGCCGGGACCGGTTCCCCCGGCGGCCCGGCCGGCGGCTCCGGGTCCGCCACCACGGGGCGTGCGGACAGCAACCCGACCCCGACGGAGGTGGCGAGCCCGCCCGCCACTCCGAGCGCCAGGGTGATCGGGGTGGTGCCGAAGGGCTCGCCGATGACGAGCATGCCCACGGCGCCCGCGGTGAACGGGTCGAGGAGCGTGAGCACCGCGAGCGGTGCCCCCAGCCCACCGTCCCGGTAGGCGTGCTGGGCGAGCACCGTGCCGACGCCGACCACGACGAGGCCGACCGCGATCCGCCGCACATCGAGGTGCCCCAGCCAGATGGTCTTCGCGGTGGCCGAGGTGAAACCGAAGCACACGGCGGCGGAGGCCGCGTAGGCGATCCCCGCGACGTGCGGGCGGCGCAGGGCGCCGAGCACCAGCGCGGTGGCCAGCGCCAGCGCGACCACCGCCGTCAGCACGGCCGCGACCGGCCAGTACCCCACGGCGCCCCCGCCCGTGCTCGGGGTGTGCAGGGCCTCGTGGGGGACCGCGGCGAGCACCGCGGGCAACCCGGTGAGGACGCACGCGACCCCCGCCCACGACCGGGCCGGAACGCGCCGCCTGCTGAGCCGCGAACCGATCAGCAGGGCGATGACCAGCGTGGACACCCCGATCGGCTGTACCACGACCAGCGGTCCCGCGCCCACAGCGGCGAGGTGGAGCAGCGCTCCGACGCCCGTCGCCCCGATGGCGGCCCACCAGCCGCGACGGCGGGCGAGGCGCGCGACGAGGGCCAGGCCGCCCGCCTGCTGCCGGGACGCCTCCCGCTCCTGCAGCACGGCCGACAGCGCGTAGCAGACCGCAGAGGCCAGCGCGAGCGCGACGGCGAGCTGCGGGTGCATGCCACCACCGTACGAGGCGGCCGGTCCGCGCCTGCGTGCGCCGCACCTTCAGGCCGTAACACCGTGCGGTCCGCCGACGCAGAGCCTGATGTGGTCCCCAACTTCGTGGTTCAGCCGTACCCGCTCTTCGCCATCGTCGTCGTGGCCGGGCGCCCCGACCCGTACGTCGGGCGGGTCGTCGGGTGGGAACGGGTCGAGGACGATCCCGCGGGCGTCGTCGGTCCGGTAGTCACCCTGGGCGCGCGGACGTTCGTGCCCGGTGTTGCGGACCACGTCTCCTACGCCGACTCCCGCGAGGAGGCCGAGCGGCGCGCCTTCGTGTACGCCGCCCCGGCCCGTCGGGAGGACGAGCTGCGGGCGGACGACCCGCTTCCCCAGCAGCGCATCCCGGGCGAGAGATAGCCCGGGTGGGCCGACACCGTGCGATCATGCCGCCGGCGGCCCGACGACCCTGGAGCGTGACGATGCCGAGGACCATCACCGACGGGAAGGAGTTCAAGCTCGGGCTGTTCTCCGCGAACTGCTCGTCGGGGCTCGCGGTGACCCGCATCCCGGAGCGCTGGTCGGGCAGCTGGGAGGACAACCTGCGGCTCGCGCGCCTCGCCGACGAGGTGGGCATCGACTTCCTGCTGCCGATCGCGCGGTGGATCGGCTACGGCGGGGACACCAACTTCCACGAGGGCGTGCTCGACCCGGTGGCGTCGGCGGCGGCGCTGCTCGCGCACACGCGGCGGATCACCGTGTTCTCGACGGTCCACACCGCGTTCAACCACCCGGTGGTCACGGCGAAGCAGCTCGCCACGATCGACCAGATCGGGCAGGGGCGGGCCGGCGTCAACATCGTGGCCGGCTGGAACGAGCCGGAGTACCGCGCGTTCGGCGTCGAGCTGCCGTCCGACCACGACGACCGCTACGCGCTGGCCCAGGAGTGGTGGGAGGTCATCCGGCGGATCTGGACCGAACCCGGGTCCTTCGACCACGACGGCCGGTTCTTCCACCTCCAGGGCGTCGGGGGCGTGCCGAAGCCGTACGACGGGCCGCTGCCCGTCCTGAACGCAGGCTCGTCGACCCAGGGCCGCGGGTTCGCCGCCCGCAACGCCGACTTCGCGTTCACGATCGTCGCGGGTCCGGACGACGGTGCCGGGGTCGTGCGGGATGTCCGGGCGCGGGCGGAGTCGGAGTACGGGCGCTCGGTGGGCGTGTTCACGCTCGGGCACGTGGTGTGCCGGCCCACCCGGCGCGAGGCGGAGGAGTACCTGCGCTACTACGCCGACGAGAACGCCGACTGGGCCGCCGTGGACAACCTCATGCGGTTGCAGGGCCTGCACGCCCAGTCGTTCACGCCGGAGATGCTCGCGACGTTCCGGGCCCGGTTCGCGGCCGGCCACGGCAGCTGCCCGCTGATCGGCACGCCCGACGACGTCGCCGACGAGATCGAGCGGTTCCACCGGGCGGGCTTCGGCGGGATGACCCTGTCGTTCGTCGACTACGTCGGCGAGCTCGAGTACTTCGCCCAGGAGGTGCTGCCTCGGCTCGAGGCACGGGGTGTCCGGGGTCGCTACACCTAGTGCCCCCCGCCGGCAGCGCCCCCGGTGATCACCTGGACGACGAGGAACGCGTTCAGACCGGTGATCACCGCGGCGATCACGCTCGCGCCGATCGTGGTGATCCGGCGGTTGACCAGGTCGCCCATGACGTCGCGGCGCCGGGTGAGCAGGACCAGCGGGACCAGCGCGAACGGGATCCCGAACGAGAGCACGACCTGGGACAGCACCAGCGCCCGCGTCGGGTCGACGCCGATGGCGAGCACCACGAGCGCAGGCGCCAGCGTGAGGGCGCGCCGGAGCAGGATCGGGATGCGGCGGCGCAGGTAGCCCTGGAGCACGACCTGCCCGGCGAGCGTGCCCACGCCGGAGGAGGCGAACCCGGACGCCAGGAGCGCCAGCGCGAACGCGAGCGCCGCCGTGCCGTCGACGGCGGCCAGGCCGCTGTGCACGCCGGCCAGGGAGTCGGCCTCGGTGCCGGTGTCGTGGAACAGCGCGGCGGCGATCAGCAGCATGGACAGGTTCACGAGCCCGGCGAGCCCCATCGCGAGGGCGACGTCGATGCGCTGGTAGCGCAGCAGCCGCCGCGTCGACGACGCCGGCAGCCGGGTCCGGTCCTGGGTCAGCGCCGAGTGCAGGTAGATGACGTGCGGCATGACGGTGGCGCCGAGGATCCCGGTGGCGAGCAGCACGCTGCCCGTGTCGGCGAACCCGGGCACCAGGCCGGACACGGCGGCCGGGGTGTCGACGTCCACGCGGCCGAGGTTGACGAAGAACCCGATGACGATCACCGCGAACAGCCCGCAGATGGCCAGCTCGAAGCGCCGGTAGCCGCGGGTGTGCAAGCTGAGCAGCACGAACGCCACCAGGCCCGTGATGAGCCCGCCCTGGAGGAGCGGGATCCCGAACAGCAGGTTGAGCGCGATGGCGCCGCCGAGCACCTCGGCGAGGTCGGTGGCCATCGCCACGAGCTCGGCCTGCGCCCACAGCCCCCACACGACGGGCCGGGGGTACCGCTGCCGCGAGACCTCGCACAGGTTCTGCCCGGTGGCCAGGCCCAGCTTCGCCGAGAGGGACTGGATCACCATCGCCATGAGGTTGGCGGCGACGATCACCCAGACCAGCAGGTAGCCGTACTCCGACCCGGCGGAGAAGTTCGTGGCGAAGTTGCCCGGGTCGACGTAGGCGATCGCCGCCACGAAGGCCGGGCCGAGGAGCAGCAGGCGACCGCGCAGCCGGCTCCGCGCCGACTGGTCCGGCACCACGCTGTTAGTCACCACGAAGAGCAACGTTAGCCAAGGCTCACGACAAGCGATAGACCTGACTGCATCACGCGGGAGCCAGTGCCTCCAGGACGTCGGCGGGAACCACCAGGTCGGCCCGCCTGCGCGTGGACTCGACGAGCCGCGCGTTCGGCTCGTCCACCGCCGCCACCCAGGCCCGGGCGTGGTCGGGTGCCTTGCCGAACGCGATGTGCCGGGCCACGAGCTGCGAGAGGCGGATCTCCGGGTCCGGGTCGCAGAACCAGACCTCGTCCAGCTGCGCCGCCACCTCCGGCCAGCGCCCCGAGTCGACCAGCAGGTAGTTGCCCTCGGTGAGGACGAGCCGGGCCGCGCGGGGCACGGCGATCGCGCCTGCCAGGGGCTGTTCCAGGTCCCGCTCGAAGGCCGGCGCGTAGATCACGTCCTCGGCGTCGGCCCGGACCCGGCGCAGCAGGGCGACGTAGCCCCCGACGTCGAACGTGTCGGGCGCGCCCTTGGCGTCGAGGCGCCCGATCGCGCGCAGGGCGACGTCGGCGAGGTGGAACCCGTCCATCGGCACGTGCGCCACCCGCTCGGGGGGAAGCTCGCGCAGGAGCGCCTCGACGAGCGTCGACTTGCCGGCGCCGGGGCTGCCGGTGATCCCGAGGACCGCCCGGCCCGGGCCGGCGGCGAGCGCGGCGGCCCGGGCGACGAGATCGGACAGGGTCACCGGGGGCGGGCGGCCGCGAGCCGGCCCGCGATGAACGAGCGGGCGTGCGCGGCGAGGTCGGCGCCGTCGGACCACAGGTTCCGCCACACCGCGAGGTCGCTCGACAGCCCCGGCGACACGACGGCCGACGAGAACGACTCGAACGTGATCGGGCCCTCGTATCCGACGTCGGCCAGCACGTGGAAGAAGGCGCCGAAGTCGAGGTGACCCGAGCCGAGGTAGCCGCGGTGGTTCTCGCCGATGTGCACGTAGCCGAGCCGGTCGCGCACCTCGTACACCGGGCGGACGAGGTCGTCCTCCTCGATGTTCATGTGGTAGGTGTCCAGGTGGATCATGACGTTGTCGGCGCCGATGTCGTCGGCCAGCCGCAGCGCGTCGTGCGCGGTGTTGATCACGTGGGTCTCGTAGCGGTTGCAGATCTCCAGCCCGAGCGTCATGCCGTGCCCCGCGGCCTCGGCGGCCAGCTCCCGCAGCACCCGCACGACGTTGGCCCGCCCGCCGTCGGTCAGGGGAGCGGAGTACTTGCCGAGCGCGCTGTAGAGCGCCCCGGTGAGGATGGTCGCGCCGAGCTCCCGGGTGGTGGTCAACGAGTCGGCGAGCAGCTGCGCCCCGCGGTCTACGACGGCGGGGTCGGTGCTCGAGACGTCGGCGTCGAACGCGAGCCCGCGCGAGCACGCGATCCCGAGTCCCGCCGCCTCCAGCTCCGCCCGCGCGGCCGCGGTGTCGAGCTGCTTCGCATCGTGGAGCGAGAGCTCCAGGAGGTCGTAGCCCGCCGCCGCCGTCCTGGCCACCGCCTCGCGGACGTCGGCGGGGCCGGTGCCGCCGACCCACACCAGTGCGTGGACGCCGATCGGGTTGTTCGCAGCCCGGTTGGTCACGGAGCGATCCTTTCAGTTCAGGCGGCGAGTGCGCCGGTGACCAGCGAGACGATCTCCTCGCCGGTGGTGTCCTTCGTGCGCCTGCCGCCGACGCAGCGCCCGGAGCGCATCACCCACACCTGGTCCGACAGGCGCAGCACCTGCTGGAAATCATGGCTGATCAGCAGGACGGCCCGTCCGCGGTCGCGCAGGCCGCGGATGAGGTGCTCCACCCGCTCGGTCTCCTGCACGCCCAGCGCCGCGGTGGGCTCGTCCATGATCACGAGCCGGGAGTCGAACCCGGCGGCCCGGCAGATCGCGACGGCCTGGCGCTGTCCACCCGAGAGCCGCCGCACCCGCGAACCGACCGCCGGGACGTTGACGGCCAGTTCCGCGACCATCTCCTGCGCGCGCCGCCGCATCGCGGCCCGGTCGAGGAACGGGCCGCGCGTCAGCTCGCGGTTGAGGAACAGGTTCTGCCAGACGGTGAGGTCCTCGACCAGCGCGAGGTTCTGGTGCACGGTCTCGATGCCTGCGGCGCGGGCGTCCTCCGCGGAGCGGAACGCGACCGGCTCCCCGTCGAGCAGGATCCGGCCGCGCTCGGGCCGGTGCACCCCGGACATGCAGCGCACGAGGGTGGACTTCCCCGCCCCGTTGTCGCCGACGAGCGCGGTGATCTCGCCGGGGGCCAGTTCGAGCGTCACGTCGCGAAGCGCCTGGACGCTGCCGAACGACAGGGACAGGTCCTCGACGGCCAGGATCGCACTCACCTGCGCCACCTCGTCAGGAACGCCGCCGCAACGACGACCACGCCGACGGCGAGCGGTTGGTAGAAGGGGGAGACGCCGAGCATCGTGAGGCCGTTCGCGAGCACGGTAAGCAGCAGCGCACCGAGCACCGGCCCGGCGATGCCGCCGCGGCCGCCCGCCAGGCTGACCCCGCCGAGCACCACCGCGGCCACCGAGTTGAGCAGGAACGACGTGTTCGACGCCGGTTCGGCCGCGCCGACCCGGGAGATCAGCAGGATGGCCGCGATGCCGGCGAGCAGCCCGCTCGCGGCGTACACGAGCACCTTGATCCGGGCCACGCTGATGCCGGTGGCGACGGCGGCCTCCGGGTTGCCGCCCGCGGCCAGCACGTGCGTGCCGACCCGGGTGCGGAAGAGCACGACGTGCGCGACGACGGCGAGCACCGCCGCCACCACGACCGACCAGCCGATCGGTCCGATCCCGCCCGCCGAGAGCCGGAGCAGTCCCGCGTCGACGACGGTGACCGGCTTGCCGTCGGCGATGACCAGCGCCGCGCCGGACGCCGCGGAGAGCGCGCCGAGCGTGACGACGAAGTCGGTGATCCGGCCGTGGCCGATGAGGACCCCGCTCACGAGGCCCACCGCGGTGCCCCCGACGAGCGCGACGACGCAGCACAGCGGCAGGCCCCACCCGCGGGCGAACCCGAACCCGAACAGCGCGGCCGCGAACGTCATGGTGGAGGCGACCGAGAGGTCGATGCCGCCGGTGGCGACCACGAAGGCCTGCCCGATCGAGAGCACGACGAGGATGGCCGAGGCCAAGAGCATGGAGCGGATGTTGCCGATCGCCAGGAACCCCGGATCGAGCAGCTGGAAGACGATCAGCAGCACCACCAGGCCCACCGCGGCGGCGCGGTCGGCCCACCGGCCAGGATCGCGCCATGCCGCCGTGACCGGTGGCTTCGCCGTGGCGGTGCTGGTCACTTCGCGGTGAACGGGTTGTCGTAGGGCGCAGGCGGCTTCGGGGCCGACTCGATCGCCTGCTGCGCGTTGTCCTTGGTGACGACCTGGACGGGGGCGTCGACCTTCGCCGGGAGGGTCGCGCCGCTCGCGGCGGCCGCGCAGGCGTCGACGCCCATCTGCCCGATCACGTACGGGTACTGCGCCACGGTGGCGGCGAGCTCACCATTGGCGACGGCGGTGAGGGCGTCCGGGTTGCCGTCAACGCTGATCACCGCGATCTGGCCGGTCTTCCCGGCGTTCGCGACGGCCCGCGCGATGCCGAGGCCCATGTCGTCGTTGGCCGCGAAGAAGCCCTTCACGTCCGGGTGGGCGCCGATGATGGTGGTGGCCTGGGTGAGCGCCTCCTGGCGCTCCCAGTTGGCGGCCACCTCCTGCAGCACGGTCACCCCGCCCGGCAGGCCGGCCTTGAAGCCCTCGATGCGGGCGCCGCTCGTGACGTCGCCGGGGATGCCTCCGACGACGGCCACCGGCCCGCCGCCGGGAAGGGCCTTCGACATCTGCTCCGCGGCGAGCTTGCCGGCGGCCACGTTGTCGGTGCCGATGTAGGTGGCGAGCTGCACGCCCGCGGCCTGGGCGGCGGCCGGGTCGACCGGGCTGTCGATGTTGACCACCGGCTTGCCCGCCGCGGCGAGCTGGGCGAGGCCCTGCACGAGGTTCGTGCCCGAGATCGGGTTGACCACGTAGCAGCCGAAGTCCTGGCCCGCGAGCCCGGTGAGCTTGTCGGCCTGGCCGGTGGTGTCGGTGATCGACGTCGCCGCCTGGACCGTCGACCGCACGCCCGCCACGGCGCTCTCGTCGGTGATGCCCTTCTCCATGGCCTGGAAGAACGGGTTGTCCAGGCCCTTGATCACCGCCGCGACCGTGGCGGGGGCAGCGCTCCCGCCGTCGCCGCCGCTCCCGCAGGCCGTGAGCGCCACGGCGGCGCCCGCCGCGAGCGCCGTGGCGACCAGGGCGCGCCTCCGGATCTGCATGACTCTTCCTCCGCCCAGCCGGACCGCTGTGACCGACGTAGGCATGACACCCCGACTTCTAACTTCTGTCAAGCAAAAATCTCGCTCTTTCTGTTTGGCCGATGTCCTATTAGCCTGGGCGCGTGCAGTCGGTGGGTGAGGTGCTCGCGCTGTTCCGCAGCGCCGGCCCCCAGACCAGGGCCGACGTGATGCACCGCACCGGGCTCTCCCGGTCCACCGTGAACCAGCGGCTCGACGCGCTGCTCGCGCACGGCTTCGTCGTGCCGGCCGGAGAGCAGCGCGAGGAGGCACCCGGGCGGGGCCGGCCCGCGGGCACGTTCGCGTTCCACTCCGACCGCGGCGTGCTGCTCGTCGCGGACGTCGGCGCCACCGGCCTGCGGGCGGCCCTGTGCGACCTCGCGGGTGCCGTCACGCTGGAGCGCACGAGGACGATCGACGTCGCCGAGGGGCCGCAGGCCGTCCTCGAGGTCATCGACGGGTTCTTCCGCGACATGCTCGCCGAGGCCGGGCGCGGCCCCGACGCTGTGCACGGCATCGGGCTGGACGTGCCGGGCCCGGTCGACTTCGCCGCCGGCCTCGTCGTCAGCCCCCCGATCATGAGCGGCTGGGACCGGTTCGACATCCGCGGCTGGTTCGCTCCGCGTTACCCGTGCCACGTGATGGTCGACAAGGACGTCAACGCGATGGCGTTCGGCGAGCACCGCACCGTCCACCCCGACGCGGAGGCGCTGCTCATGCTCAAGGTGGGCACCGGGATCGGCTCGGGCATCATCGCGGGCGGCCGCGTCTTCCGCGGTGCCGACGGGGCCGCGGGCGACATCGGGCACGTGCAGCTCGCGCTGCCCGGCACCGGTACCCCGCCCCTGTGCCGCTGCGGGAACGTCGGCTGCCTCGAGGCATATGCGGGCGGATGGGCCCTGGTGCGCGACCTGCGCGAGGCCGGGCACGACGTCGAGGGCGTCGACGACGCGCTGGCGCTCACCGCGTCCGGGAACCCGGACGCCGCGCGCTTCCTCCGGCGGGCGGGCCGGCTGCTCGGGGGTGCCGTGGCCGAGGCCGTCAGTCTGCTCAACCCGCGGGTCGTCGTGCTCGGGGGGCAGGTCGCCGCGGGCGCGGGCGACCAGCTGCTCGCCGGCATCCGCGAGCACGTCTACCGGCGGTCGCTGCCGCTCGCGACCGCCCGGCTGCAGATCGTGCCGAGCCGCCTCGGCGCCGGCGCCGGATTGGTGGGCAGCGCGCTGCTGCTGGCCGACCTGGTGCTGGCCCCGGAGCGGATCAGCGAGCTGTTGGCGCGTTGAGCCGGTGCGCGGAGGCGTGGTCGAAGCCCGCCGCGTCCGCGCCCCTGGCCGGGGCGGACTGCCGCTGCAACCGCGGGAGCAGGCGGGCGACGTCGTCCAGCAGGAGGTCGACCAGCTCGCGGCCCGTGCCGTTGCGCACCACGACGCGCAGCACGGCGAGGTCCTCCCGGTTGGCCGGGAAGGTGTACGCAGGCACCTGCCAGCCACGCTCCCGCAGCCCCGCCGAGACGTCGAAGACGCTGAAGCCCGTGACGTCGTCGTGCAGCGTGCACGCGAACACGGGGAGCTCGTCGCCGCGCGTGAGCAGCCGGAACGGGCCCAGCTCCGCGAGGCGGGCCGACGTGTACGTCGCGACGTCCCGGCACTCCTGCTGGACCTGCCGGAACCCGTCCCACCCCAGGCGCAGGAACGTGTAGTACTGCGCCACCACCTGGCCGCCGGGCCGGGAGAAGTTCAGGGCGAGGGTCGGCATCTCCCCGCCGAGGTAGTTGACCTTGAAGATCAGTTCGTCCGGCAGCGCCTCGGCGTCCCGCCACAGCACCCAGCCGACGCCCGGGTAGACCAGTCCGTACTTGTGGCCCGAGGTGTTGATCGACGCCACGCGCGGCAGCCGGAAGTCCCACCGGAGGTCGGGGTCGAGGAACGGTGCGACCATCCCGCCGGACGCCCCGTCGACGTGCACGGGGACGTCGAGGCCCGTGCGGGACCGGAGGTCGTCCAGTGCGGCCGTGATCTCGGCGACCGGTTCGTAGCTGCCGTCGAAGGTGGAGCCGAGAACCGCGACGACCCCGATCGTGTTCTCGTCGCACAGGCGGACGGCCTGCTCGGCGCCGAGGTGGAACCGCTCGCCCTCCATCGGGGCGAACCGCGGCTCCACCTCGAAGTAGTTGCAGAACTTGTCCCAGCAGACCTGGACGTTGATCCCCATGACGAGGTTGGGCCGGGCGGTGTCCGCGCCCGCGGCGCGCCGCCGCTGCTGCCAGCGCCGCTTGAGCGCGAGCCCGGCGAACATCGCGGCCTCGCTCGACCCGATCGTCGAGCAGCCGACGGCCTGCGAACCGCTCGCAGGCGCGTGCCACAAGGCGGCGAGCATGTTCACGCAGCGCGCCTCGAGCTCGGCGGTCTGCGGGTACTCGTCCTTGTCGATCATGTTCTTGTCGAAGCACTCGGCCATCAAGCGGTCGGCCTCTGGCTCCATCCACGTCGTCACGAACGTCGCCAGGTTGAGGCGTGCGTTCCCGTCGAGCATGAGGTGGTCGTGGACGATCTGGTAGGCGGTGGCGGGATCCATCGGCCCCTCGGGGAGGCGGTGCCTCGGCACCGCGGCGACCTCCCCGGAACGCGCGAACATCGGGTTGACCGAGACCGGTGCATCGACTCCACGGGCCGTGTGGTGCTTCGCCATCGTGTCATCGTGCCCCCGAGCCGCCGGCCGGGCGGACCGTCGTGCTCCCTACCGCATGAACACGCCGCCGTTGACGTCGAAGGTGGCACCGGTGATGAACCCGGTGTCCTCGCCGCAGAGGTAGCCGACCAGCCCGGCCACCTCCTCCGGCCGGCCGAAGCGGCCGACGGGGATCGCGGCCTCGGCAGCGCGCAGCTGCTCGGGGTCCATCCCGTCCATCACCGGCGTGCGGGTCGCCGCGGGCGCGATCGCGTTCACGGTGACGCCGGAGGCGGCCAGCTCCTTCGCGAAGATCTTCGTGAGCACGAGGATCCCCGCCTTGGAGGAGGCGTAGTGCGCGCCCGCGACGAGCCCGCCCTGCTGCCCGGCCAGCGACGCCATGTTCACGATGCGGCCGAAGCCCCGCTCGCGCATCGCGGGAGCGAGCTCGCGGGTCAGGACGAAGACGCTGCGGAGGTTGGTCGCGAGCACGTCGTCCCACTCGTCGAGCTCGATCTCCCAGACCGGCCTCGGCACCGTGCGGGCGGCGTTGTTCACCAGGATCTCGGGCGTGCCGAACCGCGCGCGGACGGCATCGAGGGCGTCCCGGACCGCGGCGGGATCGCGCACGTCGGCGGCGAAGGCCGCCGCCCTCGGCCCGATCCGCGCCGCGGTGGCGGCCGCCTTCTCCGCGTCGACGTCGAGGAGCGCCAGCCGGTGCCCCCGCGTGTGCAGGTCCTCCGCCACGGCGGCTCCGATGCCCTGCCCGGCGCCGGTGACGACGGCGATCCGCGAGAGCGCGGTGCGCTCCATCACGCGTTGCCGAAGAACAGCTGCCGGCCCACCCGCGCCTGGACGGTGAAGTAGTGCCAGAGCTGGTGGTCGCCCACCGGGTGGTCGCGGATGATCCCGCAGACCCGGCCGACGGTGGCGTAGTCCGGGACGTCGGCCAGGATGTAGCAGGTCCACGGGAACCCGGTGGACGGGCCGACCATCGACTCGTCGTCGTCCATCGTGCCCAGCACCCGCACGCCGAAGCGGCCGCCGAGGTCGTCGAACGCGCGCCGGGACTCGTCGAACACGGCCTTGCGCTCGTCGGGTCCGGCGGCGAAGAACGTGTCCCGCACGCCGATGCAGAACAGGGTGCGCAGGTACTCGGGCGAACGGTCGTCGGTCATGCGAGGAGTGTGGCGCGCGGGGCTACGAGTGGGCTACGAGTGGCAGCACCCGGATTCCCGGTCGGGCCCGTTCCCGAGGGGCACGCCCAGGTCGTCGGAGCGGCCGGCCTCGATCCGTGACCAGTGGGCGATGGGACGCCCGTTCACGCGGATCCGCTGGGCGGGGCCGTCGGCTCCCCACTGCTGCGGCCAGCCGGGGGGCGAGTCCTCCCACGGCTCCTGGCGCCCGTACACGGTGAGGTCCATGAGCCTGTAGTTGAGGTCCACGGCCTCCACGCCGCGGCCGGTCGTCCAGTAGGTCTCGAAGACGCGGTCGCCCTCGCGCAGGTAGCAGACGAGGTGCATCGAGCCGATGCGCCGCCCGGCGAGGAGCGCCTCGAGGGAGGCCTGCGCCGAGTACCACGGCATGTCCCAGCCCATGAAGTCGCGGTAGCGGCTGCTCTCCTCGTAGGGCCCTTGGCAGAGCACCGCGTAGGTGACGTCGCGGGATCGCAGGTAGGACAGCTCCGCGAGCTGTGTGTTGTTCCAGGTGCAGCCTTCGCACTGCTCGGGCGCCGGCCGGCCCGGGTACCACATGAAGTAGTAGGCGATGAGCTGCCTGCGACCCTCGAAGACGTCCAGCAGGGGGACCGGGCCGCGGGCGCCGACGACCGGGATCGTGGGGTCGAGCTCGACCATCGGCAGCCGGCGCCGCGCCGCCGCGATCGCGTCACCCTCGCGGGTGTGCGCCTTCTCCCGGATCCGCAGTTCCTCGATCGCGGCCAGCCAGGCGGCTCGGTCGACGACCTCGGGGGTGGGCGACGTGTTCATGGGTCCGTCCCTTCTTCGTCGGTGGTCCGTCGCCCCACCGACGAAGGGGGATGCCCGGCTTCGACATCGCCCCGCAACGAGTTCAACCGCCCTTCGAGGTACCGGCGTTCGGCCTCCGTCGGCGCCATGGCCAGGGCCTCCTCGTACGCCGCCCGGGCTCCGTCCCCTCGGCCGGCGCGGCGCAACAGGTCGGCGCGGGTCGCGGGCAGCAGGTGGTACCCGGCGAGCCTGCCCGATGCGGCGAGCCCGTCGACCAGGTGCAGCCCGGCCTCGACGCCGTCGGTCATGGCGACCGCCACGGCCCGGTTGAGCTCCACCACCGGGGACGGCGCGAGCCGCGCCAGCTCGCCGTAGAGCCTTGCGATCTGCGGCCAGTCGGTGCCGGCCGCGTCCGGGGCGGTGGCGTGGCAGGCGGCGATCGCGGCCTGCACCTGGTACGGCCCGGCCCGCCGCATCGCGAGCGCCCGGTCGAGCACCGAGACGCCTTCGGTGATCATCCCGTGGTCCCAGCGCGACCGGTCCTGGTCCTCCAGCGGGACCAGCACGCCGTCGGCGGTCCGCGTCGCGCGCCGGGCGTCGTGCAGCAGCATCAGCGCGAGCAGCCCGCGCGGCTCCGGCTCCCGCGGCATCAGCCCGGCCAGTACCCGGGCCAGCCGGATCGCCTCGGCCGTCAGGCTCGCGTCGCCCTCGTCGTAGCCCTGGTTGAAGATCAGGTAGAGCACCGCGAGGACGGCGGCGAGCCGCTCGGGGAGGAGCTCGGCAGGCGGCACCCGGAACGGGATGCCGGCCTCGCGGATCTTGCGCTTGGCCCGGGCGAGGCGTTGGCCCATCGACGGCTCGGCGGTCAGGAACGCGCGGGCGATCTCCGCGGTGCTCATGCCGGCCAGCGTCCGCAGCGTGAGCGCGACGCGCGCCGGGAACGGCAGCGCGGGATGGCAGCACGTGAAGATCAGCCGCAGCCGCTCGTCGGGGATCTCCTCGGCAGGCGGCTCGTCGTCCGGGTCGCGTGCCAGCACGGCGACCTGCCGCAGCTTGGCCGCACCGGCGGCGGCGCGGCGCAGCCGGTCGGTGGCGCGGTTGCGGGCCGTCGTGGTGAGCCACGCGCCGGGGCGGCGCGGGATGCCGTCGCGCGGCCAGGTCGCCAGTGCGCCCGCGAACGCCTCCTGCGCGCAGTCCTCGGCGAGGTCCCAGTCCCCGGTCAGCCCGATCAACGTCGCGACGACCTGGCCCCACTCGTCCCGGTACGCCGCCTCGACGGCCGCGCGGACCGCCTCGTCGGACGTCATTCCCAGACGGGGCGGATCTCGACGCCACCCCAGCGCGCGTACGGGTGGCCCGCGGCGATCGCGATGGCGTCGTCCAGGTTCGGGCAGTCGACGACCACGAAGCCGCCGACGAAGTCCTTGGTCTCGGCGAAGGGCCCGTCCGACACGAGCGTCTCGCCGTCCCGCACGCGGACGGTTGTGGCGTCCACCACCGGGCGCAGCCGCTGACCGGAGAGCATGCTGCCGCGCCGCTGCAGGTCCTCCCACCAGGCCTGGTGCACCGGATCGGCCCAGAGCTCCTCGTTCGTGGGCGAGACCCGCTCGTCGTCGCAGATCAGCAGCACGTACCTCATGCGGCGAGTGTGGGCTATGAAGTCCGCATGACAAATGGCGAGCACTTCGACGTCGTCGTGGTCGGGGGTGGTGCCGCCGGTGTCGCGGCGGCCGTCGGGGCCCGCAGGGCCGGGGCCAGCGTCCGGCTGGTGGAGCGCTACCCGTTCCTCGGTGGGGCGGCCACCAACAGCTCGGTGCTGACGTTCTGCGGGTTCTTCGACCAGCACCGGGAGCAGGTCGTCGCGGGGGTCGGGGACGAGGTGCTGCAGCGGCTGCAGCGGCGGGACGTGTACCGCGAGATGAGCTTCGCCTGGACCGGCAACCACTTCGTGCTCCTCGACCTGGAGACGACGAAGATCGTCTACGACGAGCTGGTCACCGCGGAGGGCGTCGACGTCCGGCTGCACAGCACGCTGTCCGACGCCGTGCGCGACGGGCAGGGCCGGGTCACCGAGGTCGAGGTGCACGGCCGCGGCGGGAAGGAGCGGCTCACCGCGCAGGCGTTCGTCGACGCGAGCGGTGACGGGGCGCTGCTCGCCGCGGCCGGTGCCGGCGTCCGGGTGGCGCCCGTCGACGAGCGGCAGACCAGCACGCTCGTCTGCCGCTTCGGGGGCGTCGCCGAGGACGCCGACCTGGGCCGGGAGGGCATGCGGGACGCCGTGGCCGCCCACGCCCGCGAGACCGGCGTGCCGCTGGCGCGCGACCAGGGGATCACCGTGCGCCTGCCGGTCACCGGGCACGTCCTCTCGCTGCTCGTGGACGAGCAGCTCGACGCGCTCGACGCCGCCGCCTTCACCCGCGATGAGATGAGCGCGCGCCGGCAGGCGTGGCGCTACCTCGAGGCCTTCCGCAAGCACCTGGCGGGATGGGAGCACGCGTACCTGGTGGAGACCGGTCCGCAGATCGGGATCCGCGAGAGCAGGCACCTGCGCGGTCGCGACGAGCTCACCCGCGAGGACGTGCTGCGCGCCCGCAAGCGTCCCGAGGAGTCGATCGGGCGCTGCGGGTGGCCGATCGAGGACCACGTCGCCCCGGGTGTCACCCGCTACCAGCCGATCGACGACAAGGGCTGGTACGACATCCCCTACGGCGCGATCACGTCGGCCGACACGGACAACCTGTGGGCCGCGGGCCGCCTCACGGCCGCCGACCGGGATGCCTTCGCGTCGGTGCGGGTGATGGGTGCGGCCTTCGCGACCGGCCACGCGGCGGGCGTCGCCGCCGCCCAGTACGCCGCCGGGCGCCCCCACGACCTCGCCGCGGTCCGGGCGGAGCTGCTCCGCCAGGGTGCGCTCGTCTGACGCTCAGACGGTCGCGATCGGGGTGACGGGCGACCCGACCGCGCCGGGCAGGCGCAGCGGGGGAGCGGTGAGCAGGAAGCGGGACCGGCCGGCGGCCCGGAGGTGGGCGGCGAGGTCGGAGATCCACCAGAGCTCGCCGAGGTGCACGCCGAGCCTGAACAGGCACAGCTGGTGCAGCGGCAGCGCGGGCTCGTCGTGGAGCTCGTGGGCGGGCGGGAACGCCTCGACCGCGTAGTTGTCGGCGGCGATCGCGGCGACGCCGCTGTCGCGGATCCAGTCCTGCAGGCCGGGGTCGGCGCCGTCGAGCACGGCGCAGACGTCGAGGGAGTCGGGGTCGGGACGGCCGTGCTGGGCGGCCACGAGCCGGGTGAACCCCGTGTGCAGCACCAGGATGTCCCCGGGCTCGACGACGATCCCGTCCGCGTCGAGCACGCGCGCCAACGCGTCGCCGCCCACCACGGTGCGCTCCGTGCCGAAGTGGGCCTCGAGGTCGACGAGCACGGCCCGGCCCTGGACGCCGTGGTGCGCCATGTGGCTGATGTCGACGGGGCCTGCGTGCGAGGTCGACGCGGTGCCCTCGGCGACACCGTCCAGGTCGCGGAGGCTCTGGACGCCTGCCCGGTCGACGCGGTCCGGGCCCACCACGTCGGTGCCGGCGCGCCAGCCGTTGTAGAAGACGCGTTCTGCGACGCCGTCGCCGTCGGCGTCGAAGTGCGAGCCCGCGTGGCCGAAGGCGTCCCACTGCGTGGAGTACTGGGTGTGGAGCACGACGAGGTCGTCGCACATCACGTCGGTGGCGCCGGGGAAGGCGACCGTCATGTCGCAGTTGAAGCCGACCGCGCCGGAGCGCAGCGCGGGCCGCAGGACGGGTGGGAGCCGGTTCGGGTTGAGCACCGCGCGGCCGGGGAGGTCCAGCGGGAGGGACAGGCAGAAGGTGATCCCGTCGCGGACCTCGGCGACGCCCCTGCGGACCTGCTCGGGGCCGATCGTGTTGAGCCGTCCCAGGCGGTCGTCGGGCCCGAAGTCGCCCCACGTCGAACCCTCCGGCCGGTTGCGCCAGCGCGGCATCGCGCCACCTCCCGCTCAGGACGTGCTCTGATGTCGATCACGCTACCGAGTGGGTCTCGTACATGCGCACCACGACGACGAGCGCGGCCGCCGCGGTGAGGGCGGCCGCAACCCAGACCGCGGCGCGCAGGCCCCACAGGTCGGCCACGACCCCGCCCATCAGCGCGCCGACGGCGTAACCGGCGTCGCGCCAGACCCGGTAGACGCCCACGGCGCGGCCGCGCCAGGTGGGATGGGCGACGTCGCCGACCACGGCCAGCAGGGTCGGGTAGACCATCGCGGTGCCGGCGCCCAGCAGCATCGTGGCCGCCGCCCACGGCGCGAAGGTGCCGGCGACGGCGATGATCGCGAGCGCGGCCGCCTGGAGGAGCATGCCGGTTGTGATCAGGTGCTTGCGGCCCCACCGGTCGGACAGCCCGCCCGTCACCAGCTGCCCGGCACCCCATACCGCGGGGTAGAGCGCGAACAGCACGCCGATCTGCTCCACCGGCAGCCCGGACGCGGCGAACAGCAGGGGGAAGAGCCCCCAGGAAAGGCCGAAATCGAGGTTGTTGACCAGCCCGGCCAGGCTCGCCGCCGACAGCGCCGGTTCCCGGAAGCTGGTGTGGGTGACGATCCGGAGGCCGGTCAGATCCGCACGTGGGTGGTCGTGGCGACTCGCCTCCAGGCGGGCGTGCTCCCGGGTCTCGCGCACCAACAGCCCGGACAGGCCCAGCCCGAGCACGGCGTAGGAGACGCCGAGCAGGAACGGGGCGGGCCGGAGGCCGTAGCGCGCCGCGAGGTAGCCGGCGAGCAGCGAGGTGACGGCGACCGCGCCGTACCCGGCCGCCTCGTTGAGCCCCATCGCCAGGCCGCGCCGCCGCGGTCCGACGAGGTCGATCTTCATGATCACGGTGGTGGACCAGGTCAGGCCCTGGTTGAGCCCGAGCAGCACGTTCGCCGCCACCACCCAGCCCCAGCTCGGCGCCCAGATCAGCAGCAGCGGCACCGGCAGGGCGATCACCCATCCGACGAGCAGCACCGGCTTGCGCCCGAAGCGGTCCGACCAGGCGCCGGCGACGTAGTTCGCCGCGGCCTTCGTCAGGCCGAAGGCCACCACGTAGGTGAACAGGTACGTGTACCCGGTCAGGTGGAACTCGCGCGCGGCCAGCAGCGGCAGCACGGTCTGCTCCTGCCCGACCATGCCGCCGACCAGCGCGTTGACCGCGACGAGCAGGCCGAACTGGGCCGCGTTCGCGCGCAGCCCCAGGACGATCGGACGGCTCACGGCTCGCGCTGCAACCCCTCCCCGGTGGCCTCGGCCCAGTCGCCCGGCCCGCCGGCCAGCACGGCGAGGTCGCGGTGCCCGGCCCGCTCGAGCACGCTCGCCGCGCCCATCGCGCGCTCCCCGTGCCCGCACATCAGGACGGTGGGTTCCACCGGGAGGTCGCGGGCGGTCTGCTGGAGCGATCCGAGCTCGATGTGGACGGCGCCGGGCAGGTGCCCGGCGGCGAACTCGGCGTCCTGCCGGACGTCGAGCACGCGGCCCCGTCCGCCGATCTCCTCGGGTCCGATCACCGGGGTGGCGGAGGTGGGGAGCCCGGCGGCGCCCCAGGCGTCGACGCCGCCCGCGAGCTCACCGGTGAACCGGTCGATGCCGATGTTCAGCGCCCGCCAGATCAGGTCGGCGAGCTCCTGATCGGGGTTCCGGACGATCACGACGGGTGCCTCGGGTGGGACGAGCCAGCCGAGCCACGTGGCGAACTGCGGCCGGAGCGGGATCGAGAGCGCCTCCGGGACGTGCGTGCGGGAGTAGTCGTGCGCCGGGCGGGCGTCGACCACGATCGCCCCGTCGTCGCGCAGCTCCCGCACCGCCGACGGCGGGAGCTGCGGGAGGCTCCCCGTGGTCTCGGCGTCCAGCACGGGGGGCCCACCCCGGTTGAGCGCGGCCAGGCGCAGGAAGTACGGCGGGTAGCTGCCCAGCGAGCCGAGCAGCCGCTCGACGAACCGGTCCTCGTCGGCGATGCCCAGCAGCGGGTTGGTGGCCAGCTCCCGGCCGATCGTCGACGTCCGGTCGGCACCCGGCGGTGCGGAGCAGAACGACCCCGCCCCGTGGGTCGGCCACACCCCCGTCCCGGCGGGCAGCACCGACAGCCGTCGCAGCGACGCGAACTGGGCCCGAGCGAGCTCTTCGGCGCGCTCGGACCCGAGCAGATCGGTGCGCGCCGCGGAGCCCACGATGAGCGAGCCGCCCGTGAACACCCCGACCGGATGGTTCCCGTCGCGCAGCAGGAACGAGAGGTGCTCGTCGGTGTGCCCGGGGGTGGCCAGTGCCGTCAGTCCCAGCCCGCCCAGGTCGACCTCGTCGCCCTCGCCGAGGCCGCGGTGGTCGAACGCGCGCCGGCCGGCAGCGGAGGCGAGGACCGTCGCACCGTCGTCGTGGGCGAGCTGCCGCGCCGCGGAGAGGAAGTCCGCGTGCAGGTGGGTGTCGGCGGCGAACCGGATCCGCAGGCCCGCCTTCCCTGCGGCCGCCCGCACGGCCCGCAGGTCACGCGGTGCGTCGACCACCAGCGCCGTCCCGTCCCCGAGGTCGACCAGGTAGCAGGAGTTGCCGAGGCCTTCGTCCACGACGGCCGTCAACGAGACGTTGCTGCTCATGCGACTCTCCCCGCGACTAGTACACTATTCCATGGATTATTGGAGGAGTCGATGGGCGATGCTGCGCTCAAGGCGGAGCTGTTCGAACAACTGGCGCGCGTGGGCAAGGCGCTGGGCAGCGGCAAGCGGTTGGAGCTGCTGGACCTGCTCGGTCAGGGCCCGCGCAGCGTCGCCGACCTCGCCGCCACCGCCGGTCTCGGGCTGACCACCACGTCCATGCACCTCAGGGCGCTGCGGGAAGCCGGCTTGGTCGCCACGGCGCGGGAGGGCACCACCATCCGCTACCGCCTCGCCGCGGATGACGTCGCCGCGCTCTTCGCCCAGCTGCGGGTCGTCGCGGCCACGCACCTGGCCGACGTCGGCCGCGCCCGCAGCCGTTATCTCGGTGTCGTCGACGGCGAGGACACCGAGGAGGTCGGCCGCGAGGAGCTGCTCCGCCGGATCCGGGCGGGCGAGGCGATCGTGCTGGACGTGCGGCCCGCCCCCGAGTACGTCGCCGGGCACATCCCGGGGGCGATCTCCATCCCGCTCGACGAGCTACCCGGTCGCCTGTCGGAGCTGCCCGCCGACGTCGAGGTCGTGGCGTACTGCCGGGGCGCCTACTGCGTCCTCGCCCACGACGCGGTCCGGCTGCTCAACGCCTGCGGCCGGCGCGCCGTGCGGCTGGCCGAGGGCATGCTCGAGTGGCGGCTGGCCGAGCACCCCGTCGCCACCCTCCCGCAAGAAGTTCAACCGCCTGGTCGGTTTGCCGTCTCCATGGTTGAATGACGACGTGGAGATAGGGCTCGTGGTCATGGACGAGAACCCGGCGGACGCGCTGCGGATCGTCCGGGCGGCCGATCGTGCCGGGGTGCACTCGCTGTGGAGCATCGACTACTACAACCGCAGCAGCCTCACCCGGGCCGCGGCGTTCGCGGCCGTCGCCGAGAAGGCGATCGTCGGCACGAGCGTCACCCCGCTGTTCGCGCGCTCGGCACTGGCGCTCGCGTCGGCCGCGGCCGACGTGCAGGCGATCGCCGGGGGGCGGTTCGTGCTGGGCGTGGGCAGCAGCACGCGCCGGATGAACCAGGACTGGTACGGCACGGCGATGCAGCACCCGGCGCCCCAGGTGCGGGAGCGGGTCGAGCTGGTCCGGCGGTTGATCGCACACCGGGGTGGGCCGTTCCGGTTCGATGGCGAGTTCGACCGCGTCGCGCTGGCCCACTACGAACGCGCTGCGTTGCCCGACACCGTGCCGATCCTCGCCGCGGGGGTGGGGGAGCACATGGTCCGCGCCGTCGGGGGGTGTGCGGACGGGTTCGTCGGGCACACGATCGCCCCGGTCGACTACCTGCGCGACGTCGCCCGCCCGCTGCTGGCCGAGGGCGCCGCCCGGGCCGGGCGGGACGTGGCGCGACTGCGGACGACCACGCAGATCGTCGCCGCGGCTGGCTCCGACCCCCACCTCGCGCGCCGCGACGCGGCCGCCCAGGT
Organism: Pseudonocardia adelaidensis; assembly: GCF_039543345.1. NCBI lineage: Bacteria > Bacillati > Actinomycetota > Actinomycetes > Pseudonocardiales > Pseudonocardiaceae > Pseudonocardia > Pseudonocardia adelaidensis. The sequence goes on along the minus strand of NZ_BAABJO010000004.1, from coordinate 343,801 downwards.
CGGGTTCTACGCGACGCCGAAGGGCTACGACGCGCTGTTCCCGCAGGGCCGGTTCGGCGCCGAGCGGGCCGCGGCCCGGGAGGCGGTGGCGAGCGGTGACGTGGCGGGCGTCGTCGCGGCGGGGGAGGCGATGGTCGAGGAGCGTGCCGTGTTCGGCACCCCGGAGGACGTCGCCGCGCAGCTGCGCCGCTACTCCGGGGTGGTCGACTGGGCGCTGCTCTACCCGCCGCACTTCGGCGTGGACCCGGAGCGCGTCCACGCGAACGAGCTGGCGCTGATCGAGGTGGCGGCCGGCTGGGCCTCGTGACTCAGCGCCCGCGCAGGCCCAGGTCCCGACCGATGATCTCCTTCATGATCTCGGTGGTGCCGCCGTAGATGCGGGTGATGCGCGCGTCCGCCCAGGCCTGCGCGATCGGGTACTCGGCCATGTAGCCGTAGCCGCCGTGCAGCTGGACGCCGAGGTCGACGGCGCGGCCCTGCAGTTCGGTGCACCACCACTTGGCCTTGGCCGCGTCGGCGGCGGACAGCTCACCGTCGGCAAGCGCGAGCACGCACTGGTCCACGAACGCCTGCGCCACGTCGACCTCGGTGGCCAGCTCGGCGAGCCGGAACCGGGTGTTCTGGAACCCGCCGATCGGGCGGCCGAACGCTACGCGGCCCTGTACGTAGTCGAGGGTCCAGCCGAGCGCGGCGCGGGCGGCCGCCACGCCGTAGGCCGCGAGCGAGAGGCGCTCCTGCGGCAGGTTGTCGGTGAGGTGCCGGAAGCCCTCGCCCTCCGCACCGAGGAGGTTGGTGACGGGGACGTGCGCGTCGTCGAAGAAGAGCTCGGCGGTGTCCTGGGCGTGCTGGCCCATCTTGGCCAGGTTGCGGCCGCGGATGAACCCGGGCGTGTCGCGTTCGACCACGAGCAGGCTCATCCCGCGGTGCGTCCGGGCGGGATCGGTCTTGACGGCCAGGATCACCAGGTCGGCGTTGATGCCGTTGCTGATGAACGTCTTGCTGCCGGTGACGCGGTAGTGGTCGCCGTCGCGCCGTGCGGTGGTGGTCATCGAGGCGAGGTCGGAGCCGATGGCCGGCTCGGTCATCGCGATGGCGGTGATCAGCTCACCGGCGGCGATGCCGGGGAGCCAGCGGCGCTTCTGCTCGTCGGTGGTGAGCCGGAGGAAGTAGGGCGTGCAGACGTCGGTGTGCAGGGTGAGGCCGATCGCGACCGCCGCGGCGCCCACCCGGGCCAGCTCCTCGCCGAGGACCAGGTTGAAGCGGAAGTCGGGGACCCCGCCACCGCCGAACTCCTCGGGGACGGCGGTCGACAGGAGGCCCGCCGCGCCCGCCGCGGTGAACAGCTCGCGGGGGAGGATGCCCGCCTCGGACCACCGCCCGGTGTGCGGGACGACCTCCTTCTCGACGAACCGGCGCACCGTGGCGCGGAAGTCGTGGTGCGCGGTGTGCCCGTGCTCGGTGTCCCACAGCCTGCGTCGCACGGTGCGCCCCTCAGGACTGCGCGGAGGGGAAGCGGGGTGCGCGCTTCTCGCGCAGCGCGGTGTACCCCTCGACCACGTCGGGCCCCATGAAGGTCAGCATCTCGTAGGCGGCGGACTGGTCGAATGCGGGCCCGGCGGCGCGCAGCCAGTTGTTGAGCGCCTTCTTGGTGAGCCGGATCGCGGGCTGGGAGCCGGTGGCGAGCGCGTCGGCGATGCGCAGCGCCTCGTCGAGCACCTGGTCGCGGGGCACGGCCTTGGCCACCATCCCGAGCCGCTCGGCCTCGGCGCCGGTGAGCATCTCCCCGGTGAGCAGGTAGTAGCGGGCCTTGGCCATGCCGGCCAGGAGCGGCCAGATGATGGCGGCGTGGTCGCCCGCGGCGACGCCCAGCTTGACGTGCCCGTCGCCGATCCGGGCGTCCTCGGCGGCGATGGCGACGTCGGCCAGCAGCGCGGCGACGGTGCCGGCGCCGACGGCGACGCCGTTGATGGCCGAGACGATGGGCTTGTCGCAGTTGATGATGTTGTAGACGAGGGCGCTCATCTCCTCGAGCATGTGCGAGACGCGGTCGTAGTCGCCCGCCATCCGTTCGACCATGGCGAGGTCGCCACCCGCGGAGAACGCCCTGCCCGCACCGGTGATCACCGCGACGCGGGTCGCGGGGTCGGCCGCGACGTCGAGCCAGACCCGGGCGAGCTCGCCGTGCATCACCTCGTCGGTGGCGTTGTACTTCTCCGGCCGGTCGAGCGTGATGAGCAGGACGCCGTTCGCGCGACGGTCGAACGTCAGCTGCGTGTATCCGTCGAGGCCCACCGTGTTCCTCCGTTCGTCGCGGTCGAGTCAACCACAGTTACGACTGGCCGACCAGTGCGACTGCTATTCGACTTATTGGTCGAAGAACTGGTACCGTCCGGCCGGATGTGAGGGAGGCGGCCCGATGGATCTCGGGAACAAGCTTGCGGTCGTCACCGGTGCCGCGTCCGGCATCGGCCGGGCCATCGCGGTCGGGTTGGCGACGGCGGGTGCCACGGTCGCGGCGGTCGACCGCGACGCCGACGGGCTCGCGGCCACCGTCCGGTCGATCGGCGGCCGGTCCACGGCGCACGAGGCCGACCTGGGCGACGGGCCCGCGATCCCGGCCCTGCGCGACGAGGTGGTGGCCGCCCACGGGCTGCCGGACGTGCTCGTCAACGCCGCGGGCTTCGACCGGGTCGAGCCGTTCATGCAGAACGACGACGCGCTGTGGGAGGCGCTGGCCGCGGTGAACTTCCTCGGGCCGGTCCGGCTGCTCCACGCGTTCCTCGAGCCGATCCTCGCCGCCGAGCGCCCCGCCAAGATCGTCAACATCGCCAGCGACGCCGGGCGGGTCGGCAGCCTGGGTGAGACCGTCTACGCCGGCACGAAGGGCGGGCTGATCGCATTCTCCAAGTCGCTGGCCCGGGAGATGGCGCGCCACCGGATCAACGTCAACTGCGTGTGCCCGGGCCCGACCGACACCCCGCTGTTCGCGTCGCTGCCCGAGAAGGTGCGGGAAGGACTGGTCCGCGCGATCCCGTTCCGCAGGCTCGCCACCCCGGAGGAGGTGGCGGACGCGGTGCTGTTCTTCGCATCGCACCGCTCCGACTTCGTCACCGGCCAGGTGCTCAGCGTCAGCGGCGGCCTGACGATGGCCGGCTGATCAGCGCCGGGCGCCCTCGAGGCTGAACATCCGGGCGGCGGTGTCGACGACGGCCTCCCACAGCTCGGCCTTCTTCTCCGGAGGCAGCGACGGGCGGATCCACAGCGACGACTGGTTGAGCACGCCGTGCAGGCACTGCAGCGCGACGTCCGGGTTCGGGCAGTCGAACTCGCCCGCGGCGAGCCCGGCCTCGACCACCCGGCGGAAGATCGCGTCGTGGCGGCGCCTGCTCTCCTTGATGGTGTCCTGGAAGGAGTCGGGCCACGTCGTCGGCCACGAGAACAGCGTGGCGACCTCGGGGGCGGTGTCGGTGAGGATCCGGATCTGCTCCCGGATCAGGGTGCGGATCTGCTCGAGGTGGCTGCGGTCGCCGACCTTGTCCAGCTCCTGCTCGAGACGCCGGTTGACGTCGACCGTCAGCGCCTCGATCACCGCCGCGACCAGCTCGTCCTTGCCGGAGAAGTAGTGGTAGAGCGTGGCCTTGGCGATGTCGGTCCGTTCGGCGACGTCCTCCAGGTTCATCCCCTGGTAGCCGTGCTCGGACAGCAGCTCCGTCGCGGTCCGGACGATCTCGGCCTTGCGCCGGTCCCGGCGGCGCTCCACCCGGGTGCTCGGGCGGGCGGTCGTCGCTGGCTCGGCCACTGGTCGTCGCTCCCGTCGAAAGGCACCCCGCGGGCCACGGGCCCGAACGGAGTCTAGGTCAGCCGACCGGTGGGACCGGAGTTCGACCCGGCGATCGAGCTCGGCCCGGTCGTGCTCACCCGCCTGCGACGGCGGCCGTCGCGGGTCCCCCGTCACAAATCGGCGGGCTTCCCTGTCCTCGCTTCCGAAGCCGCCCGCCGACCGCTCGGGGAGATCGCCCTCGCCGAGTGGATCGCGCAGCAGAAGGAGTGACGCAACGCCGATAGCCCGCACCGGCCAGCCGGCCGATCGGGCCGGTCCGTGCGAGCTATCGGCTTTCGCGTGTCCTGTCGGGCAACAAGCTCCGCGGGGCGCCGGCCGCCACGTGAGGTCAGCGCGGCGCGGGCCGCACCGGGGCCAGCGCCGGCCGGTCGCCCCGCGGCCCGAAGGTGTCGACCACCGCGGACACCCCGGAGTTCGATGCGCCGGCCACCACGATCTGCACGGCGTCGGGCGAGGTGAGCACGTGGAACGACCCGGTGGCGGGATCGACTCGGTCGTCCGGCACCGCCTCGGGGTGGTCGGCGGGCAGCCGCCACGCGGTCGTGCGGGAGATCGCGGTCTTGCCGACCCGGTCGAGATCCTCCCGCCGCACGCGTGCCTCCTCGAACACGAACCGGCGGATGGCCGGCTTGTCGAAGCCCTGCCCGGCCAGGAGGTGGGCGTGCTCGGGGCCGAGCACCAGGCAGGTGGAGATCGTCCGGTGCAGCAGGGCGCCCGTGCGGGCGACCGTTCCGGCCAGGTCACGCAGCAGCTGCGTCGCATCGCTGGTGTGCCGCGCCTCGACGTGGGAGACCGAGCGGATCGTCATCACGGTGACCGCGCTCTCGTCCGGCCCGAACCCGAACTCCTCGTGGAACGCCGGCCAGGGGCTCTCCTCCTGGTTCTCCCCGATGCAGCACGTGTACTTCGCCGGGGTGCCCTGGGTGGCCTGGTCGAGTGCGTGCGGGCGGAGCCCGAACACGTTGATCGCCGCGAGCCGGATCGCCCGGCCGATCGTCGCGTTCGCGCGGAAGCCGGAGCCGAAGACGTTGCCCTTGCAGTTGATCCCGAGCTCCCCGCGCACCGGCCCGTTCACGAGCACCAGCGGGGCGGTGCCGGTGGTGCTCTGCCAGATCCCCTTGCCCGCGTACCCCTCGGCGCGCAGCGAGTCCCACACGGCGAGCACCACCGGGAAGTACTCGGGACGGCAGCCGGCCATGGCGGCGTTCAGCGCGGCCATCCGCACCGTGCACTCCCGGCCGATCTGCGGCATGGCCAGCAGCACGTCGTCCGGTCCGCGGTCGGTCTGCGCGAGGAACGCGTCGAGACGCTTCGGCGTGCACGGGATCACCGGTAGGCCGTCGCTCCACTCCTGGTCGTAGCAGTACTCGACCGCGTCGACGAGTGCGTCCACGATCGCGCGGGCGTCGTCGTCGACCGTCATTCCGCGACCCCCAGGATCTCGAGGATGCGGGGGATCATCGCGGTCACGCGATCGCGGACCTCCTCCTGGGACAGGCTCGCCACCGGGTGCTCGGTGACGACGTACGGGTAGTCGGGGAAGCCGTACGAGCGCGCCATCGCGTCGGCGGCGAGGCGGAACGGCTCGGTGCAGATGCTGACGGCCGGAATGCCGGCACGCTCCAGCAGGATCCCGTCGGCCAGACTGGCCGCGCTGCACGAGCCTCAATCACCGACCGCCGTGACGGCGAAGTTGCAGGTGGCGACGATGCGCTCGACCTGGGTGGTGTCCACCGGTGTGCCGAAGTAGTCCTTCGTGAACGCCTTGACGTCCTGCAGCCGGAACCGTTCGGAGAGCTGCCGGCCGACCTCCTCGAGCAGCAGCGCGGCGTTCGGCTTGCCGTTGTCCAGCAGGCCGAGGGTGGCCCCGTGCAGCGTGGCAGGGCGCGGGGACAGGGCGCGGTCCTCGCTGCGCTCCACCTCGCCGGTCGGGTCGAGGATCACGCGCGACCAGTCGATCACAGCCACCTCCCGGATGGTCCCGTCGACGCCATCATCGGTGATCGGCCCGGCCCTGCGAACCCATTCGCGAACAGCCGAGACGGATGACGTAGGCGAGATCACGTCGGGCAACCGATGGCCGGACGTTGTGCTGGCCTCGCGGCGGGATTGGGCCGTTCGGGTGGCCTGGTGATGGTGGGTCCAGACCTACCGGTTTCGTCGGTGCTCGCACGTATGTTCGAATCATGCCGGGTGTGGTGGAGCTGATCGACCGGGAGGTGGGGTTGCCGCCCGGCCCGCAGTTGTCCGCTGTGCTGGCCGAGTTGCCGTGGTCGCGGGTGCCGAACGCGCGGCTGGTGGAGGTGTTGCAGGCCCGGTCCCGCCAGCTCGCGCACGAGCAGGCCAACGTGTGGGCCGGGATGGCGGAGATCGCCCGCGCGGTCCCGGTCGCCGGGCTCTCGGAGGAGGCGGTGGCCCGGGCCGGGGACGATGTCGAGTGGGCCTCGCACGAGATCGCCGCCGGCCTGACCTGGACCCCGACCGCCGCGGACCGGGAGCTCGACCTCGCCCGGGTGGTGGTGCGGGGGTTGCCGTTGGTGTTCGCCGCCCTGGAACGGGGTTTGATCGATCGGGGCAAGGCGGTGGTGTTCGCCGATCACCTCGACCCCGGTCGCGGGGAGTTGACCCCGGCGCAGATCCGGCGGTTGTGTGAGCGGTTCGTGCCGTTGGCGTCGGGGTGGACGGCGCGGCGGTTGGCCCGGCGGCTGCTGGCGGCGATCGTGGCCATCGACCCGCAGTTCCACCGCCGCCGCTACCGGCGCGGGCTGCGCGAGCGCGGCGTGGTGTTGCACCTGGACCGGGACGGCACCGCCACGCTCTCGGGGGAGGGGTTGCCGCCGGATGAGGCGGCGGCCGCGGCGGCGCGGTTGGACCGGTTGGCCGAAGCAGCGCGGCGGGCCGGGCACCCCGGCCGGCTCGCGCAGATCTCCGCCGACCTGTACCTGGGGATGCTGGACGGCAGCTTCCACGGGTTGACCGAAGCGCAGATCCTGGCCCGGTTGCTGGCCCGGCCGCGGCCGGAGGACAGCGACGCCCCCAGTACCGGCGACATCGCTGAGGCCGGCGGATCCGATGAGACGGCTGGCGCTGAACGGACTGGCGCTGAACGGACTGGTGCTGAGTCGACCCGCGCTCGCCGGGACGGGCCCGACCCGGCCGCCCCCGAGCCGGCCGGTGCCGGGAAGCACAGCGCCGAGGGCTGCGACATCGACGAAACCACGGCCCCGGCCCCGGCTGGGCGACCGGTCGACGATCACCCACCTGAGGATCACCGAGTCGGCGAGCCGACCGACCCCGGTCCGGCCGGCCCGAATACACGCCGCTGGCGGGGTGAGCGGGTCGGGGTGCGGGAGGGTGTCGAGGTGCGGGCCGGACTGGCCACCCTGCTCGGGTGTGACCAGCGGCCCGGTGAGATCCCCGGGCTGGGCCCGGTCGACGCCGAGATCGCCCGCACCACCGTCGCCCGGCAACGCCGGGGTGCGCGGTGGCAGTTCGCGATCGTCGACCCCGCCGGCTACCTGCTGCTCGCAGGGCCGCTGCGCCACCGCCCCCGCACCGGCGACCCACCATCGCGGCCGCCGGGGCGGGTGCGTGGTGGGGTGGTGGAGCTGCACCTCACCCTCGCCGAGCTGTCCCGTTTCGCCGCCGACCCCGACCTGACCGGGGCATGGGCCGGGCTGGTCACCGAGATCGCCGGCCGGTGGGCCCAGCGGCACCGGTCGTGGCGGGAACTGGGCAACAACCCCCGCGCCCGGTATGCCCGGGGTGCGCTGGCCCGCCACGTGCAGGTCCGCGACCGCAGCTGCGTGGGGCCCGGGTGTGACCGCCCGGCACGCCGCTCCCAGCTGGACCACACCGTGGATCACGTCCGGGGTGGGCGCACGGTGGAGACCAACATCGGTCCCGGGTGTTGGCGGCACCACCCGGACAAGGACCGCGGCTGGCGGCTGTTCCAACCCGAGCCGGGGGTGTTCGTGTGGGTGTCCCCGCTGGGGCGGGTGTACCGGACCCGGGGTGCGCCGGTCCGACCCGACCTGCCCGACCCCGACCCACCACCCGAAGGCGCCGACCCCCGCGCCGACCCGGACACCGACACGGGACGCCCGATCGACCTGCGCATCCTCTGGCGCGAGGCCCGTGACCCGGCCCCGCCGCCACCGCCGCCATCCGACGACGAGGAGGAACCACCGCTCAGCGAGGTCCGCTCCCTGGTGCGGGAGACCCGCCACACCGACCTGGTCACGGAGCTCGCGGGGGCCCGCGCCGTGCTCGACTCCGCAGGCGTGGAGCTCTCCCTGGGCGGCAGCCCGGACACGGTCGGTCCGACGGCCCGCAACGTGCTCGGCCGGGTGCTGCGGGAGGCGATGACCAACGTGCTGCGGCACGCCGAGCCGAGGCGGTGCACGATCGAGATCGCCGTGGCCGAGGGGGACGCCCGCCTCCGGGTCGTCAACGACGGGGTGGGCCCCGGGGACGGCGCCGGGTTCGGGACCGGGCTGATCGCGCTCGAGCGGTACCTGCGTGAGCACTCCGGACGGCTCGCCGCCGGGCCGGGACCGGACGGCACCTTCCGGCTCGACGCCGTGCTGCCGGGGGCCGCGCGGTGACCGGCGAGCGGATCCGCCTCGTGCTGGCCGACGACGAGTCCCTGACCCGCGGTGCGGTCGGTGCACTGCTCGGCCTGGAGCCCGACCTCGTCGTGGTCGGCGAGGCGGCCGGCGGGGACGAGGCGATCGCCGTCATCGGACGGCAGCGGCCCGACGTCGCGGTGCTGGACGTCGAGATGCCGGGGCGCGACGGCGCCGAGGTGGCGCAGTGGGTGGCGGTGCACGCGTCCGGGACGCGCTGCATCGTCCTGACCCGGCACGCCCGGCCCGGCGTGCTGCGGCGCGCGCTCGCCGCGGGCGCGGCCGGCTTCGTCACGAAGAGCGCCCCCGCCACGGTCCTCGCCGACGTCATCCGGCGGGTGCACCACGGCGGCCGCTACGTCGACCCCGACCTGGCCATGACCGCTCTCATGGCCGAGGACTGCCCGCTGACCGTCCGGGAGCTCGAGGTGCTGCGCTCCGTCGGCCCCGGTGGGGACGGCCGCGGACATCGCCCGTCGGGTCCACCTCTCGCCCGGGACCGTGCGCAACTACCTCTCGTCGGCGATGCAGAAGCTCGGAGCCGGCAGCCGCACGGAGGCGGTCCAGATCGCGCGGGACAGCGGCTGGCTCTGAGCGCCGGCCACCAGCGCGGGCCCGATTGGTCCGATTTGTTAGGTTAGCCGCGCGCGGTCGGCGCTCCCCGTGGCTCCCCTCCGGCCGCAGGCGAGGAGGCAGGATGTCCCGGTTCCCGCGGCGCGGGTGGCCTGCCCGGATGTGGACTGCGCTGCTCGGTGCCGTCGTCGTCCTGGCGTCCGGTTGCGGGGGCGACGCCGCCGCCCGGCACGAGCCGGACCTGTTCGAGGCGCTCCCGGCACCGTCGCCCCCGCCGACCGCCGTCCCCACGCCCGCGGTGAACCGGGCGGCTTCCTCGGCCGCCGAGGACGAGTGGCGGTTGGTCTTCAGGGACGACTTCACCGGCTCCCGGCTCGATCCCGGCGTCTGGAACCACTACGACTCGGTGGGCGGGTTCGGCAACGGGTGGCGCCGCCCCGAGGCGATCACCGTGGCGGACGGCACGCTGCGCGTCACCGCCCGCGGGAACGTCTCGGGCGGCATGAACCACGAGCACAGCCAGCGGTACGGGCGTTGGGAGTTCCGGGCCCGCACCGACAAGGGGCGCGGGCGCGGGTCGGCCGTCCTGCTGTGGCCGGACTCGCTGGACAAGGCGGCAGACGGCGAGCTGGACATGATGGAGGTGCCCGGGGAGGACCGGACGCAGGCCCATTTCGTGATCCACTACTCGGCGCAGAACAAGCTCGCGGGAAGCAAGGTGAGCGGCGACTTCAGCCAGTGGCACACGTTCGCCATGGACTGGTTGCCCGATCGCATCACCTGGTACGTCGACGGCGTCAAGCAGTTCGAGACCACCGACCGCAACGTGATCCCGACGAGCCGGATGCACCTGGCGATCCAGCTCGACATGGGGCCGTACGAGGAGTGGATCCTGGCACCGGACGAGACCACGCCACCCGAGGTCAGCCTGGAGGTCGACTGGGTGCGGGTGTACGCGCGGCGGTAGCGGCCCCAGGTGGATCACAACCTCAGCGCGCTCACAGGGTGGCTGTGACACGGTCGCCTCCCGTTGTACCGAGAAGATCGGAGGCACGATGGCCGTTCGCCGTCAGCGGTCGCGGCGTCTCGCGGCCGTGCTGGCCGTGTTCGCGGCGACCGCGCTGCTCGCGGCATGCGGCAGTGAGATCCCCGGTACGGCGGACGGGTGCGCCATCTACAAGCCGGGCCAGTCCGACCGCTGCCCGGAGGGTGCGGGCGGCGGGTCGCAGGGCGGCCAGGACGGCGGGACGAGCGGGTTCGACGCCGAGGTCGGGCGGATCGCGATATCGGCGGACGGCAACCAGCACGACAACGACGACTGGGCGTCCGCGCCCATGGCGCTGGCGCTCCTCGCGCACGGCAAGCTGCAGGCCAACCTCGTGCACTTCGACTACAACAACCACATCTGGGACTCCGACGCCGAGCACGTCAAGAACATGACCGAGAGCGTTCAGGAGGGCGGCGAGCGCTTCGGGTTCGACATGTCCCGCTTCTTCGACGACACCGACGAAGCGCAGCTCGCCGCCGGCACCCGGAACCTGGTGAAGGAGATCAACGCCTCCACCGACGACGACCAGCTCTCGATCGTGCTCGCCGGACCCATCGAGACCGTCTGGATGGCCCTCGACGCCGCCGACCCGGAGGCCCGCAAGCACGTCGAGTGCATCACGCACGGCGAGGACAGCTTCAACCAGACGCACGGCAAGGAAGAGCACGGCGGCCACGACTACGACGACCTGACCGACCTGGGCTGCGAGAAGGTCGACATCCCCGACCAGAACTCCGGCCTCGGGCCCGTCGACATGGACTTCTGGGACTTCCTGCAGGACAGCGGCGACGACAACCTGAAATGGCTGTACTCCCGGCTCGACCTGGTCGGCAACGGTGACGTCTCCGACGCCGGCATGACCTTCTACGCCATGACCGACGAGAAGGACTCCGACCGGTCCGACCTGAAGTCCTTTCTCGAGTCGTAGGTTGATCCGGTGCGCGCATATGGGTTCACCGAGGTAGGCGGTCCGGAGAAGCAGGCGTTCCTGGATGTCCCGGTGCCGGAGCCGGGCCCCGACGAGTTGCTGGTGCGGGTGCGGGCGGCCGGGGTGAACCCGGGGGACTGGCGGGTCCGGGAGGGCTCGTACGGCCTCAGCGGGCCGGCCGTACTGGGCCGGGAGGTCGCCGGCACGGTCGTCGCGGTGGGCCCCGGCGTGCCCGGCTTCGCGGTCGGCGACGAGGTGTTCGGCGGCTGCCCGGGGATGGTCGGCGGCTGGGCCGAGCAGGCGCTGGTCACGGCGTCGTTCGCGGCGCACCGGCCGGCGGGCGTGCGCCCGGAGGACGCGGCGGCGTTGCCGGTGGCGGCGGGCACCGCGTTCGACGCGCTGAACCGGCTCGGTCTGCCGGAGGGATCGACGTTCCTGGTCAACGGCGCAGGCGGCGGGGTGGGGATCCCGGCGGTGCAGCTGGCCGCCGCGCGCGGCCTGCGGGTGATCGGGGTGGCGAGCCCGGCCAAGCACGACCTGGTGGCGAAGCTGGGCGCGGTGCCCGTGGCCTACGGCGACGGCGTCGTCGAACGGGTGCGTGCGGCGGCCCCGGACGGGGTGGACGCGATCCTCGACATGGTCGGTGGGGACCCCCTCCGGACCGTCGCCGGGCTGCTCGCGGACGCCTCACGGCTGACGTCGATCGCGGACCGGCCACTGGCGGTGGAGCTCGGCGGCTTCTCGCTCGAGCGGGACCGGAGCACCGCGGTGCTCACCGAGCTCGCGCGGCTCGTGCTGGCCGGTGAGCTGGACCCGCACGTCACGGAGGTCCGGCCGCTGTCCGACGCGGCGGCCGCACTCGCCCTGGTCGAGGACGGGCACGCCACGGGCAAGGTCGTCATCGTTCCCTGACGCGCGGGATCACGGCACCCAGCGCGCCGAGCGCCGCCAGGACGAGGCAGCACCAGGGGAACCAGTCCCCGAGCCGGGTGTACGGGGTGCTCCCCGGGCCGTCCGGGAGCGCGGCGGTCGCCACGGCGAACGCTCCCCGGTTCGGCGCCGCCGTGTCGGCGGTGGCGAGGATCCGGCCGGCCGCGTCGGCGATCACCGACGTCCCCCGGTTGCCGCCCCAGGCGACGGAGACGCCGTTCTCCACCCCGCGGGCCACCGCGACCCGGGCGTGCCAGCGGCCGTCGACGTCGGTGTCGCTCGCCGGCAGGAGCATGCGCGTCGCGCCCGCCGTGGCGTACGCCCTGGTGAGCTCGGGGTAGTTGAGGTCCATGCAGATCGCGATGCCGTCGCGGCCGGCCATCGTGAGGCCGGTGCCCCGCTGGACGTGGGGGCCGGTGTCGTGGTGCTTGACGTAGCGCCGCGGGGCGTCGCCGTCCGCCGGGACGAGCAGCGCGACGGTGGACCACATCCGGCCGTCGCCGATGCGGTCGACCGCCCCGACGACAACGTCGGTACCCCGGGCGCGGGCCACTCCGGTCAGCCGGTCGACCACGACGGGGCCCGCGGGGCCGGCGACGGAGAAGACGCCCTCCGGGAGGACCACGGTGCGCACGTCCGGGGGCAGCGCCCGGACCGCCGCCGCGTAGGAGTCGAGCAGCTCCCGCCCGGCCGGGGTCGCCGGGTCGATCTCCCACTGGTCATCGAGCGCGTCGGGCTGGACCCGGCCGAGGGCGGCCACCGACGGCGCCGCAGCCGCCGGGTCGTCGAGCCGGGCGAGGCGCACGCCGCCGTAGCCCAGCGCGGCGAGGAGCAGGACCAGCCCTGTCGCCGCCGCGCGCAGCCGGGCCGGGCGCGGCGCGGCCGGGGCGCACGCCGCGGCGATCGCCGCCGCCGGCAGGAACACCAGGAAACTGACGCCCCACACCCCGGTGAGCGAGGCGATCTGCAGCACGGGCAGCAGATCGGTCTGCTGGGTCGTCGCGCTGGACAGGTCCATCCCGCCCGCGGCCAGCGAGGCCAGCAGGAGGCCGCCGGTCCAGGTCGCCGGGGCCGCGACCGCGGCGAGCGCGGGCCTGCCCCGCAGGAGCAGCCCGCGCAGCACCAGCGTGGTCGCGGTGAACAGCCCGGCGGTCCCGAGGACGATGACGACCGCGACCGGTACCGGGATCGGGATCGGCCGGGCGGTGAGGTAGTAGGGCCACATGTTCGCGGTGCCGGCCAGGGCGGCGGCGAAGGTGACGATCGACACCGTCCCGGCCGGGCGCCGCGGCGCGAGCAGGAAGACCGGCAGCGGGGCGACCCACGCCAGGATCGCGACCGGGTCGAGGCCGGTGCCGAGGAAGAACGCCGCCGCCGACGCCACAAGCGCCGCCGACGGCTGCCAGCGCGGCGCGGGATCAGCCGTCCGCGCCGGCGAGCCCGTCGGGTCCGTGGCCGTGACCTGCTGCGACACCGTGGATCGCGACACCGTGGATCAGCCTCCACATCGCCCGCTCGCACAGCGCGCGGAACTCGTCCTCGGACATGTCCATCCGGCCCGACAGGTACAGCTGGACGAGCCCCTGGGTCTGGGCGGTCAGCGACAGCGCGACCTCGGTGGGGTCGTCGGCACGCCACTCGCCGCGGGCCATGAGGTCCGCGACCAGGTCGACGATGCGGGCGAACGCGGGCCCCTCGGACTCGCGGAAGTCCTGCGGGTACCGCCGGGCCCGCGCCCATCCGTCGATCATCAGGAAGCGGTAGAGCCGCGGCCTGCCGAGCGCGAAGTCCAGGAACCGGCGCAGCTGCTCGTGCACGAGGGTCCCGGGATCCGCATCCGGGTCCGGCGCGACCCACAGCTCGCGCAGCTGCGCGCCCAGGTCATCGGCCACCGCCCGCAGCAGCGCTCCGCGATCGGCGAAGTGCCGGTAGATCGCCATCGGGGTGATGCCGGCCGCCGAGGCCACCCGCCGCATGCTGACGGCCTCGGCGCCCTCCTCCGTGACGATCGCCCGGGCGGCATCGATGATCCGACCCGCCGTCCCCACCGCCATGTCTACACCGTATACCGGCCCGTCAGTCCCAGGCGAGCGCGCCGCCCGACCGGTAGTCGATCACCCGCGTCTCGAAGAAGTTCTTCTCCTTCCTCAGGTCCATGGCCTCCGACATCCACGGGAACGGGTTCTCCGGCTCGCCGTGCAGGGGTTCGAGGCCGATCTGGCGGGCCCGGCGGTCGGTGATGAACCGCAGGTACTGCGCGCAGGCCTCGGCCGTGAGCCCGAGCATGCCGCGGGGCATGGTGTCGCGGGCGTAGGCGATCTCCAGCTCGCAGGCCTCGCCCAGCATCCCGCGGATCTCGCCGGCGAACGCGTCCGTCCACAGGTGCGGGTTCTCGAGCGTGATCTGGTTGATGCAGTCGATGCCGAAGTTCAGGTGGATCGACTCGTCGCGCAGGATGTACTGGTACAGCTCGGCGACGCCCACCATCATGTTGCGGCGCCCGAGCGACAGGATCTGCGCGAACCCGGTGTAGAACCACATGCCCTCGAACACCACGTAGAACGCCACGAGGTCGCGCAGGAACGCCCGGTCGGCCTCGGCCGTGCCGGTGGTGAAGCCCGGGTCGGACAGGCTCCGGGTGTGGCCCAGGGCCCACGCGTCCTTGTCGGTGATCGAGGGCACCTCGCGGTACATGTTGAACAGCTCGCCCTCGTCGAGGCCGAGGCTCTCGCAGATGTACTGGAACGTGTGCGTGTGCACGGCCTCCTCGAACGCCTGCCGCAGCAGGTACTGGCGGCACTCGGGGTTGGTGAGGTGCCGGTAGACGGCGAGCACGACGTTGTTGGCCACGAGCGACTCGGCGGTGGCGAAGAACCCGAGGTTGCGCTGCACCATCAGCCGCTCGTCGGCGGTGAGGCCGTCCGGCGACCTCCAGAGCGCGATGTCGGCCTGCATGCCCACCTCGGTGGGCATCCAGTGGTTGCTGCACGCCGCGAGGTAGCGGTCCCACGCCCAGCGGTACCTGAGCGGCAGGAGCTGGTTGACGTCCGCGCGGGCGTTGATCATGCGCTTCGCGCCGGCGTCGACCGGGGCGGCGCCGCGGTCGATCGTCTCCAACCCGGTGTTCACTGGCAGGCCTCGCAGTCCTGGTCGTCCATGCGGCACACGGCGGTGGGGACGGCGTTGAGCGTGCCGTCCGTGCCGCGCAGGGTGGACTTCTCCACGTGCGTGGCCGACTGCGTCCGCAGGTAGTAGGTGGTCTTGAGGCCCTTGTGCCAGGCCAGGCGGTAGAGCTCGTCGAGGGCGCGGCCGCTGGGGGAGGCGACGTAGAGGTTGAGCGACTGCGACTGGTCGATCCACTTCTGCCGCCGGGATGCGGCCTCCACCATGTAGCGGGGGTCGATCTCGAACGCGGTGGCGTATCGGGCCTTCAGGTCGGCGGGCACGCGGTCGATCGCGCCGAGGCTGCCGTCGAAGTACTTCAGGTCGGCCACCATCGCCCGGTCCCACAGCCCGCGTGCCTTGAGCTCGGCCACCAGGTACGGGTTGACCACGGTGAACTCGCCGGACATGTTCGACTTCACGAACAGGTTCCGGAACTGGGGCTCGATCGACTGCCCGACGCCGCAGATGTTGGAGATCGTCGCGGTCGGTGCGATGGCCATGACGTTGGAGTTGCGCATCCCCTGCCTGCGCACCCGGTCCCGCAGGGCGTCCCAGTCGAGGGTGGTGGACGTGTCGACGTCGAGACCGTCCCCCTCGCGGGCGGCGGCCAGCAGCGCGAGCGAGTCGATCGGCAGTACGCCCCGGCTCCACAGCGAGCCGTCGTAGCTGGGGTACCGGCCGCGCTCGGCCGCGAGGTCGGACGACGCGGCGATGGCGTGGTAGCTCAGGTGCTCCGTGCTGCGGTCGGCGAACTCGACGGCGGCGTCGCTCGCGAACGCGATCCCCTGGGCGAACAGCGCGTCCTGGAAGCCCATCAACCCGAGGCCGATCGGGCGGTGGCGCAGGTTGGACCGGCGGGCCTCGGGGATCGTGTAGAGGTTGATGTCGATCACGTTGTCGAGCATCCGCACCGCGGTCCGGACGGTGCGCCCCAGCTCCGCGGTGTCCAGCCCGTCCGGGCCGGCGTGGGCGGCCAGGTTGACCGAGCCGAGGTTGCAGACCGCCACCTCGCCGTCCGCACCCGCGCGGGTGTTGAGCGTGATCTCCGTGCACAGGTTGGACGAGTGCACGACGCCGGCGTGCTGCTGCGGGCTGCGCAGGTTGCACGGGTCCTTGAACGTGATCCACGGGTGGCCGGTCTCGAACAGCATCGTGAGCATGCGCCGCCAGAGCGCGACCGCGGGAAGGCGCCGGAACACGCGGATCTCGCCGCGGTCGGCCGCGGCCTCGTACTCGCGGTAGCGGGTGGCGAACGCGGGGCCGTAGAGGTCGTGCAGGTCGGGCGTCTCGTCGGGGGAGAACAGGGTCCACTCCGCGTCCGCCTCGACGCGGCGCAGGAACTCGTCGGGCACCCAGTTCGCGGTGTTCGTGTCGTGGGTGCGGCGCCGGTCGTCGCCGGTGTTCTTGCGCAGGTCGAGGAACTCCTCGACGTCGATGTGCCAGGTCTCCAGGTACGCGCAGGCGGCGCCCTTGCGCTTGCCGCCCTGGTTCACGGCCACGGCGGTGTCGCCGGCGATCTTGAGGAACGGCACGACGCCCTGGGAGAGCCCGTTGGTGCCCGTGATGTGGGCGCCGAGCCCGCGCACCGGGGTCCAGTCGTTGCCGAGCCCGCCGGAGTACTTCGCGAGCAGGGCGTTGTTCCGGTACCCCTGGAAGATCGAGTCGAGGTCGTCGTCGACGGTGGTGAGGAAGCACGAGGACAGCTGTGGCCGGGTCGTGCCCGCGTTGAACAGCGTCGGCGTGGAGACCATGAAGCGACGGGAGGACAGCAGCTCGTAGAACTCGATGGCCCGGGCCTCGCGGTCGTCCTCGCGCAGGGCGAGCCCCATGGCCACCCGCAGGAAGAACGCCTGCGGCAGCTCGAACCGCACGCCGCGCTCGTGCAGGAAGTATCGGTCGTAGAGGGTCTGCAGGCCGAGGAACGTGAAGTCCAGGTCGCGCTCCGGCCGCAGCGCCGCCGTCACCCGGTCCAGGTCGAACGTCAGCAGGGCCGGGTCGGCCAGCTCGAGCGCGACGGCCCGCTGCAGGTACTCGCGGACGTACCGCGGGTAGTGCCCCGCCATCTCGTCGTGGCTCGCCTGCCGGCGGGCACCGGCCAGATGTGTGAGGGCCTCGGTGCGCAGGCCGTCGAGGAGCAGGCGCGCCGCCACCGCCGAGTAGTTCGGCTCCGACTCGACGAGTGAGCGGGCGGCCATGACCGGCGCGATGGCGAGCTCCTCGTCGGTGATGCCGTCGTAGGCGATCCGGCGCGTCTCCGCCAGCACCGGACCGGCCTCGACGTCGGGGATGCCGGCCACGGCCTCGTCCACGAGCCGTTCGACGCGGCTGGGTGGGGTGGGGGTGGCGGTGATGACGGGTGGGGTCACAGCTCTCTCCTCGCGAGCTCGGGGGACGGGTCTCCACCGATGGCAGGTCTTCGGACTCGCGGGCGCGCACCGCACAACCCTGTGGCCGGTGCTCCTACTGGCCGTCGCTTCCCAGGTGGTGTCACACCCAGTGCTTCTGACGGCGGTTGTTCCCGCTCACCGCTGCGGGGCAGTCCCGGATTCCCACCGGGTTCCCTCTCGCCTCCCTCCGCCTGGCTGGCGGAGCGGAACCATCAGCCGCGCTGACCCTACATGTAGTGGTGTCAACGACGGCGCACCCCTACATGTCGTGGCGTGTCGCGGTGGCCGGACGGGCCGGGGGGCGAGCACCCCGATTCTCCGGAATTGTCGAGTTGCACATCGTGGAACTCGTTGACCGCCCTGAAAACGAGTCGTACCGTCGGCGCACGCTGCGAGAAGAGGAATCAGTTCTTCCGGTGCCCGCGGTCGTTGATCATCTGATCCGAAGAATCATGGAGACGAAGATGACGAACGGTGCCGTTTCCGTCCCGTCCCACCACAACCAGCCGTCGGTCGACCAGTCCGACCGCCTCGTCCCGATCAACCTGCGGCAGACGGGGCCCACACCGGTGGAGATGCTGATCTCCACGCGGATCCGCAAGAGCCCGTACTGGCACCTGTCGATGGGGGCCGGGTGCTGGCGGGCCGAGGTGTACAACCGGGTCTACCACCCGCGCGGCTACGTCCGGCCGGAGGACGGCGGCGCGATGGCGGAGTACGAGTCGCTCGTCAACGACGTCACGCTGTGGAACGTCGCGGTCGAACGGCAGATCCGCGTGAAAGGTCCCGACGCCGAGGCGTTCGTGAACTTCGTGATCACGCGGGACGCCGCCAAGATTCCGGTGATGCGTGCGCGGTACGTCATCCTGTGCAACGAGAACGGCGGGATCCTCAACGACCCGGTGTTGCTGCGGATCGCCGAGGACGAGTTCTGGTTCAGCATCTCCGACTCCGACCTGATGCTCTGGCTGCAGGGCGTGAAGGTCGGGCAGCCGTTCGACGTGCAGATCACCGAGATCGACGTCGCGCCGGTCCAGATCCAGGGCCCGCGGTCGGTGGACCTGATGGTCGACCTCGTCGGCCCCGAGCTCGCCGACCTGCCCTCGTACGGGCTGATGGAGGCCACCGTCGCCGGGCTGCCGGTGATCATCTCGCAGACCGGGTTCACCGGCGAGAAGGGCTACGAGATCTACCTGCGCGACGCCACGCTCCACGCCGAGGAGATGTGGAACGCCGTGCTGGAGGCGGGCCGGCCGCACAACCTGCAGGTCATCGCCCCGGCCCACCACCGCCGGGTGGCCGCCGGGATCCTGTCCTGGGGACAGGACATGGACGCGGAGACGCTGCCGTTCCAGGTGAACCTCGGCTACCAGGTGCCACGCGCGAAGGAGGCCGACTACATCGGCAAGGCGGCCCTCGAACGCGCCCGCGCGCAGATCGAGGCGGGCTCCCCGCCGTTCCGGAAGGTGCTGGTCGGCCTGCGGATCGGCGGCCGCCCGATCGATGACTACGCACCCGACTTCTGGCTCGTCCGGCCCGGCGACGGGGGCGACCCCGTCGGGTACCTGACCTCACCGTGGTGGTCCCCCGAGCTGGGCACGAACATCGCGCTCGGCTACGTGCCGGTCGAGCTCTCGGCGGTGGGCACCCCACTGGCCGTCGACCTGCCCGTCCAGTACGCGCACGTGCCCGGCAGCCCGGTCGATGCGGAGGTGGTCGAGGTGCCGTTCCGGCCGTCGGTGAACCCCAACACGCGGGAACGGCTGAAGGAACGCGGGCTCGACAGCGCCGTCTGATCCGGCCGTCCGACGATCAGGACGCCGGGACGGCGTCCCAGGCCAGCGCCGCGGCCCCCACCAGCGGCCCGTTCTGCGCGAAGCGGGCGGGCAGCACCTCCGGGGGGAACGGCACGGCGCGGTCGAGCACGGACTCCAGCGCGGGCAGCACGACGTCGGCCGACTCGACCATCCCGCCGCCGACCGTGATCCGAGCGGGGTCGACGAGGATCGCGGCGTTGGCCACGTGCACGGCGAGCTCGTCGAGCGTCTCGGCCAGGAAGGCGCGCGCCCCGGGAACGCTCCGGGCCAGCGCGAACACCGACGCCGCATCGCCGCCGCCGCCGAAAGCGCGGCCGCGGGCGCCGATCGCGCCGCCGCCGACGCGCTCCTCCAGCGGGGCGTGCCCGCCGGCGCGCCCGCCCGCGACGGGCAGGTTGTAGCCGATCTCGCCCGCGGCCCCGTGCGCGCCGGTGAGCACGGCGCCGTCGACGACGACGCCGAGCGCGATGCCGGTGCCCAGGTTCAGGTGCAGCCCGGTGTGGATGCCGTGCAGGCGTCCCCACCGCGCCTCGGCCAGCGCGGCGGCCTTCACGTCGGTGGCGCACATCACCGGCACCCCGAGCGCCTCCTCGAACGTGTCCTGCAGGCGCAGCCGCGACCAGCCCGGCACGTTCGGCGCGAGGAGCACCCGGTCGCGCAGCACGATCCCGGGGCTGGCGACGCCGGACCCGAGCAACGCGCGACCGCCGACGTCGCCGACCAGCGAGCGCGCCGCCTCGATCGTGCGGGCGACGGCCTGCTCGGCGCCCCGTTCCGCGTGGATCGGGAGCCGCTCGCTCGCCAGCACGGTGCCCGTCGCGTCGAAGGCGGCCAGGCCGGCCTTCGTGCCCCCGAAGTCGACGGCGAGGACGTAGCCGTCTCCCACCGCGTCGGATGATGAGCTCACGCCGCCCCGTCCGCGCCGCCGCGGCGCGCCAGCGAGTCGATCGCCACCGCGATCGCGAGGACCGCGCCCGTGACCATGAACCGCACCGAGGAGTCGACGTTGAGCAGCAGCATCCCGTTGGTGATCGACTGGATCACCAGGATGCCGAGCAGCGCGGCGTAGGCCCGGCCGCGGCCGCCGAACAGGCTGGTGCCGCCGATCACGGCGGCGGCGATCGCGTTGAGCAGGATGTCGCTGCCGCCGGAGGTCTGGTTGACCGCGGCGAGCCGGGACGCGGCCAGCACCCCGCCGACCGCGGCCAGCGTCGATGCCCCGACGAAGGCCAGGATCCGCACCCGGGTGACGTTGATGCCGGCTCGCCGCGACGCCTCGGCGTTGCCGCCGACCGCGTACATCCGCCTGCCCCAGACCGTGCGGCGCAGCGCGAGGTCGAGCAGCACCACCAGCCCGCCGAAGATCACCAGCGTGAGCGGGACACCGCGGTCGGCGTTCAGCACGACCACCCCGGCCGCCAGGAGCACGGCGAGCCCGGCCGGGCGCGCGAGCACCCACGCCGTGCCCGGCACCGCGAGCTCCGCCGCGACGCGCATGCGCCGGGTGACCAGCGACGACGCGAGGTGCGTCCCGACCATGACGACGACCAGCGCCCAGCCGAGCCACGGCGGGAGCCAGGTGTCGGACAGCAATGCGATGCCCCGGTCGAAGGGCAGG
Organism: Pseudonocardia adelaidensis; assembly: GCF_039543345.1. Classification (NCBI taxonomy): domain Bacteria; kingdom Bacillati; phylum Actinomycetota; class Actinomycetes; order Pseudonocardiales; family Pseudonocardiaceae; genus Pseudonocardia; species Pseudonocardia adelaidensis. The sequence goes on along the minus strand of NZ_BAABJO010000004.1, from coordinate 322,866 downwards.
TTGATCGTGCCGGCCCCGCCGAGCAGGAACAGCATCAGGCCGAGCCAGCCGATCAGCCCGGCCAGCGTGACCACGAACGACGGCATCGACAGCTTCGTGCGCATCAGCCCGTGCAGCAGGCCGATCACGGCGCCGGTGACCAGCGCGCCGAGCAGCGCGAGCACCGGGTTCCAGCCCTGCTGCGTGTACAGCAGCGTCATGACCACGGCGGACAGGCCGCTGACCGAGCCGACCGAGAGGTCGATCTCGCCGAGGAGCAGCACGAGCACGATCCCGAGCGAGATCGTGCCGGTGGCGGCCATCTGCAGGGCGAGGTTGGTGAGGTTCTCCGCGGACAGGAAGTGCTGGTTGAGCGAGGAGAACACGATCGCGATGAGCACCAGCCCGACCGCGACGGGGATCGACCCGAGGTCGCCGCGGCGCAGGCGGTCGCGGGCCGCGTCGAGCACGCCGCGGCCGGGCGGGTGGGGAGCGGACACCTTCACGGCCACCTCGGTCACGATGCGATCCCGTAGGGGCCGGCGCCGGTGATGGCGGCCACGATCTCCTCCTGCGTGGTCGACGCCGTCTCGAACGTGCCGGCGTTGCGTCCGAGGCGCAGCACGACGACCCGGTCGCTCACCTCGCGGACGTCGGCGAGGTTGTGCGAGATCAGCAGCACGGCGAGGCCGCGCTGGCGCAGCCGCTTGATCAGGCCGAGCACCTGCGCGGTCTGCTCGACGCCGAGTGCGGCCGTCGGCTCGTCGAGGATGACCATCTTCGGCTCGCCGAGCAGGGCGCGCGCTATCGCGACCGACTGGCGTTGCCCGCCGGACAGCGACGCCACCGCGGTCCGGACGTCCTCGATCTTCACGTCGAGCGAGCGGAGCAGGTCGCGGGCTGCGCGCTCCATCCGGATCTCGCCGAGCACGCTGTAGCGGCGCACCTCGGAGCCGAGGTGCAGGTTCGCGACCACGTCGAGGTTCTCGCAGAGCGCGAGGTCCTGGAACACGGTGGTGATCCCGAGCGCCTGAGCGTCCTGCGGGCGGCCGATCCGGACCTGCTCGCCGTCGAACGCGATCGTCCCGCCGTCGGCGGTGATCGCCCCCGAGACCACCTTCACCAGCGTGGACTTGCCGGCGCCGTTGTCGCCGACCAGCGCGACCACCTCGCCCGCGTGGACGTCGAGGTCGGCGCCTGCCAGCGCCTGCACGGCGCCGTAGCGCTTGGTGGCGCCCCGGACCGAGAGCACCGGGGTCCCGCTCGTGCTCACGGCAGCCCCGCCTCCGTGCACGCCGCGGCGATGTCGGGCGTGCAGATGTCGGAGGCCGCGTAGAAGCCGTCCGCGACGATCGTGTCCTTGATGGTGTCCTTGGTGACGGCGATCGGGTCGAGCAGCGTGCTCGGGATGTCGGCCGTGCCGTTGTTCACGGTGGCGTTCGTCCGGGGTGCTTCGCCCTTCGCCAGCGCCACGGCGGCCTGGGCCGCGTTCCCGGCCTGCTCCTTGATGTTCAGGTAGATCGTCATGGTCTGCTCGCCGGTGAGGATCCGCTGCACGGCGGCGAGCTCGGCGTCCTGTCCGGTCAGTGCGGGAAGGGTGGCGTAGCCGGCGCGCTTGAGCGCGGCGACCGCGCCGGTGGCCATGCCGTCGTTGGCCGAGTAGACACCGACGATCGAGTCGCGGCCGAGCGACGTGATCGCCTGCTCCATCTGTTCCTGGGCCTTGTCGGGGCTCCAGTCGGGGGTGTCGAACTCGCGGCCGATCGTGACCTTGCCGTCGAGGGCGTTGTGCGCGCCCTTCTTGTAGTCGGCCGAGCTGGGGTCGGTGGGGGAGCCGTTGATCATGACGATCTGGCCGGTGGTGGCGGTACCCCGCCTGTTCAGCTCGTCGAGCAGCGCCTGGCCCTGCACCTCGCCGACCTTGACGTTGTCGAAGGACACGAAGTACTCGTAGCCGATGCCGGAGATCCGCCGGTCGTAGGCGATCACCGGGATCTTCTTCTGCTTGGCCTGGTTCACCAGCGGCGCGACTGCGTCGGCGTCGACCGCGTCGAGGACCAGCACGTCGGCGCCCTGGGTGAGCGCCGACTCCACCTGGCTCTGCTGCTTGGCGGCGTCCTGGTCGGCGTTGAAGTAGAGGAACCCGCAGTCCGGGCACAGCTGCTTCAGCTCCGCCTCGAAGACCGGCTTGTCGAACTGCTCGTAGCGGGTGGTCTTCGACTCGGGGAGGAACAGCGCGACCGTGGCGGCCTCCTCGCCGGGCCGGTCGCCGCCCGCGGGGGCGCTGTCCCCACCGCCCCCGGACCCGCAGCCCGCCGCGAGGAGCAGCGCTGCACCTACCGCCATGACGAGTCGTCCGCGCATGGAGTGTCACCCTCTTGATGGGAGCGGTGGGTCGCCCTGTTGAGCGTTGGTAAGAAAGGTAGTTTACTAATGCGGTCCGCGTCCAGACGGCATCGAGGTGGCCGATGAAGGCGCAGGTGGGCAACCCCCAGCTGCTGCGCGCCATGAACGAGCGCCTGCTGCTGGACCACCTCCGCGAGCACGGCCCCGCCTCGCGGGGCGACCTCGCGGCGGCGAGCGGGCTCTCCAAGCCCACCGTCTCGGCCGCGCTGGCCGGGCTGGAGTCGGCCGGGCTGGTGCACCTCGTCGGGTCGCGCGGGGGCAAGCCGGGGCCGAGCACCGCGATCTACGACATGAACGCGCGGGCCGGCCTCGTCGCGGGCGTCGACATCGGCCGGAAGTGGATCCGGCTCGCCATCGCCGACCTGCGCGGCGAGTTCGTGGGGCGGCGCGACGTGCGCAACACGGCGCGCTCCGGCGCGGAGCTGGTGCGCCGGGTGCGCAGGCTCGCAGTCGAGGTGGCGGGCGAGGCCGGCGTCGAGTGGCAGAGCGTGCGCTACGCGGTGATCGGCAGTCCCGGCGTGCTCAACCCGGCCACCGGCCGGCTCGACATGGCCCCCAACCTGCCCGGCTGGGGCAAGGCGGGGCTGGTCGAGCAGCTGCGCACCGCGTTGCAGGTGGAGTCGGCGATCGAGAACGACATCAACCTGGCGGCCGTGGGCGAGCTGACGTCCGGCGCGGGGCGGGGCGTGCGGAACTTCGTGCTCGTCTCGGTGGGCACCGGCGTCGGCATGGGCATCGTGATCAACGGCTCGCTGTACGTCGGCGGCAGGGGCGCGGCGGGGGAGGTGTCGTTCCTGCCGAGCGGCGACCTGGAGGTGCCCAGGCTCGATGCCCGCCAGCGGGGCATGACCGAGGCGGCGACGGCGGCGTCGGGCCTCGTGCAGGCCGCCCGCGACGCCGGGCTGCCGTTCGGGTCGGCGCAGGAGGTCTTCGCGGCCGCGGCGGGCGGCGACGAGCGCGCGCAGGCGATCGTGGCGGCCGAGGGTCGCCGGATCGGCGCGCTGATCACCGCGGTGACCGCGATCCTCGACCCCGACCTCGTCGTGCTCGGCGGGGGTGTCGGGCGCAACCTCGACGTGCTCGCCGACCCGATCGCGCGCCGGATCGCCGAGCTCGGCCCGCTGCGGCCGACGATCGTGGCGAGCGAGCTCGGCGACGGGGGCGTGCTGCACGGTGCGGTGGCGCGGGCCCTCGACGTGGCGCGCGACCAGCTGTTCGAGCGCCGCTCCCAGGGCGCCTGATCCTCTATTGCCCTGCCATGACGACCGTCATAGGTTGTGCACGCCTCGCCGAGGCGAACAGATCGTGAGGAGAGCCCGTGGACGTGTCTCCGCCGCCCGAGTCCGGAGGCCTGCGCCGCGAGCTCGGCACCCGCCAGCTCACCATGATCGGGATCGGCGGTGCGATCGGCACGGGGCTCTTCCTGGGCTCCACGTTCGCCGTCTCCCAGGCCGGGCCGGGCGTGGTCGTCGCGTACACGCTGTGCGGGCTCGTCGCCCTCGTCATCGCCTGGGCGCTGGCCGAGATGGTCGTGGTCCACCCGACGGCCGGCGCGTTCGGGTCGATCGCCCACGCCTACCTCGGCGCGGGCACCGGGTTCGTCCTGCGCTGGACGTACTGGGCCATGCAGGCCATCGCGATCGGCGGCGAGATGATCGCCGCCGGCATCTACGTCCAGTTCTGGTGGCCCGACCTGCCGCTGTGGCTGCCGGTGCTGGTGTTCTCGCTGGTCGTGCTGGCCGTCAACTCGTTCGCCGTGAAGGCGTTCGGCGAGACCGAGTACTGGCTCGCGATGATCAAGGTGTCGGCGATCTGCATCTTCATCCTGCTCGGCGTGGTGCTGATCGTCGTCGGGCTCCCCGGGCGGCCGGCCACGGGCGTGGAGAACCTGTACGCCGAGGGCGGGTTCCTGCCCAACGGCCTTCCCGGGCTCGCCCTGGCGATGGTGTTCGTGCTGTTCTCCTACATCGGCACCGAGGTCGTGTCCGTCACCGCCGCGGAGTCGGCGAACCCGACCCGCGACGTTCCGCGCGCGGCCCGGGCGATGGTGCTGCGGCTCGCGCTGTTCTACATCCTCGCCGTGCTGGTGATGGTGACCGTCGTGCCCTGGACGGTCACCGCCGAGGGCGGGGACCTCACCGCCAGCCCGTTCGTCACGGTCTTCGCGAGCGCCGGGATCCCGGCGGCCGCCGCGATCATGAACTTCGTCGTGCTGACGGCCGCCCTGTCCAGCGCGAACACCAACCTCTACCTGACGACGCGCATGCTGCACTCGCTCGCGCAGCACCGGCTCGCCCCGGCGTGGGCCGGGCGCCTGTCGTCCGCCGGGGTGCCCCGGGCGGCGCTCGCGCTCTCGGCGGTCGGGATGCTCGTGGCGACCGTGCTGTCCTGGAACCAGGACTCGGGCGCCTACCTCGCCCTGTTCGGCATCTCGATCTTCGCGGCACTGGTGGTGTGGATCCTGATACTCGTCACGCACACGGCCTTCCGGGTCCGCCGCAGGAGGCTGGAACTGCCGGCCTCCCCGGTGCGGCTGTGGGGAGCCCCGGTGACGCCGGCACTGGTCGTCGTGTTCCTGGCCGGGGTGCTGCTCTCGACCACGCGGATCGAAGGGCTGGACACGGCGTGGCAGGCGGGGGTGCCGTTCTTCGCCGTGCTCGTACTGGTCTACCTGGGCATCCGGTGGACGCGGGGCGGTGTCGTCGACGATGGCGACGACGTGTTGGCGGCCGAGCTCGAGGCGCGCCGCAGCGACGAGCCGCAGCTGGGTGAGAGGTGAGGGCCGCGGGGCACGTCGTGCACTTCCGCGACGTCGAGCCGGAGCGGACCGGAGGTGTCGCGACGCACCGGGTGCACGCCGACGTCGACGGCTCCGGTCTCGAGCTGGTCGTCGTCGTGGTCGAACCCGGTCACGCGGCCCGGCGCCGGGTCGAGGGCGGCCGCGACGAGCTGCTGTACGTCCTCTCCGGCGGCGGCACGCTCGTCGTCGGCAACGCGGCCGACGAGCTCGTCCCGGACACCGGTGCCCTCGTCGGCGGCCCCGCCGCGTACGCGGTGCGGGCGGGCGGGGCGCCGCTCGTGGTCGTCGTGGTGGCCGGGGGCACCGACTCCGGCCGGGAGTGCGGCGAGGCGGTCCGCACCGTCTGCGTGGCCGACCAGGACCGCGAGGCGGCCGTCAGCGACCGCCAGTTCCGGATCCTGTTCGACCCGGGCCGCGGCTGCTCCGGGATGACCCAGTTCGTGGGGTACGTGCCGCAGGTGCGCACCCCGCGGCACTACCACCCCTACGACGAGATGCTGTGCATCGTGCGGGGGTCCGGCACCGTCGAGATCGAGGGGAAGGAGGCCGCCGTGGGGCCGGGAGACTGCTACTACCTCCCCCGCGGCTGCGTGCACCTCGTGCAGAACTCGGAGGAGGAGCTCCTCGTCGAGCTCGGCGTCTTCACCCCGGCCGGGAGCCCCGCCCAGAACACGCCGGTGGAGTGACCGGCCTCAGTTCCCCACGCCGAGTCCGGCCATGAACGCGGACGGGTAGCGGTCGCCGCGGGCCGCGCCGGCGGGCACCGCCTCCTCGATCTCGGCGAGGTCGTCCGCGGTGAGGTCCAGCTCCGCCGCGGGCAGCGCCTCGGCCAGCCGCTCCCGGGTGCGGGCGCCGACCAGCGGCACGATGTCCGCACCCTGGGCGGCCACCCACGCGATCGCGAGCTGGGCGACGGTGCAGCCCTTCGCCTCCGCGACCCGGCGCAGTGCCTCCACGAGGGCGAGGTTGTGCTCCACGTTCCCGCTCGAGAACCGCGGGCTGATGCCGCGCAGGTCGCCAGGGCCAGCGGTGTGGCCCGCCGTCCACCGCCCGGAGAGGAGACCCCGCCCGAGGACGCCGTACGCGGTGAGGCCGATGCCGAGCTCCCGCAGCGTCGGCAGGACCTCGTCCTCGACCGCGCGGGACAGGAGCGAGTACTCGATCTGCAGCTCGGCGATCGGGTGCACGGCGTGCGCCCGCCGGATCGTCCCGGCGTCGACCTCGGAGAGGCCGATGTGCCGCACGTACCCGGCGTCGATCATCTCCTTGATCGCGCCCACCGTCTCCTCGATCGGCACGGCCGGGTCCAGCCGGGCGGGCCGGTAGACGTCGATGTGGTCGGTGCCCAGGCGGGTCAGCGAGTAGGCGAGGAAGTTCTTCACCGCCTCGGGGCGGTTGTCCTGCGGGCCGAACTCCGGGCCCGGCCCGCGCAGCTGGCCGAACTTCACGCTCAGCTGGTAGCCGTCCCGATCGCGCCCGCGCAGCGCCTCGGCGAGCAGCAGCTCGTTGTGGCCCATGCCGTAGAAGTCGCCGGTGTCGATCAGCGTGACGCCGGCCTCCAGCGCCGCGTGCACGGTGGCGATGCTCTCCGCGCGGTCGGCCGGGCCGTATCCACTCGACATGCCCATCGCGCCCAGGCCCAGTGCGGAGACGGCCGGTCCGGTGCTTCCCAGGGTTCGTGTCTGCATGGGCCCACCCTGTGCCGGAAGTCCGGGGTGCGGGAGTGGAGCGTTCATCCTGGGAGGGCCGCTCCCTGGATCGACCCGCCCGCCGCGGGGAGCATGGGGTCATGCAGCGCGACCAGCTCGCCGACTTCCTGCGCCGTCGCCGCGAGGCGATCCGCCCGGCCGAGGTCGGCATCGCAGGCGGTCCCCGGCGGCGCACCACCGGCCTGCGCCGGGAGGAGGTGGCGATGCTCGCCGGCATGTCGGTCGACTACGTCGTGCGGCTCGAACAGGGTCGCAGCAGCCAGCCCTCCACCCAGTTGCTCGCCGCGCTGGCCCGTGCCCTGCGCCTCTCCGACGACGAGCGCGACCACCTGTTCCACCTCTCAGGCCACCGGCCCCCGCCGGCCGACGGGGTGGCCCGCCTGGCCCGCGCCGGCCTGCTGCGCATGCTCGACCTGCTCGGCGACACCCCGGCCGTGGTGCTGTCCGACCTGGGGGAGGTCCTCGCCCAGAACCGGGTGGCCCTCCTGCTGGCGGGCGACCAGACCGGTTTCTCCGGCGACCGGCGCTACGCCGTCTACCGCTGGTTCACCGACCCCGCGAGCCGCGCCGTTCGCCCCGCCGAGGAGCACGAGCACAACGCCCGCCAGCTCGTGGCCGACCTCCGCGCGGCCGCCGGCCGCCGCTCCGGCGACGCGGAGGTCACCGGGCTCGTCGACCGGTTGCGGGCCGCGAGCGCCGACTTCCGCCTGCTCTGGGCCGAGCACGAGGTGGCGGTCCGGCGCGCCGACCGCAAGACCTTCGTGCACCCGCGGGTGGGCCGCCTGCTGATGGACTGCGAGACCCTGGTCACCCCCGATCAGCGCCAGCTGCTGGTGGTGCTCACCCCGGCCGACGCCGAGGCCCGCGAGCGGTTGGAGCTGCTGCGGGTGCTCGGTGTCGAGGAGTTCCCGGCTGGGGCCCCGCCCGACTCCACGGACGCGCCCGTGCAGTGAGGCGTCAGCGCAGCGCCACCTCGTCCCCGACGCGCAGGACGCCTCCCGTCCCGACCTCGGCGTAGCACCCCGCGCAGGGCAGGACGCCGAAGCCGGGGACGTCGACCCGGTTGGACCGCATCAGCGTTCGAACGGCGTGCGTGGCGCGGGGGAGGGTCCCGTGCTCGAGCGTCGGCACCGAGCAGCGCGGGGTGGGCAACGAGACGCGCAGGGTCGTCCGCGCGCCATCCGCGCCCCTGACCTCCAGTTCACGGCCGATCCAGTCGTTCTCCACGAACGGAGCCGTGCCGGGCGGTGTCTCGAGCACCACGTTGGGTCGGTAGCGCACGTTCTCCACGCCGACCTCGTCCAGGGTGGCGCTCGTGATCAGGTGCACCGGTGCGTAGTCCACGAACGTCGTGCCGGGCGTGCCCTGTCCGATCTCCAGGGTCGCCGCCTCCACCACGGCGTCGACCCCGTGCTCCAGCACGTCCTCGGGGGCCGGGCGCTCCACCGTCGCCCCGTCCGGCCGTTCGGAGCAGACCCGCACGGGCCGGCCCAGCGCCTCCGAGAGCACCCGATCGGTGTCCGGGTCCGCGGCGTCGAGCGCGCGTCCGGAGGGCGTGGTGATCCGGACGCCGCCGTCGTCGATCCGCGCCGAGTACTTCAGCAGGTCCCGCCACAGGCGGGGGTGCTTGGCCGTCGCGACGATGTCCGTGGTCCGGTCGACCACCGCGAGAACGCGGTCGAAGGCGAGGCCGCTCGCGTCGACCCGCGCCTCGGCGACCTGCTCCCCGAGCATGGACTTCACCGGGTAGCGCCGTAACGTCGTGATCCGCATCTCGGCTCGTACCTCCATGGTGCTCGGCGAGGAGTGCGAGTCCCAGCCTAAGGACGGCGCGTTCCGGCTCGCGCACCCAACAGCAGCACGCCCACCACCGCGATGGCGATGCCGAGGCCGGCCGCCGTGAGGAAGACCAGGTCGTAGCCTGCGGCGAGGGCGGCGGGCGAACCCGCGTCGGCCTCCATCCCGGCCCGGGCACCCGCGGCCGTCGCCAGGACGGCCAGGCCCACCGACCCGCCGACCTGACCGGCGGTGGTCGCCAGGCCGCCGACGATCCCCGCGTCGCCCCCGGGAGCGTCGGCGGTGGCCGCGGCCATGAGGGTGGGGAAGGTCAGCCCGATCCCGACCGCGACGAGCAGCGTGGGCCCGAGCACGGCGGTGACGTACCCGCTGCCGGCGTGGGCCTGGGCGAGCCAGCCGAAACCGGCGACCAGGCAGGCGCAGCCCGCCAGCACCAGCGCACGCGTCCCGGCCCGCGGCAGCAGCGTGGCGGCCAGCCGGGCGACCACCATGAACGTCACCGCGGCGGGGGTCTGCCCGAGCCCGGCGTGCAGCGCGTCGTAGCCGAGGACGTTCTGCAGGAACAGCGACGTGAAGAACCACATCGCGATGGCGACCGCCCCGAACAGCAGCAGCGTGACGGTGCCGACGGCCACGCTCCGCACCCCGAACAGCCGCAGGGGCATCATCGGCCGGGCGGCGACCCGCCCCTCCACCACGGTGAACACGGCGAGCAGGAGCAGGCCGACGCCGACCGGCCCGGTCACCGCGGCGGACGCCCAGCCGTTGTCCGCGCTCTGCATCACCCCGTAGACCAGCGCGCCCAGGCCGGCCGTCCCGGTGACCGCGCCGGTGAGGTCGAGCGGCTCCCGGCGGCCGGTGCGCGTTCCGGCCAGGGCCGCCGTCGCCATCACGACCAGCGCGGCGCCGATCGGTACGTTGATCAGGAAGACCCAGCGCCACGACAGGCCCGTCGTGATCGCGCCGCCCGCGACCGCGCCTGCCATCCCACCCACACCGCCCGAGGCGGACCACGCGCCGAACGCCCGGGCCCGCGCCTGCCCGTCGGCGCCGCTGGTGTTGATCACGGCGAGCGTCGCGGGCGCCAGCATGGCGGCCCCCACGCCCTGCGCGACGCGCGCTGCCACCAGGACCTGCGCGGTGGTGCTCAGCCCGCCGATCAGGCTCGAGGCGGAGAACAGCAACAGCCCGGCGACCAGCAGGCGGCGCGGGCTGAGCAGGTCGACGGCGCGGCCGGCGAGCAGCATGAAGCCGGCGAACGTGAGCAGGTAGCCGTTCACCACCCAGGCCAGGCCGGTGGCCGTGAACCCGAGATCTCCGCGGATCGAGGGCAGGGCGACGTTCACGATGGAGGCGTCCAGGATCACCATGAACTGGCAGGCGCAGACCAGCGAGAGGACCAGCCAGGCGGGGCCCGCGTGCGACGTGGCACGCCGGGCCGCGGTGCCGGTCACGAGTTCCCCACCTCGGCCATGTCCGACTCCTCGGGTTAGAGTTAGTTATGCGCATAATAGTTATGCGGCTAACTAATCCTGTCAAGGAGGCCCCGTGGACTTCGCGGACGCCGACGCCATCAACCAGGCCATCCGCCTGCTGAGCCTGCGCCACCGGGCCAGGGCCGCGGCGCTGCTGGCCCCGCTCGGCCTGCACCCCGGACAGGAGGTGCTCCTGCTCGAGCTCGCCCGGACCGGCCCGATGATCCAGGCCCAGCTCAGCGACGCGCTCGGGGTCGAACCGCCCAGCGTCACGCTCATGACCCGCAAGCTCGAGGCCTCCGGGCACATCCGCCGCACCCCCGCGCCCTCCGACCGGCGCGCCAGCGTCGTCGAGCTCACCGAGAGCGGTCAGGCGCTCGTCGTGCGGGTCGAGCAGCTGTGGTGCGCCCTCGCGGAGCAGACCGTGGCCGGCCTGCCCACCCGGACGGTGGCCGAACTGCCCGGCGTCCTGCGGGCCGTGGCCGCCAACGTGGCCACCAGAGGCGCTAGACCTGCATCGCCCCCGGGAACACGTAGTAGAACAGCAGGCCGATGAGGATGAGGTAGCCGAGGATCACCAGCGTCCAGGACATGTTGTAGCGGATGACGTCGCCCTCCTTGCGGACCATCGACGTCGTCGCAACCCCGACGCTCGCCGTCTGCGGCGCAACGGGTTTGCCGACCTCCGCGCCCACCGAGTTCAGCGACGGGAAGAGCAGCAACGGCACGTTCAGCAGCTTGGCGACCGACAGCTGGAACGCCCCGAACACCGCGTTGGAGGACGTGTTGCTGCCCGAGAGCGCGACGGCGATCCACCCGAGGATCGGGGCGAGGACGATGTAGAACGAGCCGAGCTTGGAGAAGCCGTTGGCCATCGAGTTGGCCATCCCGGAGTAGTTGAACACGGTGGCGAGCCCGAAGATGAACGGCGCGACGAGCAGCGCTCCCCACATCTGCTGGAAGGTCGCGCGGAACGTCTCCTTGAGGTGGCGCCCGGTCGGTCGCAGGAACGCGCAGATGAGCAGCCAGGACACCAGGATCGCGGTGCCCGCCACGAACGGTGCCCACTTGAAGCTCGTGCTCGTCGCCTTCTGGTCGAGTGAGCTGATCGCCTGCACCGCGGGTGCGAACGGGGTGTAGCCCGGAAGCGGGGACCACGGTCCGGTCCAGGCCACCACGACGGCGACCAGGATTCCGAAGGGTACGAGCCCGCGCACGGCGGCCCGGGCGCCGCCCGCCGGGGCCCGGTTCGCGCCGGGACCGTCGCGTCGCCCCACCGGGGGTTCGAGCTCGCGGCCACCGAAGCCCAAGGTCACCGCGGGCCGCCAGACGCGCAGGAACAGCAGCAGCGCGCCGAAGCAGACGAGGGAACCGATGATGTCGGGCAGGTACGGGCCGAGGTACTGCGATGTCGGGAACTGCCCCGCGATGTAGCTCAGCGCCCCGACGACACCCAGCGGCCACCCGGTGCGCAGCCCGCGCCACCCGCTGACCAGGTAGATGAGCACGAACGGCGGCAGCAGCGCGAGGATCGCGACGATCTTGCCGATGGACGCGGAGAGATCCATCAGCGGGAGCCCGGTGACCGCCGCGAGGCCGATGATCGGCGCGCCGAGCGCCCCGTAGGAGACGGGGGCGTTGTTCGCGATCGCCGCGACGCGGATCGCGGCGAGGTCCGCGACCCCGAGCGCGATGAGGATCGGTGCGACGACCGCCCACGGGTAGCCGAACCCCACCAGGCCCTCCATCAGGGCGCCGAAGGCCCACGCCATGAGGATGGTCTGGACCCGGATGTCGCCGGTCGCCTGCTCGACCAACCAGTCCTTGAAGGCACCGAACGCCCCGGTCGTCACCATCGTGTTGTAGATGACCACGCCCCAGAACACGATCCAGGCCACGGACCAGATGCCGGTCGCGGCGCCGAGCCCGTAGGCGGCGAGGCTGCCCGAGACGGGCGCCCCCCACAGCAGGACGCCCAGCAGCACGGTCACCACGGAGCCGATGATCACGGCCTGCCACGCGGAGAGCCGGAAGCCGGCGAGCAGCACCAGCAGGACGGCCACGGGCACCAGTGCGATCAGCGTGCTCGCCAGTACCGAGCCGACCGGGTCGAGGGTCTGCGGGAACGGTGCCATGACGCACTCCTTGCACACCGAGCCGGGTGAAGGTGCCATCGTCCCTCGCGTCACGCCTCCCCGCGACGCGGAAGGGAGTCGTAATCTCTTTCCCGGGAGCATCGACGGCTGACGGACAGCTTGGGGGTTCGCCCGGGGCTTCGACTTGCCCCGCCCGTACAGGTTTGCGTTGACGCAACTGTCACCTTCGGCCATGGATGCGCCGGCACGTCGGCGGGTACTGGGGGGTGTGGTGTCCGATCGGGTTCAGCCGATTGCGCTGGGACGATGTGTCGCGGCGCGGCTGCCGGCCATCCTCGGCGAGGTCCGCGACCTGCTCGCCGAGCGCCACCCCGACTACGCGCAGTTCGTGTTCGACGAGCTGGACGAGATCGTCATCGCCGCGCGGGGGTTCGTCGAGCGGCTCGTGGAGATGGCCGCGCGGGACGGGACGGCGGTCGAGTACGACTCGGTGTTCCGGCTGGAGCGGGCGCTGTTCGAGGAGATCGGGCGGATGCACTGGCGGCAGGGCCAGAGCATCACGGGCCTGCTCGCCGCGTACCGGGCGGGTGCGAGCGTGGCCTGGCGGCACGTCGCCGACGAGGCGCTGCGCGCCGGGGTGCCCGCCGAGATGTTCGCCGCCCTCGCGTCGGCGGTGTTCGCCGCGGTGGACCAGCTGTCGTCGGCCACCCTCCACGGCTACCTCGAGGAGCAGTCCACGGCGGCGTTCGCGCGGGAGCGGCTGCGGGACGAGCTGACCGAGCTGCTCCTGTCCGACCGGTCCGACTCCACCGCCATCCGCGCCGCCGCCGAACGCGCAGGCTGGGACCTGCCGCGCACCGCGGCGATCGTCCTGGTCGACCCGGACAACGAGGTCGGCCGCCGGCTCCTGCCCCGGCTGGGTGACACCTGCCTGCGCCTGCGGCGCCCGCAACGCCTCGTCGCCGTGGTCCCGGACCCCGACGGGCCCGGACGGCGCCACCGGCTGCGCGAGGTGGTCCGCGGGGCCCACGCCGTGATCGGTCCCTGCGTCCCGCTCGACCGGCTCCCCGCGAGCGTGCGCCTCGCCGAGCTCGCCGTCCGGCTGCGGCGCACCGGCGTCCTGAACGACGACCCGCTGTTCGTCGACGAACACCTCGACGCGATCCTCGTGCACCACGACGAGCAGCTGCTCGTCGAGCTGCGCGCGCGCTTCCTCGCGCCGCTCGCGGAGCTGCCCCCGTCCACGCGGGACCGGCTGGCCGAGACCCTCGCCTCCTGGCTGACCCACCTGGGCAACCGGCGGGCGGTCGCCGCCGAGCTGCACATCCATCCCCAGACCGTCCGCTACCGGCTGGGCAGGCTGAGGGAGCTGTTCGGCCCCGCCCTCGACGACCCCCACACGCGCAGCGCGCTCCTGCTCGCCATCGCGTGGGGACCGCCCGCCCCGGACGACGAGGAGAACCCCGGATGAGGCGGCGTCTTCCAGGTGGGTAGTGCGGTGCAGGCGTCCAGCATCCTGTTCGTCGCGGTGCCGGCGGCCGTCCTCGGCGCCGCGAGCTTCGGCCTGGCCAGCGTCCTGCAGCACCGCGCGACGAAGCTGGTCGCGCCGAGCCGCACGCTCGACCCGCGGCTGCTGGTGCGGCTCGCCCGTCGCCCGGTGTGGGTGCTCAGCATCGGGACCGTCATCGCCGGGCTGGCGCTGCAGGTGGTCGCGCTCGCCTTCGGGCCGATCGTGCTGGTCCAGCCGCTCCTGGTGACGGGGGTGCTCTTCGGGGCCGTGTTCTCGGCGCTGCTGGCGCACCGGCGGGTCGACCGGATGATCGTGCTGGGCGCCCTCGCGTGCGTCGCGGGGCTCGCCGCGTTCCTGCTGCTCGCCCGGCCCGGCGGGGGCACCGGCACGATCGAGGCCGGAGCGGACGTGCTGCCGCTCGCACTCGCACTGGGCCTGCTCGTGCTGGTGGCCCTCGTGGTCGCGGGCCGGTTCGACGGCCCACCCCGGGTGTTGGCGCTCGCGACCGCCACCGGCGTCCTGTACGGGGTCACGGCCGGCCTGATCAAGGTCGTCACCGCCCAGATCCGCACCGGCGGAATCGCCGAGCCGTTCCACCACCCGGTGCTCTACGTCGTCTGCGTCGTCGGGCCGATCGGGTTCCTGCTGAGCCAGAACACGTTCCAGCAAGGCGCGCTGGTCGCGCCCGCGCTCGCCGTGATCACGGTCGTGGACCCGGTGGTCGGCGTCGCGGTCGGGGTCGGCTGGCTGGGTGAGCAGGTCGCCACCACGCCCCCGGTGCTCGCGGGCGAGGCCGTCGCCGTGGCGGTGGCCATCGCCGGGATCGTCGTTCTCGCCCACCGCGGCACGCGGTTGCGGCACGAGATCGAACAGCAGGCGTACACACCGCCGCCCACCTGGGGCTGAAGCAGGCGATCCCGATCACCACCCGACGGTTACGGCACCCGGCGGATTCGCGGACGCCCCGATCGGGCAGCCTTGAGCCCGAGCGGAACTCCGGCAAGGGGCGAGAGCATTGGGCAGCACATCGGTGACCGAGCGACCGACCGGGCCGCCGGTCGAGCGGGAGCGGCCGTCCGGTTCGGTGGGCCGGCACCCGCGAGACCTGGTGATGCTGCTCGTCGCGGTGAGCGTCGTCGTCCTCTGTTCGTTGGCGCAGCGGGCCGGGGCGGTCAACCCCGTCGAGCTGGCGATCTTCGAGCAGTTCCAGCAGATCCCGGCGGCGTCGACGCCGGTGTGGCGGGCGCTCGCACTGGCGGGGAGCTGGGGCGGCATCGCCGTGGTCTCCGCGTCGGTGCTCTACCTCAAGCGGATCCGGCTCGGCCTGCAGTGCGCGGGGGCCGGGCTGGCCGGCCTGGGGGCTGCCGCGCTGATGGACCGGCTCCTCGGCGGGCGAGGCGTCCCCGCGGAGCTGATCGCGGCCACCGGCGTCCGGCTGCCCGGCCCCGAGGGTTTCGCGTTCCCGGGGCTGCATGCCACGGTCGTCGCCGCGATGGTGGCGCTGCTCGCCCCCTACCTGCGCAAGCCGGACTACCGCGGTGCGGCGTGGGCGGTCGCGGCGCTGACGGCCTGCGCGGACGTCTACCTCGGCCACAGCCTGCCGCTGGACGCGTTCGCCGGGTCGTTCCTCGGGTGGGCCGTCGGTGCGGCGTTCCACCTGCTGTGGGGTGCCCCGGGCCGGCGGACGTCCGAATCGTTGGTGCGGCGCGCGCTCCTCCGTGCCGGGCTGACCCCGACGAGGATCGTCCCGATCCGCGAGCGGCTGGGGGCGCCGCGCGAGTTCGAGGTGACCACCGACGCTGGCGACCTGCTCCGCGTCGAGGTGATCGGGCGCCTGCACCGGCGCGGCCGTGCGTGGTACCGCCTCCGCAGGCTGCTCGCCTCGGTCGAGGTCGAGGACGAACCGCGGCTGTCCACCCCCTACCACGAGGCCGAGCACGAGGCGCTCGTCACGCTGTTCGCGCAGAACGCGGGGCTGCGCACGCCACCGATCGTGCTCACGTGCGAGACGCGGCACGGCGCCCCGCTGCTGGTCCGCCGCCGCATCGAGGGCCTCCGGTTGACGCAGCTGCCGCGCGAGGAGATCGACGACCGGTTGCTGGACGCCGTCTGGCGCCAGGTCGCCGCACTCGGCGACGCCCGCATCGCCCATCACGACCTGCGCGCGAAGAACATCCTCGTCGACACGGACGGCAATCCGTGGCTGCTCAACTTCACCTTCGGCATCGTCGGCGCCACGGCCGCGCGCGCCGCGGAGGACATCGCCGAGGCGCTGGTCTCGATCGCATCGCGGGTCGGCGTCGAGCGCGCGGTGCGCAGCGCATGCCGGGTGCTGCCCGCCGACCGGCTCGAGGCCGCGCTGGTCTACCTGCAGCCGCTCGCGCTGCCGCGGCGGATCCGGAAACAGCTGAGCCGGGGGCGCTACCCGCTGATCGACCTCCGCGAGACCCTCGCGGAGCAGATCGGTCGGCCCCTGCCCACGTTCCGCTCACCGCTGCGGCCGGGCACCGTGGTCGGGCTCCTCCTGCTCGGCGCGGCCGTGTACACGCTGCTGCCGCAGCTGTCCAGCATGCGGGAGGTGGCCGACTCGCTGCGGAACGCCCACTGGGGGTGGCTCGCCGCGGCCACCGTCACCGGGTTCGGCGCCATCGTGCTGGCGAGCGTGTCCATCCTGGGGTCGAGCCCGACGCGGCTGCCGTTCTGGCGGACCACCGCGGTGCAGTTCGCCGCCGCGTTCACGGGGCGTACGACGCCCGGCGGCATCGGGTTCTTCGGGATCAACGTCGCGTTCATGGAACGCCTCGGCATCCGCAGGTCGAGCGCGCTCGGCGTGACGATGCTGAACATGGTCGCGACGAGCGTCGTCGGCGCGATCTGGAGCGTGATCGGGGTCTTCGCGATCGGGGCCGGCGTGCTCCCCGGCGCGCACGTCCTGCCCGGGCGGTCGTTGCTGGTGGGCGGGGTGTGCGTGCTCGCCGCGGCCGTCGCCGTGCTCGCCTCGCCGTTCGGGCGCCGCAGGATCGTCGGGCCCGGGCTGCGCGTGGCCCGTGAGCTGCTGGGCGTGCTGCGCCAACCGCGCCGGGCCGTCGAGCTGTTCGGGGGTGTCACCGCCTACCTCGTGGTCTCCGGGCTCGGGCTGGCCGCCAGCCTCGTCGCGTTCGGCGCGAGCGTGCCGGTCCTGACGGCGATCACCGTGTTCGTGATCGGGCAGACGCTCGGGCACATCGCCCCCATCCCCGGCGGCCTGGGGCCCACGGAGGCGCTGATGGTGGCGGGTCTCACCGCCATGGGCACCGCGCCGACCGTCGCCGTGGCCGCGGTGCTCGCCAGCAGGCTGCTGACCTACTGGCTCCCCGCGGTCACGGGCGTGGCCGTGTTCCGGTACCTGCAGCACCACGAGGTCGTCTGAGCGCTCACCCGAACCGCCCCGCCATCCGGTGGAACACCGCGGGCGCCACCCCCTGCACTCGGGCGGCGAGCGAGAGCCACGCCGGCACGAAGACCTCGGCCCGGTCGCGTTCGACCGCCCGCAGCACCCGCCGGGCCACCGCGTCGGGCGGGACCATCCGGGGGAACCGCCGGTCGTAGCGCCGTCCCCGGCGGTCGAAGAAGGGGGTGTCGACGGCGCCGGGGAACACGGTCGTCACCCCGATCCGGTCGCCCGCGACGTCGTGACGGAGCGCCGCGGCGAACGCGCGCAGCCCCGCCTTGCTCGCGGAGTACGCCGCCTCGCCGCCCACCCCGACGGTCGCGATCGAGGAGACGAACGCGAGGTGCCCGCTACCGCGGCGGCGCATCCCCGGCACCGCGGCGCGGGCCAGCTGCATCGGCACGACCAGGTCGAGCGTGACGAGCGCGGCCAGCTCGTCCGGCGGCATCGCGCCGAGGTCGCCCGCCCAGCCGCGGCCGGCCGCGTTGACCACGAGGTCCGCCTCGGCCGCCGCGGCCGCCGCCGTGGCGAGGCCCGCGTCGGTGGTGAGGTCGGCGACCACGGGTTCGGCCCCGCCGCGCCGCGCGACGGCGTCGAGCCCGGCGGCGTCGCGGCCCAGGATCGTGACCCGGGCTCCGGCCCCGGTCAGCGCCGTGGCGATCGCCGCCCCGATGCCCGACGATCCGCCGGTGACCAGTGCGTCACGCCCGTGTAGTCGCATCGCTCAGCTCCATGTCGACGGCCGGGGGCCGCGGGGGATGCAGGTCGGCGAAGGCGGCGCGGACCTGCTCGGCCACCCGCTCGGGGTCGCCGGACAGGCCCGCGTCGCCGGTGACGCCGACGCCGATCGTGTCGCCCCACGGCAGGAAGCCGACGGCGAGCCCGACGCCGTCGGTGAGCGGCACCACCGGGTACGCGGCCGCCACCGGCAGGCCCGCCACCCGCGGCACCCGGCGGAACCCCGGCAGCACGGTGGCGATCACGGAGCAGTAGCGGCCGCCGTACACGAGCGGGACCAGCCGGGTGAGCAGCGGTGCGGGCAGCGCACCCAGCGCCGCGACGACCGCGGCGGCCGCGTCGGGCTGTCCCGCCCGCTGCAGGCGGTCGAGCGCGGCCGCGACCTCGGTGATCCGGCGGGCCCGCGGCATCGGCCCGACCGGAAGGTCGAGGAGCATCGCCCCCGTGCGGTTGCCCGGCAGGCCGGGCCGGCGCACGGCCGCGGCGGTGCGCGGCACCAGCGTCCGCACGTGTCCGCGAGTCGGGTCGATCCGGTGCAGGGCCTCGGCGAGCACCGCGAGCAGCAACGCCGTCGTGCCCACCCCCCGTTCCCTGGCCGCGGCGCGCACCTCCGCGGCCGGGAGCCGCACGAACGCGACGCGCCGGTCCGCGGTGCTCGCCCCGCCCCTGGCGGCCCGGGGGACCCGACCGGTCCGGGCCAGGCTGAGCAGCCCGCGGGCCAGCCGCCGGACGCCGACCGACCGGCCGTCGGGTGCCCGCGCCGCGGACCCGGGGACGGCGCGGTCGGTGAGCAGCCCCATCAGCGTCGCGGTGACGGCCAGCCCGTCGCCGAGCGCGTGGTGCAGCGTCGCCAGTACCGCCGTCCGCTCCCCGTCGGACAGGACGGTGAGCCGCCAGGGCGGCCGGTCGGCCGGGAGCGGCGCCGCGAAGGTCTCCTGCAGGGCCGCCGTCCACTCGCGCGGGGCGACGGTGCGGGAGGTGACGTGCCGCGCGGGTTCGACGTCGTCCACCGGCGACCAGCGCGGCCACCGCCCGGGCCGGCGTTCCAGCCGCCTGCGCAGCATCGGCAGGGCGGGCGCCCGCCGCGCGACGAGCGCGGTCAGCCCGGCGGCGACCCGGTCGGCGGGTGGCGCGGGCCCGTCGACCATCAGGGCCACCCCGAGCTGCTGCGGAACGGTCGACGGGGTGGCGACGAACAGGGCGTCCGCGGGGCGCAGCCTGCGGGGCAGGCCGGCGTGGCGGGGCAGCTCCGGAAGGGCGTCCAGCTCGGCCTCCAGGTCCAGCCCGGCGATGTGGTCGCGGGCCCGCCCCTCCGCGGCCGCGAGCCGGGCGGGATCGAGGAGCGATGCGACGGCCGTGGTCAGCTCCGCGGGCCCGGGGCAGAGGATCGCGAGCCCCGCCCGGGCCATCAGCGCGGCGTTGGCCCTGCCGTGCCCGGCGATCGGCTCGAACAGCAGCACGGGACGGCCGCACGCCACCGCCTCGAGCGCGGTGGCGCCGCCCGCGTTCGTGGCGACGACGTCGGCGGCCGCGGTGAGCTCGGGCATCGCGTCCGTCCAGCCCATCGGCACCAGTCGGCGGCCGCATTCGGCGTGCCTCCCGAGCCGGGACCGCAGCGCCTCGTTGCGCCCGCAGGCCACCACCACGTGCACGCGCGGGCCGGCCGCCAGCGCCGCGTCCACCGCGCGCTCCACCGACCCGAACCCGTACGAGCCGCACGAGATCAGCACCACGAGCCGGTCCTCGGGGAACCCGCAGCGCCTGCGGGCGCCCTCCCGGTCCTCGGCGGGCCGGAACGCGGGGACGACGGGCGGGGCGCCGACGGCGCCGCGGGCCTCCGGCCGCGCGACGTGCAGCGCCCGCAGGCTCGCCGGGCTCGCCACGTAGTGCAGGTCGATCTCGGGGTACACCCAGAACGGGTGCGGGGCGAAGTCCGAGATGATCGCCGCGGTCGGTACGTCCGGTGCCCGGCCGCGGCGGCGCAGGTGGTCCAGGCCGCCGGTGCCCAGCGGGTAGGTCGAGACGATCAGGTCGGGGCGGAACTCCGCGACGACCGGCGCGAGCCGCCGCCCGCTCCAGGCCCCGACCACCCGGCACGAGGCGGCGGCGAACCACCGGTGCCGCCACAGCGCGTCGTAGAAGAAGTCGTACAGCCACGGCGTGCGTTCGACGTTGGTGCGGTAGATCCAGCGGAACGCCGGCCCCACCGGACCTCCCATGAGGGCGAGGGTGTCCACCCGCCGGATCTCGCAGCCCGGCCAGCGCCTGCGGGCGTGGTCCTCGACGGCCCGCGCCGTGGCGTTGTGGCCCTCGCCGATGTCGGCGCTGACCACGAGCAGCCTGCGCGGCAGGCTCATGTCACGTCTCTCCTCGGTGCGCGGGACTCGATGTCCCACTCACTACCCTCGACAGCGGCGCCGAGTCCCTTCCCCGGAATGACAATCCGGACCGGTCAAGTTTGTT
Organism: Pseudonocardia adelaidensis; assembly: GCF_039543345.1. Taxonomy (NCBI): domain Bacteria; kingdom Bacillati; phylum Actinomycetota; class Actinomycetes; order Pseudonocardiales; family Pseudonocardiaceae; genus Pseudonocardia; species Pseudonocardia adelaidensis. Next base: position 302,463 of record NZ_BAABJO010000004.1, on the reverse strand, counting down.
CCGAACGGGCAAGCCGCGGGCCGCCGAACGCCGCAGGCTGGCGCTGTGTCCTTGATTGACACCGTGGCGATCGCCAGCGTGTCGTTGATGTCTGCCCGGGCCGACACCCTGGCCGACCGCAGGCGGGCCGAGAACTTCCCGGTCGCCCTGCGGGCGTTGCCCCGGGCACTGCGCGCCGATCTGGTCGCGGTCTACGACGTCGCTCGCGTGATCGACGACCTCGGCGACGAGGCGAGCGGCGACCGCGCGGCGCTGTTGCAGGCCTTCCGGACCGATCTGGCCCAGGTGTGGACGACCGGCGCGCCGAAGGCGGACGTCCTGCGTGCGCTCGTGCCGACGGTGCGCCGCCGCGGCCTCGACCCGGAACCGTTCGACCGGCTCGTGCAGGCGAACCTGCTCGACCAGCGGGTGACCCGCTACCGGGCGTTCCCGGACCTGCTGGCCTACTGCGAGCTGTCGGCCGAACCGGTCGGGCGGATCGTGCTCGGCGTCTTCGGCGTCCGCGATCCGGACCTCGAGCGGCTCTCCGACCGGGTCTGCACCGCCCTGCAGCTGATCGAGCACTGGCAGGACGTCGCCGAGGACCGCCGGGCCGGCCGGGTGTACCTGCCGCAGGAGGACCTGGCCGCGCACGGCGTGGCCGAGGCCGAGCTCGACGCCCCCGCCGCGTCGCCCGCCGTCCGCGGGCTGATGGCCTTCGAGATCGACCGGGCCGCGGAGCTGCTCGACTCCGGTGCGCCCCTGGTCGGGCGCCTGACCGGTTGGGCGCGCCTCGCCGTCGCGGGCTACGTCGCCGGTGGCCGGGCCGCCCTCGACGGACTGCGCCGCACCGGAGGGGACGTGCTGGCGGCCCGGGCCCGCACCCGCCGTCGCGACGTCGCCCGGCACGCGGCCCGCCTCATCGCGTCGAGGGGGGCGCGATGACGGTCGACGTGCAGGACGCCTACCGGATCTGCGAGACGATCACCCGCACCGAGGCGCGCAACTTCTCCTACGGCATCCGGCTGCTGCACCCGGACCGGCGGGCCGCGCTGTCCGCGGTGTACGCGCTGGCCCGGCGCATCGACGACATCGGCGACGGCGACCTTCCCCGCGACGCCAAGGTCGCCGCCCTCGCCGACGTGCGCCGCTCGCTCGCCGACCCGGGCGCGTCGCCGGACCCGGTGCTGGTCGCCGTGGCCGACGCCGCGCGCAGGCTGCCGATCCCGATGGGCGCGTTCGAGGAGCTGGTCGACGGCGTCGAGATGGACGTGAACGGGCGGCGCTACGAGACCTTCGACGAGCTGGTCGGCTACTGCCGGTGCGTGGCCGGGTCGGTGGGGCGGCTGTGCCTCGGGGTGTTCGAGCACCGCCCGGATCCGAATGCCCCCGGGTACGCCGACGCGCTGGGCATCGCACTGCAGCAGACGAACATCCTGCGCGACATCCGCGAGGACCTCGGGAACAAGCGGGTCTACCTCCCGCGCGCGGACCTCGAGCGGTTCGGCGTCGAGCTCGCCCTCGACGCGCACGGCGACCTCGTCGACGCGGACGGCGGGCTGGCCGCGCTCGTCCGGTTCGCCGCCCAGCGGGCCCGTGGCTGGTACGCCGACGGCCTGCGGCTGCTGCCGTCGCTCGGCGGACGGAGCGCCGCCTGCTGCGCGGCGATGTCGGGGATCTACCGCAGTCTGAACGACCGGATCGAGGCGCATCCCGAGCTCGTCCGCGACCGCAGGCTGTCGCTGTCCGGCCGGGAGAAGGCCGCCGTCGCGGTGCGGGCGCTGGTGGGGTCGGCCCTTCACCGCCGTCCCGCGGGCGGTGCTCCGTCGTGACGGCGGGGCGGGTGGCCGTCGTGGGCGGCGGGCTGGCGGGCATCACGGCGGCGCTGGACTGCGCGGAAGCCGGGTGCGCCGTGACCCTGTTCGAGGCCCGGCCGCGGCTGGGCGGGCTGACGCACTCGTTCCGCCGCGGGCGGCTCGAGGTGGACAACGGCCAGCACGTCTTCCTGCGCTGCTGCACCGCCTACCGGGCGCTGCTGGAGCGGCTCGGGACGGCCGACCGGGCCGTGCTGCAACCGCGCCTGGCCGTCCCCGTGCGCATCCCCGGCGAGCCGCGCACGGCGCTGCTGCGCCGCGGTGACCTCCCCGCACCGCTGCACCTGGCCGGCACGCTGGCGCGGTACCGGCCGCTGCGGTGGACCGAGCGGGCGCGCGCCGCCGTCGCCGCGATGGCCCTGCGGCGGGTGGACCCCGCCGACCCGCGCACCGACGAGCGGAGCTTCGGGGCGTGGCTGCGCGAGCACGGGCAGGGCGAGCGCGCCGTGGCCGCGCTGTGGGACCTGATCGGGGTCGCCACGCTGAACGCGCGGGCGGACGACGCCGGCCTCGCCGGGGCCGCGACCGTGTTCCGGCGCGGCCTGCTCGAGGACCGGGCGGCCGGCGACGTCGGCTGGTCGACGGTGCCGCTGGGGGCGCTGCACGGCGAACCCGCGCTGGCCCGCCTCGCCGCCGCAGGCGCGGACGTCCGCACCGGGGCCGCGGTCCGCGCCGTGGAGCGCGCGGGCGACGCGTGGCACGTGCGGACCGACGGGGCGGAGGTCGCCTGCGACGCCGTGGTGCTCGCCGTCCCGCCCGTGGTGGCGGAGCGGCTGCTGCCCCCCGGCGCGCTCGACGCGGCCCCGGGTTGGGCCGCGCGGCTGGGCACGAGCCCGATCGTGAACGTGCACGTCGTGCTCGACCGGCGGGTGCTCGACGAGCCGTTCGTCGCCGGTGTCGGCACGCCGCTGCAGTGGGTCTTCGACCGGACCGGCCAGTCCGGGCTCGACGACGGCCAGTACCTCGCAGCCTCGATCTCCGCCGCCGACGGCCTCGTGGACATGCCGACACCGGCGCTGCGCGAGCGGCTGCTGCCCGAGCTCGCCGCGCTGCTCCCGGCGACGCGGGCCGCGCGCGTCGTCGACTTCTTCGTCACCCGGGAGCGGCACGCGACGTTCCGGCAACGACCCGGATCGGAGCGGCTGCGCCCGGGGACCGCGACCCGCGCGCCGCGGCTGTTCCTCGCCGGCGCGTGGACCGCGACGGGATGGCCCGCAACGATGGAGGGAGCCGTGCGCAGTGGCACCGCTGCGGCCGCCGCCGTGCTGGGGAGCACGGCAGCACCGCGCGTTCCGGCGGGGGAACGCGAGGTGGCGGCATGAGCACCGATCTGAGCGCCGACCCGCTGGCGATACTGGCCCGGGCCAGGGACGAGGTCACGCCCGCGCTGCGGGAGGCGGTCGCCCGGCTGGACGACACGACCCGCACGATCAGCGGTTACCACCTGGGCTGGACCGACGCGGCCGGCGTCCCGACGCCCGGTGGCGCGCGCGGCAAGGCGGTCCGTCCGGCACTGGCGTTGCTGTCCGCGCTCGCCGCCGGGCACGACGCGCGGGCCGGGCTGCCCGGCGCGGTCGCCGTCGAGCTGGTGCACAACTTCTCCCTGGTCCACGACGACCTCATGGACGGCGACACCGAGCGCAGGCACCGGGCGACGGCCTGGACCGTCTGGGGCTCCGCGAACGCCATCCTCACCGGGGACGCCCTGCTCGCGCTGGCCACCGAGGTGCTGCTCGAGTCGCGGTCACCGCACGCGGGCGCGGCCGCGTCCCTGCTCGCGGCCACGACCCGCGACCTCATCCGCGGGCAGGCCCTCGACCTCGCGTTCGAGCGGCGCCCCGCGGTGTCGCTCGCCGAGTGCCGGGAGATGGCCGCGGGCAAGACCGGCGCGCTGCTCGCGACCAGCGCCGCGATCGGGGCGCTGCTCACGGGCGGGCCGGGCGATCTGGTCGACGCGCTCGCGGAATTCGGCGCCGAGCTCGGGCTGGCGTTCCAGCTGATCGACGACCTGCTGGGGATCTGGGGCGACCCGGCGACCACCGGCAAGCCGGTGTGGTCGGACCTGCGCTCCCGGAAGAAGACCCTGCCCGTCACGTACGCGGCGAGCCGCCGGGACGGGACGGGCCGGGCGGTGGCGCGCTGGCTGCGCGGCACCGAGGCCCTCGACGAGGCGGGCCTGCGGCGGGTCGCCGATCTCATCGAGGCCGCGGGCGGCCGCGCGTGGGCGGCCGAGGAGGCCTCGCGGCGGCTCGCCGCCGCCGAGCACGCGCTCGACCGGGTCCCGATCCCCGGCGCGCCGCGCGCCGACCTGCTCGAGCTGGCCCGGTTCATCGTCACGAGGACGGCCTGATGACCGGCACCCTTCCCGCACCCACCCGCATCGCCGCCGACGCGCTCGACGCCGCGGTCACGCACCTGCGCGCCCTCCAGCACCCGGAGGGCTGGTGGAAGGGCGAGCTCGCCACCAACGTGACGATGGACGCCGAGGACCTGCTGCTGCGCGAGTTCCTCGGCGTGCGCGGCGACCAGGAGACGGCGGAGGCGGCCCGGTGGATCCGGTCCCAGCAGCGGGACGACGGCACCTGGGCGATCTACCACGGCGGGCCGGGCGACCTGTCGACGACGGTGGAGGCCTGGGTCGCGCTCCGGCTGGCAGGCGACCCGCCCGACGCGCCGCACATGGCCGCCGCCGCCGGGTTCGTCCGCTCGGCGGGCGGCGTGGAGCGGTCGCGGGTGTTCACCCGGATCTGGCTCGCGCTCTTCGGTCTCTGGTCGTGGGACGAGCTGCCCGACCTGCCGCCGGAGCTGATATTCCTGCCGCCCTGGTTCCCGCTCAACGTCCACGACTGGGCCTGCTGGGCCCGGCAGACGCTCGTGCCGCTGACCGTCGTCGCCACGCTGCGGCCGGCCCGGCCGCTGCCGTTCGGGATCGACGACCTGCGGACCGGGGCGCAGCCGCCGCGCCCGCGCCCGATCTGGACCTGGCCCGGGCTCTTCCAGCGCCTCGACCGCGTGCTGCACGCCTACTCCCGCCGTCCGCTGCGGCCGTTGCGCCGGGCGGCGATGCGCCAGGCCGCCGAGTGGATCCTCGCCCGGCAGGAGGCCGACGGGTCGTGGGGCGGCATCCAGCCGCCGTGGGTGTACTCGCTGCTCGCGCTGCACCTGCTCGGCTACCCGATGGACCACCCGGCGGTGGCCGCGGGACTGCGCGGGCTGGACGGCTTCATCGTCCGGGAGCGCACGGCCGATGGCTGGGTGCGCAGGCTGGAGGCGTGCCAGTCCCCGGTGTGGGACACCGCGCTGGCGCTCATCGCGCTGCTGGACGCCGGCGTCCCCGCCGCCGACCCGGCCGTGCGGCGGGGGGCGCAGTGGCTGCTCGGTGAGGAGATCCGGGTGCGCGGCGACTGGGCCGTGCGCAGGCCCGGACTCGCCCCCGGCGGCTGGGCGTTCGAGTTCGCGAACGACGGCTACCCGGACATCGACGACACCGCCGAGATCGTGCTCGCCCTGCGCCGGGTGCCCGAGCCGGACGGAACCGCTGCCGTCGGGCGCGGCGTGGCGTGGATGCTCGGCATGCAGAGCCGGGACGGCGGCTGGGGCGCGTTCGACGCCGACAACACCCGCGGGCTGTGCGAGAAGGTGCCGTTCTCCGACTTCGGCGCCGTCATCGACCCGCCGTCCGCCGACGTCACCGCGCACGTCGTCGAGGCGCTCGCCGCGCAGGGCCGGGCGGACGACCCGGAGTGCCGGCGCGGGGTGGCCTGGCTGCTCGCGGCGCAGGAGCGGGACGGCTCCTGGTTCGGGCGGTGGGGCACCAACCACGTCTACGGCACCGGCGCCGTGGTGCCGGCGCTGGTCGCCGCGGGGATCGCTCCCGGGGCGGGGTCGATCCGGCGGGCGGTCGACTGGCTCGAGCGGCACCAGAACCCGGACGGCGGGTGGGGCGAGGACCAGCGCTCCTACCGCGACCCGGCATGGATCGGCCGCGGCGCCTCGACCGCGTCGCAGACCGCCTGGGCGCTGCTCGCGCTGCTGGCCGCGGGGGAGCGGAGCACCGCGGTCGAGCGCGGCGTCGGATGGCTCTGCGCCACCCAGCGCGCGGACGGGACCTGGGACGAGCCGCACTACACGGGGACCGGCTTCCCCGGTGACTTCGCGATCAACTACGAGCTCTACCGCCTGGTGTTCCCCGTCACCGCGCTCGGCCGCTACGTGCGGGGCGCGCGATGAGACCGGTGCTGTGCACGCCACTGCGGGTCGAGCGGGCCGCCCTGCGCGGCACCCGGGTCCCGGTGCGGCGCACCGGGATGGGACCGCGGCGGGCGGACGCGGCCGCCGCGTCGTTCCGGCCGGGCACGCCGGTGCTCGTGGCCGGGCTGGCCCGCGGTGAGACGCCCGGGATGCGCGCGGGCGACGTCGTGGTCGCCACCGAGGTCCGCGGGCCCGGCCGGGAGCCGCTCCCGGTCCCGTCCGCTCCGCTCCTCGCCGCCGCCCTGCGCCGGCTCGGGCTCACCGTGCACCTCGGACCGGTCCGGTCCGCTCCCCGGCTGGTGGGCGGGCCGGCGACCGGCGGAGCGCTCGCGGCGGACATGGAGTCCGCGTGGCTCGCCGTCGGGGGCCCGTTCGCCGTGGTCCGCGTGGTCGTCGACAGCGCGGAGCACCCGCTGGCGCGCCCCGGCACGCCCGTTCGTGGGCTGCGCGCGCTGCGGGCGTTGCGCGCCTGCGCACCGGCCCTCGAGGAGTGGGCGGCCGCGGTCGGGCCCCGGGAGGTGCTGCTCGCGTCGCCCCGGTCGTTCTGCGCCGGGGTGGAACGCGCCATCCAGACGGTCGAGCGCGCCCTGGAGTGGCACGGGCCGCCGGTGTACGTGCGCCGCCAGATCGTGCACAACGCCCACGTCGTCCGCGACCTGGCGGCCAGGGGCGCGGTGTTCGTGGAGGAGGTCGACGAGGTCCCGCCCGGAGCGCGGCTCGTGCTCGCCGCGCACGGAGTCGCACCGGGGGTGCGCCGGGACGCCGCCGCCCGCGGCCTCACCGTGGTCGACGCCACCTGCCCGCTCGTCGCGAAGGTGCACGCGGAGGTCCGCAGGCAGGCCACGCGCGACCACACCGTGTTCCTCATCGGCCACCCCGAGCACGAGGAGGTCGAGGGCACGCGCGGCGAGGCGCCGGACCACGTGCTCGTCGTCCCCGACGTCGACACCGCGCGGCGGGTCCGGCCGCGCGATCCGCAGCGGGTGTCCTACGCGATGCAGACCACCCTCGCCGTGGACGAGGCGGGCGAGATCGCCGACGTCCTGCGGGCCCGGTTCCCGGCGCTCACCGGCCCGCGCACCGACGACATCTGCTACGCGACCACGAACCGGCAGCAGGCGGTGCGCGGGATCGCGGGTGACGCGGACCTGGTGCTGGTGGTCGGTTCGGCGAACTCGTCGAACTCGCGCCGTCTCGTCGAGGTCGCCGAACGGGCGGGCACGCCCGCCCACCTGGTGGACGACCCCGGCCAGATCGACCTGCGCTGGCTCGCAGGCGCCCGGCGGGTGGGCGTGACCGCGGGCGCCTCGGCCCCGCCGCACCTCGTGGGGCGGGTCGTGACGGCGCTGTCGGGACTGGGCCCGGTCACCGCGCGCGAGTCGGAGGCGGTCGCGGAGGACATCTCCTTCGCGCTGCCCCGGGAGGAGGACTGAGAGATGGCCATGCCACTGCGCCAGTCGATGCGCCTGGCGGGCTACCTGGTGAAGCAGAAGCTGGCGGGCCGGGAGCGGTTCCCGCTGCTCGTCGAGCTGGAGCCGCTGTTCGCGTGCAACCTCAAGTGCGGCGGCTGCGGCAAGATCGCGCAGCCCGCCGCGCTGCTGAAGCAGCGGATGCCGGTGGAGCAGGCCGTCGGTGCGATCCAGGAGTGCGGCGCCCCCATGGTCTCGATCGCGGGCGGCGAACCGCTGATGCATCCCCGGATCGACGAGATCGTGCGTCGCCTGCTCGAGCTCAAGAAGATCGTCTTCCTGTGCACGAACGCGCTGCTGCTGCCCAAGCACCTGCACCGGTTCACCCCGCACCGCGACTTCGCCTGGATGGTGCACATCGACGGGCTGCGCGAGCGGCACGACGCGTCCGTGCGCAAGCCCGGCGGGTTCGACGCCGCGGTCGCCGCGATCAAGGAGGCCAAGGCCGCCGGGTTCCGGGTGATGACCAACACGACCTTCTTCACCGACGACACCCCGGCCGACGTGATCGACGTCCTCGACTACCTCAACGACGAGCTCGGCGTGGACAACATGCAGATCTCGCCCGGCTACGCCTACCAGAAGGCCCCCGACCAGGACGCGTTCCTCGGGGTGCGGCAGACGCGGGAGCTGTTCGCGAAGGCGTTCGCGGGCGGGCGGCGCAAGCGGTGGCGGCTCAACCACACCCCGGTGTTCCTCGACTTCCTCGAGGGGCGCCGCGACCTGGAGTGCACGCCGTGGGGGATCCCGTCGTACTCGCTGCTCGGCTGGCAGCGCCCGTGCTACCTGCTCGACGACGGGTACGCGGCCACGTACCGGGAGCTGATCGAGACCACCGACTGGTCGGCGTTCGGCCGCGGCCGCGACCCGCGCTGCGCCAACTGCATGGCGCACTGCGGCTACGAGCCGACGGCGGTGCTCGCCACGACGACGTCGTTGCGCGAATCGATTCGCGCGGCGGTGGGCAGGTGATCGCATGGCCCTGCTCGACGGGATCAGCGGACCGGCCGACCTGCGCGGCCTGCCCGAGGCGGCGCTATCCGGACTCGCCGCGGAGATCAGGGCTGAGCTCACCGCGACCGTGCAGCGGACGGGCGGGCACCTCGGCCCCAACCTGGGCGTCGTCGAGCTGACGATCGCGCTCCACCGGGTGTTCGACTCCCCGCGCGACCCGATCGTCTTCGACACCGGCCACCAGGCCTACGTGCACAAGCTGCTCACCGGCCGCCGCCCCTGGTTCCCCCGGCTGCGTGCCGCGGGCGGACCGTCCGGCTACCCCAGCCGGGCCGAGAGCCGGCACGATCTCGTGGAGAACTCCCACGCCTCCACCGCGCTGTCCTACGCCGACGGGCTGAGCCGGGCCTTCGCGCTGCGCGGCGAGCCCGACCGCACCGTCGTCGCCGTCGTCGGGGACGGCGCGCTGACCGGCGGGATGTGCTGGGAGGCGCTGAACAACATCGGCGCGTCGGCCCGCCCCGTGGTCGTGCTGCTCAACGACAACGGCCGCTCCTACTCACCGACCGTGGGCGCGATCCCGGCGCACCTGGCGGCACTGCGGGCGGGGAAGGGCGGGCCGACCCTGTTCGAGCGGCTCGGCCTGGCCTACCGCGGGCCCGTCGACGGGCACGACCCGGTGGCCGTCCAGCGGGAGCTGGCCGCGGCGCGCGCGCTGCGCCGTCCGGTCGTCGTGCACTGCGTCACCGTCAAGGGCAAGGGCCACCCGCCTGCCGAGGACGACGCCGTGGACTGCATGCACACCGTCTCGCCGCCCGGCGGCGCCGGTGGCCCGGGCTGGACCGCGGTGTTCGGCGAGGAGCTGTGCGCCATCGGCCGCGAGCGCGACGACGTCGTCGCGCTGACCGCGGCCATGCTGCACCCGACGGGGCTCGCCCCGTTCGCCGCCGCGTTCCCGCGGCGGGTCGTCGACGTCGGCATCGCGGAGCAGCACGCCATGACCTGTGCGGCGGGCCTGGCGATGGGCGGGCTGCACCCGGTCGTCTGCGTGTACGCCACCTTCCTCAACCGCGCGTTCGACCAGACCCTGATGGACGTGGCGCTGCACCGGCTCCCGGTCACCCTCGTCCTCGACCGGGCCGGCGTGACCGGGCCGGACGGGCCGTCGCACCACGGGATGTGGGACCTGTCGCTGCTCGGCGCGGTCCCCGGGATGCGGGTGGCCGCCCCGCGCGACGCCACCCGCCTGCGCGCGCTCCTGCGCGACGCCGTGGCGGATGCCGGGCCCACCGCGCTGCGGTTCCCCAAAGGCGCGCCGGAGCGGGAGCTGCCCGCCTGCGGCCGGATCGGCACCGCGGACGTGCTCGCCCGGCACGGCTCGGGTGGGGTACTGCTGCTGCCGGTCGGCCCGTGCGCCGCGCCCGCGCTCGCCGCCGCCGCCGACGCCGCCCGCGACGGCGGGTGCGTCACCGTCGTCGACCCGCGCTGGCTGCTGCCCGTCGACCCGGCCCTGGTCGCCGCGGCCGGCATGTTCCGGGCCGTGGTGACCGTCGAGGACAACGGCGCCGCAGGCGGCTACGGCGACGCCGTCGCGCGGACGCTGCGGGCGGCCGGATCACCCGTGCCGGTGCACACCGTCGCGCTGGAGCAGGCGTTCCTGCCCCACGGCTCCCGCAGCGACCTGCTCGCCGGGACCGGGCTCGACGCGGCCGGGATCCGGCGCGCGATCGAGGACGCCGACACCGGCGTGCCGGCACCGGTGCTCCACCCGTCGGCCGTCGGATGAGGGGCCCGTCGACGAGACGTGCCTCACTTTCCGGCGCGCCGGACTTTGCGCTCCGTTGCCGATGGGCAACCGTTGACCGATGAGTGCCTCTCCGGCTCAGCAGAACCACGAATGGCGCGACGAGCTCGTCGAGCTGCACGTCCTCGCCGCCAACGGCGACAGTGCGGCCGCCTCCGCGGCGGAACGACGCATGGCGGACGATCCGGCGTTCCGCAAGGCGTGGACCGAGGTGCAGGCGGCCTGCGACAAGGTCAACGCTTCGGCGGACCCGGGGCGGTAGGGGCGCGTCCCTGCCCTGCCCTGCCGGCACCCGGCCCGGGCTCAGTGCCGCCGCGGCCGGTCGCCACTCAGCCCGTCCCGGCCGTCGTGGTCCTGATCCAGTCCGCGAGGGCCTTGGCCCCTCCGGCCGGTGCGTCGGCCCGCCTGCTCACCAGGCCGACCTCGACCGACGGCAGGGGCCGGTCCAGGTTCAGCGGCGCCAGGCCGCCCGGCGGGACGGGGCCGGCGTAGGCCGGGTGGAAGACCCCGAGGACCCCCAGGCCGGCCGCGGCGGCGAGCACGCGCGCCTGGATCCCGTCGATCTCGAGCGTCACGTCGGTGGGGCCGAGGTCGAGGTCGTCGAGCACCTTCTCGTAGTGCACCCGCTCGACGTCGTCGAGGGGCGCCGCGATCAGGCCGGCGCCGGCGACCTGGGCCACGGTCACCGTCTCCTCGCGGGCCAGCGGGTGGTCGCGGGCCACGAAGAGCGTGAACCGGGCCGCGTGCAGCGGCTCGTAGTGCAGGCCCGCCGGCACCTGCCAGCCGATGACGTAGGCCAGGTCGACGCGATGGTCGGCCACGGCCTCGGCCAGCCGGACGCTGTGCCCGAAGCGCACCGACAGCAGCACGTCGGCGTGCGCCCTCCGGTACGGCGCGACGATCTTGTCGAAGAAGAAGGCCTGCTCGAAGGCGATGCTCGCTCCGAGCGTCGCCCGCCCGCGCTGACCGCCGCGGAGGCTGCGGACCATGTGCTGCTCGTCGCGCAGCATCCGCTGTGCCCACCGGTAGACCTGCTCGCCCGCCGCCGTCAGCCCGACCGTGCGCCGCTCGTAGCGCAGCAGCTGCACGCCCAGGTGGCGCTCGAGCCCGTGCACGTGGAACGAGACGGTGCCCTGGCTCAGCCCGAGGTGCCCCGCCGCGGCCGAGTACCCGTTGTGGTCGACGACGGCGACGAGAACCCGCAGCTTGAACAGGTCGAGACCCACGCCCACATCCTCGCGGCGGACCGCGGTCAGCGCAGAACGGCCGCCTCGTACCGCACGGGCGCCGCGACGTCGAGGAGCTCCCACTCCCGCATCCAGCCCTGGGTGCGGTCGAACATCTCGCGCGTGTAGGGCTGCGGCACGATCCGTTCCCCCGGGCCGAAGCGGCGCACGTCGACCAGTTCCAGCAGGTCGGCGGGCAGCTCCCGCGCCCAGTGCCGGGTGTAGCGGTGCGGCTCCAGGTCGATCTCCTGCTGGGCGCGCAGGAGCGCCCGGAAGTAGCGCTCCGCGTCCTCGGCGTCGACCTCGGCGGCGAGCAGGAAACCCATCACGAACGTGGTGTCCACGAGCTTGCGGAAGCCGCGCTGCTCCAGCACGTACGCCGACGCCCCCCACGCGTTGACGGCCGGCACCTTGCCCTCCAGCAGCAGCCGGGTGCGGTCGAACGGGAAGCCGTAGAAGCCGAGCGTCACCTGCTCGCGGGGCAGGAACGCCTCGAGGGCCTGCAGCGCCGAGTAGTGGCTGCCGGAGTGGTACCCCACGCCCACCTCCACGCCGGCGAGGTCGGCCGGGGCGCGCAGCGACGAGTCGGCCGCGACGTAGATCCCGGAGGGGCACACGGAGTACGCGCGGCCGTACATCTTCCCGTGCTGGGCGGTGGCGGCCGCGTTCACCGCCCAGTGGCAGGCACAGGACACGTCCGACGACCGCCCGGCCTCCATGTCCTCGAACGCGCCGGTGCGCACCTGCAGCGGCGCGGCGCTCGCCGCGCTCACCCCGGGCGCCGAGCCACCGGCGAAGCCCGCGTCGAACTCGTAGGCGAGGCCCTCGTCCGTGAAGAAGCCACGCTCCTGCGCCACCCACTCGTGCAGCCGCACGTGGGGCTGAATCCGGAACACCATCGTCCGCTCCCGCCTGGCGGTTCCGGGGCGCCCCGTTGGCGACCCCGGACCGTGCCCCGACGGTAGGAACCCGCGCCGGTCCCGGCAACGGGCTGCGATCGATCCGTCCATCAGGAACTTCGATGGATGGAGCCGTTCGGCTCCACGCTCGCGCCTCCCCTCTTGACGCGAGCGAGGCAGGCTGCGCAATATGGGCCCCTAACAGTTAGGGCCCCTAAGTGAGGAGTGGCATGGACGATCGGCGCGGGGAGGACCTCGGCGTGCTGCTCGTCTCGGCGTCCGCCCGGCTCAGCCGCCTGTACGGGCGGGTGCTCGGGCAGCTGGACACCTCGCTCACCTACCGCCAGCACCGCCTCCTGCGCCGCGTGTCCGAGGGGCACACGTCGATGGCGGCACTCGCGGCGCTCGGCAACCTGACGGTCCCGACGGTGTCGGAGAGCGTCGAGGGACTCGTGCGTCGCGGCCTGCTGGACCGTCAGGTGAACCCGCAGAACCGGCGCCAGATGGTGCTGAGCGTGACCGCGGTGGGGCGCGAGGCGAAGGAGGCGGGCGACGCGGCGCTCCAGGCGGCGAACGACCGCCTGCTCCGCGTCGTCCCCGACGGGCACCGGCAGGTGCTCCAGGAGTCGCTGGCGTCGCTCTACGACGCGGCCACCGAGGCCTTCCGGCAGCCGGACGCCACCGCGCCCGCGGCGGCCGGAGCGGCTCGCCTCACCGAGACCTGAGGCCCGCCCCCGGCCGCGGCGGGAGCGGCGACCGGGTGCGAGAGGAGACCACGATGAAGTGTTCGCTGTCCCATGGGACCGGAAGACGGCGCTGGCAGGTGGCGCTGCTGGGGGTCGTGAGCCTCGCACTCGTCGCGTGCGGTGGCGGGGGAGACACCGAGGCGCCGGGCGCGGCCGCGAGCTGCGGCCCGCTGACCGAGCCGCAGAGCGTGACGCTGGGCGTGAACCCCGGCGCCCAGGACCTCGTCACGTACGTCATGCAGGAGCAGGGCTTCGCCGAGAAGCACAAGCTCCAGCTGGACGTCAAGTCCTTCCAGAACCCGGCCGCCCTGCACGCGGCCATCGGCCAGAAGGCCGTCGACGTCGGCTTCGGCGGCCTCACCGCCATGGCCACGGCGCGGCAGCAGGGCCGCGGAGCCATGATCTTCGACGTTCTGACGAGCCCCTCCAACGTGGTCGTCACGCGCGCCGACTCGGACATCCGGAGCTTCTCCGACCTGCGGGGGCGCAAGCTCGGGGTCTTCGGCGGCCGGTCCAGCGCCACGTTCGCGATCACGTCGATCGTCGCGAAGGGGAAGTACGGCATCGACAGCCTCGAGAAGGACGTCGACGTCGTCGAGGGCCCTGACGCCGCGGTGCTCGGTCTGCTGGACGAGGGCAACATCGACGCCGCGTTGATCGGCACCACGGCCACCGTCCAGGCCATGCTCTCGGGTAAGTACCGCGTGCTGAGCGACATCTCGGAGGACTACCAGGCGACGTACGGCAAGCTCCCCGGCCACGTCATGGCCGCGACCACCGACGACTACGCCGCGTCGCACTGCGGCGTGCTCAACGCGTTCAGCGCGGCGCTCGACGACACCGTCGCGTTCATCCAGACCGACGGAGGCGTCTGGGCGGACTACGCGAAGAAGATCGAGCTCACCGACCCGCGGGCGCCGCAGCTGCTCCACGAGCGGGTGGCGTCGCGCTACATCGCCGACTGGAACCAGGACCAGGCCGACGCCGAGGCCGCGCTGATCGAGCAGCTCATCCCGGTGCTCGGCGCCGACAACTTCGTGCCGGCCGTACCCGAGGGACTCTTCCGTACCGACCTGCGGACGGGAGCGGAATGAGCACCGACACGACGGGCACCCCCACGGGCGACGTCGCGCCGGTCGTGCCGGTGGCGGGGAAGGCCGATCTCCTCGCCCCGGAGCGTCGCTCGTGGCGCGGGGTGTGGCTGCGCGCGCTGTCGCTGCTCTCCCTCGTGGTCGTCTGGTTCATCGCATCGCTCTTCCTCTCGCCGAACGTGCTGCCCGGCCCGGTGACGGTGGTCGCGACCATGATCGACAACCTCGGTGAGTCGGAGACCTACGTCGACCTGGGGACCACGGTCTACCGCGTGGTGGCGGGCATGCTCGTCGCCGTCGGCGCCGGGCTCGTGATCGGCCTCGTCATGGGGCTGTCGAAGTTCGGCGAGGAGTTCCTCGACAGCTGGGTCCTCGTCGCCTTCACCGTGCCGTCGGTGGTCTACGGCATCCTCGCGATCCTCTGGTTCGGCCTGAACGACATCGCCGCGATCGTCGCCATCGGCGTCACCGCGACCCCGGCGGTCGCGATCAACATGTGGCAGGGCGTGAAGGCCATCGACCTCTCGCTGATCCGCATGGGCCGGGCCTTCCACTTCTCCCGCGCATCGATCCTGCGCAAGCTCGTGGTGCCCCAGGTGATCCCGTTCCTGCTCGCCGCGCTGCGCTACGCGCTCGGCCTGGCCTGGAAGATCGCCACGGTCGTCGAGCTGATCGGCCTGTCCAGCGGCGTCGGCTACCAGCTCGGCTACTGGTTCGGGCTGTTCAACATGACCCAGGTCCTCGCCTGGACGATCTTGTTCACGATCGTCCTGCTGCTCATCGAGTTCGTGATCCTCAAGCCCACCGAGTACTGGCTGACCCGGTGGCGCCCCTCCATGCACAACTGACCACCGGTCCCATCAGAACGGCACAGCAGAACCAGGAGCAGGCGACGTGGCCGAGCCCTACCTCGTCATCGACAACGTCCGCAAGCAGTTCCCGCGGCGCGGGGAGCCACCGCTCACCGTGATCGACGGGCTGAACGTCGCAGTGGAGAACGGCTCCCTGCTGTCCATCCTCGGCCCGTCGGGCTGCGGGAAGTCCACCCTCCTCAACATGATCAACGGTCTGGACGACGTCACGTCGGGTCGCATCCAGATCAACGGGCACACCGTGAGCGTCCGGTCGCGGTCGGCCGTGCGCATCGGCGTGGTGTTCCAGGAGCCGCGGTTGCTGCCGTGGCGCACCGTCCGCGACAACGTGCGGCTGCCGCTGGACGAGCTCGACGTCCCGCGCGAGGAGGCCGCCCGGCGCGTGCAGCGCTACCTCGACCTCGTCGGCCTCGGCGAGTTCGGCGACTACTACCCGCTGCGCCTGTCGGGTGGGATGCAGCAGCGCGTCGCGCTCGCCCGCGGCCTCGCGATCGAGCCGGACCTGCTGCTCGCCGACGAGCCGTTCTCCGCGCTCGACGAGATCACCGCCCGCAAGCTGCGCCAGGAGTTCACCGAGATCTGGCGGGCGACCGGCCGCACGGTCCTGTTCGTCACCCACAACATCCGCGAGGCGGTGTTCCTGTCCACGCGCATGCTCGTCGTCACCGCGCGGCCGTGCACCACGCACATGGACATCGCGATCGACGTCCCGTACCCGCGGGTGCCGGAGGACGACCGCCTCTTCGAGATCGAGAAGCAGATCACCCGCGACTTCATCCACATGGAGGAGGCCGCCAGCGCCGACCAGGGAGCAGCCGTATGACGGACCATTCGGACCAGGCGGATTCCGCCGAGCAGGAGCTGCGGTACGCCCGGGTGCGCGCGGCGATGGCCGAGCGGGGCCTGGATGTGCTGCTGGCGTACGGGCCGGGGTGGCGGCGGGAGAACATCCGCTACCTCTCCGACGCCCGGGTGGCCGGTAGCGCCGCGCTCGTCCTGGTCCCCGCCGTCGGCGAACCCGTCGCGTTCTCGACACGGCCCGCGGATCTCGGGGTGATCGCGGCTCGGGGCTGGGTCACCGAGGTGGCCCGGCTCGACCTGGGTGGGGCGGCGCTGACCGATCGGCTGCGCGACCTGGCGCCCTCCCGGGTGGGCATCGCGCTCCGGGAGTTGCTGCCCCAGGCCCTGGCGGAGGCGGTGACGACGGCGGTGCCGTCCGCCGAGGTGGTGTCGGCGACCGGGTTGCTGGATGACGCGCGCATGGTCAAGAGCGACTGGGAGCTGGCGCAGATGCGCCGGTCGGCCGCGGTGTGCGCGGCGGGCTGGCAGAAGTTCGTCGACGTCCTGGAGCCCGGGCTGCCGGAGTACCGGCTCGTGGCCGAGGTGGAGGCGGAGCTGAAGCGCCTGGGCGCGGAGGACAACTTCATGTTGATCGCCTCCGGTGGGGACGAGGTGACCGGTATGACGGCGCCGACGTCGCGGCTGCTCGAAGAGGGCGACATGGTGCGCACCGAGCTGACCCCGCAGATGAACGGCTACTGGTTGCAGATCTGCCGTTCGGCGGTCGTCGGGAAGGCGAGCGACGCGCAGCGGCGTTCGTTCGACCTGTTCAACGAGGCGGTGGAGGCGGGTCTGTCGGTGGTGCGGCCGGGGATCACCGCGCACGAGGTGGCGGTGGCGGAGAACGACGTGTTCCGCAAGTACGGCTACGGCGAGTACTGCGGGGCGACGTACACGCGGGTGCGGGGGCACGGGCACGGCCTGCACCTGGACGAGACGCCGATCATCGAGGGCAACCACACGGTGTTGCCGGAGCGGGCGGTGTTCATCGTGCACCCGAACACGTTCACCCCGATCGCCGGATACCACGTGTTGGGCGATCCCGTCGTCGTGACGGCCACCGGCTACGAGGTGTTGATCGAGACCGAACGGATCCTGTTCGAGACGCCGCGGGAGGTGGCCGCCTGATGAGCGAGCCTGCGAGCTCACCGATCGACGCAGTGCGTTCGCGAATGCGGCCGACGAGCGCCAGCGAGGAGGCGGCATGAAGCGCGGGTTGGTGGTGCTGGACCCGGCGGAGGTGTCGGAGGCCGAGCGGACCGGGCGGGTGTTGCGGCTGCAACGCCGGCTGGCCGCGGAGGGGGTGACGATCGCGCTGGACTACGCGGACGTGCACCGCTCGGACGATCTCGCCTACCTCACGAATCTGTGCCTGTACTGGAACGAGGGGATCCTCGCGGTTCCGGTCGTGGGGGAGCCGACGTTCCTGATGAAGCTGTCGCCGCGGGTGCACCCGTGGATGCGCCGCTCGTCCACGTTGACCGATCTGCGTAGCGGAAAGGGGTTCACCGCCCTGGTCGAGGGCCTCCTCGGAGGGCTCGAGCCCGGCGTGCTCGGGCTGGTCGACGCCGCGCTCTGTCCCGCCACCGCGGTCGAGGAGGTGCGGGCCGCGGCACCGGGCTGGGAGATCCGGCCCTTGGGTGGGCTGGTGCGGGAGCAGCGGCTGGTGCCCTCGGCGGCGGAGCGGGCGCTGCTGCGCGACGCCCAGGCGCACCTGGAGGCCGGGCTCGACGCCGTGAGCGCGACGGGTGGGTCCGACGGTGAGCGGATCGCTCTCGTCGAGCAGGCCTTGCGCGGGGCGGGGTTCACCGACGTGTTCGCCGAGGTCGTCCACGGTCCGGACGGGGTGGCCGCGGTGGACGTGACCGGGCAGTACCGCTTCTGTTGGGTGCGGGCCGCCCGCCTCGTCGGGCCGAATCCGCCCTGGGCCCGCGAGCTCGACCGGGCGCTGGCCGCGGCGGTGGCCGCGGTCGCGCCGGGAGTCGCTGCCTCCGCGCCGGTCACCGCGGCCGAGGAGGTGCTGGCCGGGCTGCCGGCGGGCGCGGTGGCCTCGGCGACGGTGGTGCACCAGGCCGACCTGTCCACCGGCGGTGACTACGCCGACCCCGCCGAGCCGGTGCCCGCCGGTGCGGTGGTCGTGGTCGGCGTCGAGGTGCTGTTCCCCGACGGCGGCCGCGTCGCCGTCACCGAGACGGTCCCGGTGGAGGCGTCATGAGGGTCCTGTCCAACGCTGACGTCGAGCAGGTGCTCACCCCGGCCGAGTGCATGTCGGCCCTGGAGACCGCCTACGTCGAGCTCGCCCAGGGCAAGGGCGCCAACCGCCCGCGCAACCACACCTACTTCCCGGTGGAGGACGAGCGCCACCCGGGCTTCCGGTTCCGGTTCAAGTCGCAGGAGGGCGGCACGGTCGGCAGCGGCGTGTGGGCGCTGCGGATCACCTCCGACATCGCCGGCGTCGAGACGCTCGCGAACGGCGTGCAGCGCAGGCGGCTGATCCCGGCCGCGCCGGGCGGGCGCTACGTCGGGCTCGTGACGCTCTACAGCCTCACCACGCTCGAACCGCTCGCGATCCTGCACGACTCGGTGATCCAGAAGATGCGGGTCGGCGCGACGTCGGCATTGGGCATCCGGGAGCTGGCGCCGACGGGCGTCCCGGTGGCCGGGATGTTCGGCTCGGGCTGGCAGGCGGAGGCGCACCTGGAGTGCCTGCTGATGGTGCGCCCGGAGATCGAGGAGGTGCGCGTCTACAGCCCGACCCCGGCCAACCGGGAGAAGTTCGCGGCCACCTGGAGCGAGCGCACCGGCAAGCGGATCGTCGCCGTCGACGAGCCGCGCGGCGCCGTCGAGGGCTGCCGGATCGTCACGTGCGCCACCGCGGCCATGGACCCGTGCTTCGACGGGGCCTGGCTCGAGCCGGGCAGCCACGTCACCGCGATCACCTCGCCGGACGGCACCGCGACCCGCCGCGAGCTCGACGACGCGACGTTCGACGAGGCCGACCGCATCGTCGTGCTCTCGCGGGAGCAGGTGCACCACGACAAGCAGTTCGACATCCTCGGCCCGGTCGAGCGCGGCCGGATGGGGTGGGACGACATCCACGAGCTGGGCGACCTGCTCACGGGCGCGCGGCCGGGCCGCACGCGCGACGGCGAGACCACGATCTTCGCCAACAACACCGGCATGGGGCTGCAGTTCGCCGCGGTCTGCGCGCGGGCGCTCGCCCTCGCCGAGGAGCGCGGGCTGGGGCACGAGGTGCCGACCGACTGGTTCCTCGAGGAGACGAGCCCGTGACCGTCAGTGCAGGAGCCGTGGGCGGCCGGGCGATCGTCTTCGGCGACGACGTCAACACCGATGTGATCATCCCGGGCCGCTACCTGGTGAGCATCGACCCGGCCGAGCTCGCCGAGCACGCGTTCGAGCCGCTCGGCCCGGAGGTCCAGGCGCGGCTGCGGGAGAGCGCCGTGGTGGTGGCCGGGCGCAACTTCGGCTGCGGCAGCGCGCGCGAGCAGGCCTCGACGTGCCTGATCGGGGCCGGGATCGGTGCGGTGGTCGCGAGGTCGTTCTCGCGGGTGTTCTTCCGCAACGCGATCAACACCGGCCTGGTGGCCGTGGAGTGCCCGGACGCAGTGGACGCGATCGAGGACGGCGGTGAGGTGCTCGTCGACTACACGGCCGGGACGGTCACGGTCGGATCCGGGACGTTCGCGTTCGCGCCGTACCCGCCCGGGCTGCAGGTGATCCTGGAGGCGGGTGGGCTCATCCCGTACCTCATGAGCCAGGCGGAGGCAGGACGACGTGGGTAGGACGTTCGCGCAGAAGGCCCTGGAGCGGGCGTCGGGGGAGAAGGATCTGGTCCCGGGCCAGATCGTGGACGCGTTTCCCGACCTGTACATGAGCCACACCGCGAGCTGGCGCTGCATCCGCACGCTCGAACGGATGGGCTGGCCGGACCTCTACGACGTCGACCGGATCGCGATGGTCATGGACCACATCGCCCCGGCCGACAACGCGAAGACCGCCGGCTACCACGCGCTGTGCCGCGACTTCGCGCAGCGCAGCGGGGTGACGAAGTTCTTCGACGTCAACGCGGGCATCGCGCACGTCGTGCTGATGGAACGCGGGCTCGTGAAGCCGGGCGAGGTGATCATCGGAACCGACTCGCACTCCACCATCTACGGGGCGCTGGGCGCGTTCGGCACGGGCGTGGGGTTCAGCGAGATCACGGCCACCTGGGTCACGGGCAAGCTCTGGATGAAGGTGCCGGAGTCGATCCGGGTGGAGGTGGACGGGCCGCTCGCGCGCGGGACGTACGCCAAGGACGTGATGCTGCGGCTGATCGGCGACATCGGCGCCGACGGTGCCACGTACTGCTCCGTGGAGTTCCACGGCAGCTACGTCGAGGCGATGTCGGTGTCCGAGCGGATGACGCTCTGCAACCTCGCGATGGAGATGGGGGCGAAGAACGCGTTCGTGCCGCCCGACGCGACCACGCTGGCCCATCTCGACGAGGCGGGCGCCGACCGGGGTTCCTACGAGGTGCTGCTGCCGGACCCGGACGCGGAGTACCGGCAGGTGGAGCGGGTGGACGGGCGTTCGCTCGTCGCCCAGGTGGCCGTGCCGCACACCGTCGACAACGTGGTGCCGGTGACGGAGGTGGCCGGCACGAAGGTCGACCAGGTGTTCATCGGCTCGTGCGCCAACGCCAAGTACGACGACCTCGCGATCGCGGCCGACGTGCTCGCCGGGAGGACCGTGGCACCGGGCGTGCGGCTGATCGTCACGCCGGCGTCGAGCCGGATCATGGCGAAGGCCGCGAGCGACGGGATCGTCTCGACGCTGCTCGCGGCGGGCGCGACGATCACCAATCCCGGCTGCGGGGCGTGCGCGGGCGTCGGCGGCGCGATGGCCGACGGGGAGGTCACGTTCTCCACGGCCAACCGCAACTTCCAGGGCCGGATGGGCAGCTACCACAGCAGCATCTACCTGGGCAGCCCGGCGACGGCGGCGGCGACGGCCGTGCGCGGTGTGATCAGCGACCCGCAGGAGCTGCTGGCATGAACATGGTCGAGAAGATCCTGGCGCGGGCCAGCGGTCGCCGGTCGGTGGAGCCCGGCGACGTGGTCATCGCCGAGGTCGACTTGTTGATCATGCACGACCTGAGCGGCTACCTGACCTCGCGCGTGTTCGACCAGCAGGTCGGCGGGCAGGTCCGGTACCCGGAGCGGGTGGCGATGGTGTTCGACCACCACTTCTCCCCGCCCACGGAGGACGCCGCGGCGATGCTGGAGGCCAACCGGGAGTGGGCCCGCCGCACCGGCACCCACCTCCTGGACTGCGGCAACGGCAACATCCACCACGCCGTGGTGCAGCGCGGGCTGGTGCGCCCCGGCGGGATCGTCGTGGGCTCCGACAGCCACACGCCCGTGCACGGCGCGCTCGGCGCGCTCGCGGTCGCCCTCGGCAACGACTCGCACGCCGGCACCGTGCTCCCGTACGGCAAGGCGTGGTTCCGGGTGCCGGAGACGGTGCGCGTCGAGCTGGTCGGCACGCCGCAGCCGGGCACCACGGCGCGGGACGTCGCGCTGTGGCTGGTCGGGCGGATCGGGGAGGGTGGGCTGATCTACGCGGCGGTCGAGTTCACCGGCCCGTACGTCAAGGAGCTGGGGTTCTGGGACCGCTGGCTGTTCCCCCTCCTGTGCGTCGACCTGGGTGCGAAGTGCAGCTTCGTGGAGCCGGACGAGGTCACCGAGGAGTTCGTGGCGGGCCTGCCGCCCGGCGCCCCGGACCGGTACGAGCGCGGTGACGGCGGAGATGAGTCGACGGTGCTGCGGTTCGACGTCGGTGAGGTGGTGCCGCAGGTGGCATGCCCGCCGACGGTCGGCAACCTCGCCGACGTCCCGGACGTGGCGGGCCGGCCGGTGCAGTGGGCCGAGCTCGGCGGGCACGCCGGCGGGCGGCTCGAGGACTTCCGCGCCGCCGCCGCGGTGCTGCGCGGGCGGCGCGTCCATCCCGACGTCCGGTTCAACCTGGTGCCGTCCAGCCGGGTGGTGTTCACGCAGGCCCTGCAGGAGGGCCTGGTGCTCGCCCTGCACGAGGCCGGGGCGACGTGGTTCCCGCCGAGCACCGGCTCCAACCAGGCCTACAACATGGGCGCGATGGCGGCGGGCGAGGCGATGATCTCCACGCACGCGCGCAACTTCCCGGGCCGCAACGGGAGCCCCGACGCGAGCATGTACCTCGCCGCCGCGCCCACGGTGGCGGCGTCCGCGGTCACCGGCACGATCACCGACGCCAGGGGGCTTCGATGAGGGCACGGGGTCGCTGCTGGACGTTCGGCGACAACATCCCGACCGACCGGCTCGTGAAGACCAAGTACGTGGTGGAGCCGATGGAGGTGATCGTCCAGCACGTGCTGGAGGACCTGAACCCGCGATTCCCCGTGGAGGTGGCCGCCGGCGACGTCGTCGTCGCCGGGAAGCACTTCGGCCAGTCGTCGGGGCGGGCGATCGCGGTGAAGGCGCTGCGGGCCACGGGCATCGGCTGCGTCGTGGCAGAGACCTTCGCGCGCACCTTCTACCGCAACGCGTTCGAGGTGGGCCTCCCGGTGCTGGAGCTGCCCGGCGTCACGGACCTCGTGTCCGACGGCGATGTGCTGAGCGTCGACGTCGCCGCCGGGCTGTTCCGCAACGAGACCACCGGCGTGCAGCGCGAGGTGCCGCCGGCGGACGCGTTCCTGCTGGACATGTTGGAGGCCGGCGGGTTGATCGCGCTGGCGAAGGCCCGCCCCGAGTTGTTCGCGGACCAGGTGCGCTGATCAGCCGGGCGGCAGCCCGTCGAGCACGAGGCCCGGCACGCGCGCGAACTGGTCGTCGGCGGTGCCGGCGCCGGTCGCCCCCAGGTCGGCGAGTACCTCGGCCGGCCGCGGGTGCGGTCCGCGTCGCCCGCCCCGGGCGAACATCTCGCGCCGTCCCTCGACGAGCTCGTGATCGAGTAGCACCCGAACACGCCGGTGCACGACGTCCTGAAGGGGATCCTGGTGCCTGAGCGGGGCGCACCCCGCTGATCCCCCGTCAGGCTGTGTGCGGCGCGGCGAAGACGACCACGGCGTCGAGGTGGTGCCGCGCGCCGGTACACGGCCTCGGCAGGGAACGCGCCCGCGACAGCCCGCCCGCGGGGACGGGCCGGCCCGGCAGAAATGTCGGGGGTCGCGCCTACGTTGCAGGGGTAGCGCAAACCTCCGGCACGATGGCAGAGGAGTCCGCAATGACCGCCGCACTGCGCGACGCCGCAGCCCGCGACGCCGCAGCCCGCGACGCCGACTGCGCCGAGGTCGAGTACCTCCCCCCGTGCGCGGAGCCCCGGCTGTTCGCGACGGGCGCCGGCCGGCAGATCGCCGAGACCACCCAGCTCCTGCTCAGCGCCCTCAACGGCGCCGTCGCCGACGCCGCACGGGCCGGCACCACCGACACGGGTGCCCGCCGCGCCGCGGCCGAGCTCCTCGACGCGCGCGTCGCGGTCCTCCAGGCCGTCGCCGCGGCCGGCCGGGTCCTCGCAGACCGGGAGCGGATCCTCGACCTGCCGGCCGCCGGCGGTTCCGCCCCGAGCGCGGCATGAGGGAAGCGACGTGGTCTCCTGTCATCGGGAGGAGGAACCTGCCGTGAGCGAGAGCCCGCCCGTCCCCGTTGCACTGCGGACGTTCATCGACGCGACGAACGTCGGCGACTCCGACGCGTTCGTCGCCGTCTTCACCGAGGACGCGATCCTCGACGACTGGGGCCGCGTGTTCCGGGGGCAGGACGGCGTGGCGGCGTGGAACCGCACCGACAACATCGGCGTCCGGTCGCGGTTCGAGCTCGTCGGGCTCGAGCGGACCGACGACCCGCACCGCGTGGTCGCGACGCTGAAGGTCACCGGCGGCGGCTACAACGGCACCGGCCCGATGACCTTCGAGTTCCGCGGTGACCGGATCGCGCGGCTCGTGATCGCCCCCACCGCCTAACGGCTCACCGGGCTCGGCCGGTCGCGGACCCGAACCGCTGCTGGTACGTGCGCGGTGCCACGCCGACACGCAGGACGAACGCCCGGCGCATCGACTCCGAGGTGCCGAACCCGGCCGCGCGGGCGGCGTCGGCGACGCTCAGGCCCTGCTCGAGGCCGCGCTTCCCGGCGTCGATGCGTACTTCCTCCACGTACCGGGCGGGCGTCATACCCAGTTCGGCCCGGAACAGTCGGGCCAGGTGGCGCGGGCTCAGCGCGGCCGTCGCGGCCATCCTCGCGATCGAGTGATCGCCACCGGGATCGGCCACGACCGCGTCCGTGACCGCCCGCAGCGCGTCGGAGCGGGGTCGCGGGTGCGCCGTGGACGGTGAGAACTGCGACTGCCCGCCGGGCCGCTGCAGGAACACGACGAGAGATCGGGCGACGGCGCGGGCCACCTCGCCGCCGGCGTCCTTCTCGACCAGTGCGAGCGCCAGGTCGATCCCCGCCGAGACCCCCGCGGACGTGAACACCGGGCCGTCCTGCACCCAGATCGCGTCCGGCTCGACCGTGATCCTCGGATAGCTCGCCGCCAGCAGCCGAGCGTGCTGCCAGTGGGTGGTCGCACGCCTGCCGTCCAGGGCTCCCGCCGCGGCCAGCACGAACGCACCCGTGCAGATCGAGCACACCCGGGGGGTGCGCGCGGCGAGCTCGCGCACCGACCCGACCAGCTCGGGCTCGATCGCGCGGCCGACGAGGCGGTCGCCGCCCGCGACGAGGACCGTGTCCAGGTCGACGCCGAAGTCCGCGTCGACGTTGATCGCCAACCCGGTGGAGGACGTCACCTCGCCCTCGCCGACCGCCACCAGCTCGTACCTCGTGCCGCCGATGCGGTTGGCCTCGGCGAAGACCTCCATCGGGCCGGCGACGTCGAGCAGCTTGACGCCGTCGAAGACCACCACGCCCACCCGATGGCCTGTCATCCGTCCTCCCGAGTCCGGTTCCCTGCGAAGTATGTCCGTCAGGTGATGGGCCGCAGGGCCCTGCGCGACCAGCATCTCGGGTATGACCGATGTGATCGCCGGGGTCGAGATCCCCGATTCCCCCGTCGCCCGGGCCGCCACCGAGCTGGTCCGGGAGGCCGCCGACGACCTGCTGTTCCACCACTCCCGCCGCGTGTACCTGTGGGGCACGCTCAAGGGCCGGTACCGGGGTCTGGAGGCCGACCCCGACCTCTTGTACGTCGGCGCGATGTTCCACGACCTCGGGCTGACCGAGAAGTACCGCACGACCGGTCGCCGGTTCGAGATCGACGGCGCCGAGACCGCGCGCGCGTTCCTGCTCGACCACGGCTACTCCGAGGCCGACGCCCGCCAGGTCTGGTACGCCATCGCACTCCACACCACCCCCGGCGTACCCGAGCACCTCGCGCCGGAGATCGGCCTGGTCACCCTCGGGGTGGAGACCGACGTGCTCGGGTTCGACCTGGACCAGATCACGCCGGAGCAGATCGGTGAGGTCACCGCCGCCCACCCGCGCCCGGACTTCAAGAGCCGCATCCTCAACGCGTTCTACCACGGCATGAAGGACCGGCCGGACACCACCTTCGGCACCATGAACGACGACGTCATCGCCCACTTCGATCCGGCGTTCCGGCGTGCGGACTTCGCCCGGATCATCCTGGGCTCCGCGTGGCCGGAGTGAGACACCGAGCGTAACGACGGGTCGCGGAGTTGCGACGTTCCGTACCTCTGGCGCCCATCGGCTTGGGGGTGCGCGGTGGGAGAGGGGATCCGGGCGAGGATCCAGCTGCACGGGCGGTTCGCCGTACGCGTGGACGGCCGGATGGTGGAGCGTGGCCTGCCGGGCCGGCGGGGGAGGCTGCTCGTCGCCTACCTCGCCGCGCACCGCCTGTCCGCGGTGGACCGGGATGCGCTGCTCGTGGTGCTGTGGCACCCGGCCGACCCGGGACGCGACGCGGGGGCAGGCCTCACCGGTCGCCTACGGCCTGCTGATGCGCGCCCTCGCCGAGCGCGGCGACCACGCCGCGGCCGTGGTGGTGTACGACCAGCTCAGGCGGGTGCTGCGCGACGACCTCGGCGTCTCGCCGAGCCCGGCGAGCCAGCACCTGCTCGGCCGGCTGCTCCGCCGGGGACCGCACGACAAGGTTTCGCCAACCTTCCTGTCAGTTCCGGGCAAGGACGACGAGGAGCCTGCGGGGATCGATGGCAGGAGGAGCCATGAACCAGGTGAACTGTGAATGCGGGTTCTCGGTGCGGGACGAGGACGAGGAACAGCTCGTCGAGGTGGTGCTGCAGCACGTGGCGTCCACGCACCCCGAGCTCGTCGAGAACGTGACACCCGCGGTGGTGCGCGGCTGGATCGAGGTCGTGCCCAGCTGAGGAGCGGTATCACGCCCGGACGCCTGCGCTCTTCCATCCAGGTCGGGGCGAGGGAGGAGCGCCCATGAACGGTCGCATCGACGTCGAGGTGACCAGGACGAGCGAGGTGCGGCGAGGACCGGTGGTGACCGCTTCCCTGTTGGGCGGATGCCGGATCAGGGTGGGCGGGCACGTGGTCGACACCACGTCGAGCCGCCAGACCCGGGGGTTGCTCGCCTACCTCCTCGTCCACCGCCGCGCCCGTATCCCGCGTGACGTGCTGATGGACGTGTTCTGGCCGCATGCCGCGCCCGCCGCGGCACGCAACTGCCTGCACGTCGCGCTCACGCGGGTCCGCGCGGCACTGCGCGCGGCCGACGGGGAGGCGCTCCTGGAGCGCAACTTCGACACCTACGGGATCAGCAGGGACGCCGACGTCCGGCTCGACGTCGACCAGTTCGAGGCCGCGAGCGCGCTCGCGCGGCGGGCGAGCACCGCAGGGGACGCGCTGCGCGCCGAACAGGCGTACGGCGCGACCTGCCAGCTCTACGCGGGCGCCTTCCTCGCCGATGACCCCTACCTGGAGTGGACGCTGTCGTTGCGGGAGCGGCTGGCGCGTGAAGCCATCGAGGCGCAGCGCGGGCTGATGCACATCTACCTCCGGCGAGGAGACCACGGCGCCGCCGCCGTGCTGGCCAGGTCCGTGCTCGCCGTGGACCCCGCGGACGAGGAGGTGAACCGGGGCCTCATGGCCTGTCTGGCCTCGTCGGGTCAACGCCACCTCGCACTGGAGCAGTACCAGCGGATGGCACGCACCCTGTGGCGGACCTACCGGATCGGCCCGTCGGCCGAGAGCACGGCGCTCTACGAAGCGATCAGGAACCCGGGGCCGTACCGTTCCCGGCCATGACTGGCGCACACGAGCTCGACGTCACCATCGAGCCGGCCGGACTGCTGTTCACCTGCCCGGTCGACGGATGCGGCAGGCGGATGGCGATCGACCGTGAGGGTCGGTACACGCTGATCGACCGCGGCGACCCCACGGCGAGCCATCGCGGCGGGGTCGGCGGGGTCGAGATGGATCCGCCGCAGGTCCGGACGGCCTGACGCCGCCCGGACCCTGGGGCCTCGTCAGCCGATCTTCAGCAGGTCGGGTGCCTCGATCACGGCGGCCACGTTGCTGGTCACCGTGAAGTTGCGGTGCAGGAGCACCACGACCAGCTTGTACACCCCGGAGTTCGGCGGCTGCGGGCTGTTCGGCAGCGTCCCGGCCGGGACCCTGATCGTCGCGGCGTACGCCTGTCCGCCGTTCAGCGGAACGACCACGGTCGCGCCGACCTGGCCCTCGAACGCCGCGCCGCCGATGCCCTCGACGTACGCAGTCAGCTCCCACTGGCCGCCGAGCAGCAATGCGGTGAGCGCGCCGACCTTCCACGACACGTCGATGGTGAAGTCGAGCGCTGCCTCGAGAACGCTCGCGGGCGCGCCGTTGTTGTCGTTGACGATCATGGTCGCCGGCCCGCCGGTGAGCAGTACGTTCGGGAACTGGATGTCAGCCATCGGACTTCCTCTGATGCTCGGAGACCCGGACGGTGGAAGCACCGTCCGGGACCGAGACGGTGACGGCCGCCGCTTACACCGCGCCTACGCCTGGGCGCGGCTCAGGTAAGGGGGCTGCTCCGGCGGCGCCCTGTCCCGGCTCCCGGAGATCATTCGGCCAAATACGGCCGCGCGCTGCGCATCGAAACGTGGCGGGGACCATCGCGGGTCGGTGCCGGCGTGAGAAGTTCGTGCGCCCCGACCGCCGCGACGAGATGCACACCCGCGCCCGGCTCCGGATCGACCACACCACGCTGACGCCGGACCGGGACGGCGACCGCCTCGACCCCGAACCCATCCTCGACGTGCTGCTACCCCGCCGGATCAAGACCGAGCCGGAACGCCCGAGGCGCGTTCCGCGGAACGCAGCAGACCCTCAGCCGGCGGAGCGGGCGCCGGGGTCATCCTGGCGGTTGTCGGGTCGGTGTGGGTGGCAGATCGTGGCGAGGAGCAGCAGCAGTGCGGTCTGGCCGAGCACGCCGGGGGCAAGCGGAGGTGCTGGTCCGACGGTCTTGGTGATGGCGTACCAGCCGCGTTCGAACAGCGAGAACGACTGCCAGGCGTCGGCGTACCGCTGGTCGTGCGGGCCGGAACCGACGTTGACCAGGAGGTGTTCGAGCACGCCGTAGGCGGAGGCGCCGAGGACGAGCAGCGCGAGTACGCGAGCGGCGGTCGTGCCCCGTCCGCCGGGGAGGGCCGACAGGGCGGCGGCGGACGCGAGCGCCAGCAGCGCGGCCCAGGGGATGAGCTGCTCCCATTCGTTCCAGTGCCGTGCCGCCGCCAGCTCGAACGCGGTGGCGAGGATGCCGATCACGGTCAGCGCGACCAGGCCGCGCCGGACGAGCACGACGGTGGGCGTGCCGCGGGTCCGTAGCGAGTGGGTCATCGCGCCGACGCAGAAACGATCTTGCTAGTGGTCATGCGGCACAGATTCGGGGATGGTTCCTGTGAACAGGCTGAAGACGGGCCGTGCCGGGCCTCGTTGTCCGGCCCGGTCCCGCCATCAGAACTTGTCCGCGGCTCACTGCCCGATCTTGACGCCGGGCTCGCCGGACTCGTACTGGATGGGGTGATGTGCCACGGTGCCGGGCCGCGACGGGGTGCCGCGGGTGCCGACCGGAAGCACCACCCGCTTGAACGTGCCCTCCAGCATCATCGCGCTCGCCACGTAGAAGGCGAGGACGGCGGAGATGAGCAGCAGGTACGCGGCGATCACCTCGATGCTCGGCAGGCCGGCGAGCAGCGCGATGGCCAGCAGCGTCGCGCCGATGGCGAGCGTGCCCAGCACCAGGGTGAGCGCGGTGTTCTCGGCGCTCGCCGCGACCGTGCCCACCCATGTGATCGCGGCGAGGACGACGAACCAGAACCCGAACGCGCTCGCCGCGACGGGGTTGGCCGACGTTCCGGGCAGCACGGTCAGCGCGATCAGCAGGTGGTAGAGGCCGTAACCGATCCAGAACGCCCCCCACGTGCCGTGCATCGCCGTGGCGAGCCCGTCGCGCGCCCGGTATGCCCACATCCCGGAGAGGAACTGGGCGATCCCGCCGAAGGCCAGTGCGAACGGGAACAGGACCAGCGGCGTGAGGCTGTCGTTCCCGTACCAACCGGCCATGTTGGCGGCGACCATGAAGGTCGACGCCGCGAAGCCGTACAGGCCGAGGATCGACGGTGCCGCGACCGGGGTGAGTGAGATCGTGCTGTGCTCGCGCCAGAACTCGAGGTCGGGCATCTCACCGGGCAGGGTGTGTCCGTTCCCCTTCAGTGTCGTGTTCATTGAGCTGCCCTCCAGCTCGTATGTGGGACACCTCGGCCTACCCGCGCACCCCCACCGAAGCGTGCTGTTGCGCAATCGTTACGTGGCCGCACACGTTCGGTACTCGGCCGGCTCGTCCCGGATATGCAGGCGCTCGTCGTGGCGACGTTCGTCTTGCCGTCCACGGGGCACAGCTGAATCGTCAGTGCGAGATCGAGGGCGGAATCGCGGATGGTAGGGCGCGTCGTGCAGGTTTGGCTCGAGGCGGGCCTGTGGGGTCTGGTGGCGGGGGGAGCGCTCGTCCTGGGCGCGGGCGTGGCGTGGTGGGCAGTGCGGCGGGGATGAAGCGGGCGGGCCGTGGTGCCGCCTACGTCTTCGGCGTGTGGTGCGCGATCGCGCTGGCCAGCGCGGTGCGTCGGGTAGGCCGCGCTCGACGGGGTGTCCCTGCGGTCATCGCGGTGATCACCGCCGTCGCGGCCGGTGCGATCCTGGCCATGCTCGCCGACACGATGATCCCCGAGGCGTTCGAGGAGGCCGAGGTGCTCACCGGGCTCATCACCGCGCTGGGGTTCCTCACCGCGTTCGTCGTGCACCTCGCGGGCGAGTAGGTGGCGCTCGGGTCACCCGGCGCTGCTCGCCGCAGGAGTACGGTTCTCGCCGTGGCGGATCACGGTGAGGAGCTGATCGTCAGCAGCCGCCGGGCCGGCGATGCGGCCGTCGTGGTCGTCGACGGTGAGCTGGACATGCTCAGCGCCCCGCAGCTGCAACCGGAGGTCGAGCGGTCGCTGGCCGAGGGCATCCGCCGGCTCGTGCTCGACCTGACGGAGGTGCGGTTCCTGGGCTCGTCGGGGCTGAAGGTCCTGCTCGACGTCCGCGATCTCGCCGCGGCGCGCGGGCTTCGGCTGCACGTCGCGGTGGGCGACAACCGGCACGTCATCCGCCCGCTGCAGATCGTCGAGCTGGACACGGTGCTGCCGTTGTGCGGCAGCGTCGACGAGGCGCTTCAGGAACGGGGCGGGCCCGCCGACGCGGGATGAGGAGCGCTGGACAGCCCCGGCGCCCGCGGTTCCTCGGCGCGGGGTGTCGTCCGGACCAGGTGCGTCGTGCGGCGTGCCGCCGCTCAGCCGGTGAACTCGCCGTCGCGGGCGCCGTCCAGGAACGCCGCGATCTCGGCGTCGTCGAACGTCAGCCCGTTGTCGTGGTCCTGCGGCACGGTGCTGCGCAGGACGTTGACGCCCTCGGCCCGCCGGGTGATGGCGATGCACCCGTCCTCGCCGGCTCCGCCGCCCAGGGCGGCGAGCCACGCGTCGAACTGGTCGGCGCTGAACACCAGCCGGTGGTCGTCCGTGGAGTTCCACGCCTGCTTGCTGTCGCGGACGGCGACCCAACCGCCTCCGCGCGCGACCTCGACGCACGCCTGCGGGTTCTGCCCGCTGCGCGTGGACTTGCGGAACTGGCTCCGCTCGAAGATCGGCATGCCGTTGTACATGACGTTGTCCATGGTTCTTCCTCTCCTTCAACTGCTCCCCCCGCTGTCCGGGATCGCCCCTTCCGTCAGGGCTTCCTCCCGACCGCGGCGTAGAAACAAGGCCGTGCGGGGTCGTGGGGATCGACGGGCTCGAAGTTCCGCCAGTCGGTCGCGTACGACACGCCCGGTTCGACGAGCTCCAGGCCGTCGAACAGCTGGGTGAACTCGTCGCGCGTCCGCAGGTATGCGGGGTTGGACGTGCTGCCGTACTCCCGTTCCAGGTCCTGCAGCTGTTCAGCGGCCACCGGAGTGGCGTCGTCGACCGTGATGTGCGAGAGCGCGACGTAGCTCCCCGGCGCCAGCCGGTCGATGTACGAGCGCATGAGCTGGTGCGGTCCATCGCTCGGGCTGACGAAGTGGAACACCGCCACGATCAGCAGGCCGACGGGCTGGTCGAAATCGATGAGCCGCGTCGTGCCGGGGTGGTCGAGGATGAGGTCGGGCTGCCGCAGATCGGCCGCGACCGACGTGGCCACCGTCGAGCCCTCGAGCATCTCCTGCGACGTCACCACGGCCTCGGCGTCGTTGTCCACGTAGACGACGCGCGTTTCCGGGGCCGTCCGGTGGGCGACCTCGTGCACGTTGCCCACGGTGGGCACCCCTGATCCGATGTCGATGAACTGCCGGATGCCGTTCTCGACGGCGAACTGCACGGCGCGCCGCAGGAAACCACGGTTGTTCCGGGCCAGATCGGGCACGAAGGGGCAGATCTGGGTGGCCAGCTCGCCGAACGTCCGGTCGATGGGGTAGTTGTGCGTGCCGCCGAGGTACCAGTCGTAGAGCCGCGCGGCACTCGGCTTCGTGGTGTCGATCTCTCGTGCGAAGAACTCCGTCATGGCCTTTCAGTCCCCCCGATTCACTGTGCCGCGGCCCCGGCGTGCATCCCCACGACTACACGCTCTCCTTGTAGTTGCGGTCCCGGATGTAACGGATGAAGCGGCGCGAGTCCTCCGCGGGGAGCGCTGCCGACACGAGGATCCGCCACGCCGACTCGTAGGCGTCCAATGCCTTCTTGTCGTCGATGTAGCGGATTTCCTGCTCACCCTGGATGTAGGCCAGCTCCAGGGGGCCCGCCACGCCCGGCGAGGGCACGCGCACCAGGATGAACGGCCGCGTCGCGACCTGGGTGCCGCTCGCCCGCTCCTTGAACGGCAGGACCTGGACGAGCACGTTGGCGCGCTTGGACAGCTTGATCATGTGGTCCAGCTGCTCGCGCATCACCGCCGGGCCGCCGTACTCGCGCCACAGGCACGACTCGGAGATCACCACGTGGTACTGCAGCGGGTGATCACCGACCAGCACCTCCTGCCGCTGCAGCCGCGCCTGCACCCAGTCCTCCCGGGAGACCTCGCCGTCGCCCTCCGACCCGTGTGCGAAGAGGGCCCGGATGTAGGCCTCGGACTGCAGCAGGTCGGGAGCGATCTCGCTCTCCAGGCACCGCAGCAGCTCGGCGGAGCGCTCCAGGTCGACCATCAGCCGGAAGTCGTCGTGGTAGGCCCGGTTGTAGCCGGTGGACCAGAAGCCCCGCTTGTTGCTGTCCTGGTGCAACCCGACGAGGGTGTCGACGTGGCCGTCCTCGAGCTTCAGCTCGCGGGCCAGCGTGAGCAGGTCGCCGTAGCTGATCGCCGCCCGGCCGTTGACCACGTCCGTGATCTTCTGCGGGCGGAACTTGATCAGGCCGGCCGCCTCGGACTGGGTCAGCCCGGACCGGTCGATCGCGTGCTTGATCTCCTTGCCGAGCAGGAGTCTCTTCGCCGTCCTGACGGCTGTAGCACCCACCGAACAGACTCCCTCCACGATCACTCGGCCGCATCAGCTACAGAGCGTAGTCGATTGCCTCCGGATGGCTGGATTCCCTTCCGTGGAGCCGGGCGTCGCGGATAGAGTACCCGTAAACCCGGATTCCGGGTTCCGGTGCCCCGGGGTCCAGGCCCCGGGTCTCGGGCTGCGGGAACTCGTGAGCACAGGTCAGGAGGTTGGTGCTGGTGTCGGGGGTTCGCTACCGCGTGGACACCGAGGTGGTGGCGGGTGGCGAGGGGGAGCGGGAGCGATCCGACGCCCCGCCCCGCCGCGACTTCCGACGGGCGCACTGGTCGGTCGGGCGGCTCTTCTGGTGGCGGCACCCCGGTTACATCGGCGTGCGGCGTCGTGACTTCTACGCCTGGCGGAGGGCCTGACGGGGATCAGGGCACCGAGCGCAGCCGCAGACTGTGCGTGACGACGAGCAGCGTGGACAGCGCCATCGCGGCGCCCGTGAGCAGCGGGTCGAGCACCCCGGCGACGGCGAGCGGCACGGCGGCCAGGTTGTAGCCCAGCGCCCAGGCGAGGTTCGCGCGCACCGTCCGGATGGTCCGTGCGGCCAGCCGGATCGCCGTGGGCAGCACGGCGAGGTCGTCGCGCACGAGGACGAGGTCGGCCGCCCGCACCGCGATGTCGGTGCCGGAGCCGAGCGCGATGCCGAGGTCGGCGGTGGCGAGCGCGGCGGCGTCGTTGATCCCGTCGCCGACCATGACGACCGTGCGTCCCTGCGCCCGCAGGTCGCGCACGACCTCCACCTTCCGCCCGGGTAGCGCACCGGCGTGCACCTCGTCGATGCCGACGGCGGCGGCGACGTGGTGGGCGGCGGCCGGTGCGTCGCCGGTGAGCAGGACCGGCCGGAGCCCCATCGCCCGAAGCTGTGCCACCGCGGCCGCCGCGCTCGGTCGGACCGTGTCTGCCACGGCGAGCGCGCCGGCCACCGCGCGAGCACGGCCGGCACGAAGACCGCGGAGACGCGGTCGACGAGGCGCTGTGCCTCCGACTTGCCGGCCTGCGCGTCCTCGACGCCGGCGACCGCGGCCGACCAGCCGGCGCGGCGCAGCGCCAGCCCTCGGCGTCGAGCGCGCCGGGCGCGTGGGGGCGCGACGAACGCGGAGAACAGGAGCGAGCCGACCGCCACCGCGCCGCCCAGCTCGGCAACGGCCCGCACGGCAGGCACCAGCACGCGTTGCGCGAGACCCGGATCGGGCAGCCCCAGCCATGCGTGCCACCCGCCCTCGGCGGCGGCCAGCACCGCGGCCGCCCCGACCGCGAGCGGTGCGGCGGCGGCGAGCAGGGCGCCGGTGGTGCCGTGCGCGCCTCTTCCCCTCACTGGAACCTCCCGGCCAGAGGTCGTCGCGGAGGGCATGCCGGTTCCCGGTACCGCCGAACAGCGGCGCGCCGACACGGCCGTCGGGCCCAATGCCGGGTGCTCCGAACCCAGCCGGGACAGCGGCGTCCTACGGTGCCGGGTTGCAGGGGATCCCGATCGGATTCCCCGGAGAGGATCGAGCGAGAGGATCGAGATGGCCCACCGTCGTTCCGCGCGCCTGGTCCTCGCTGCTGTTGCGGCGGGTCTGGCCACGTTCACGGCCTGTGGCGCGCCCGCCGAGGAGCAGCCGGCGGACCCGGCTGCGGCGCACGAGCACCACCACGATCAGGAGGCGCCGCAGCCCGGCCAGGCGCAGGCCCCGGAGCAGCAGCACCACCACGGGGGCGACGGGCTCCAGCTGTGGGCGACCCAGACCGCGTCGCTCGGGATCGTCACGCTCGACGGCGCGGGCCGGATCGTGTACCGATCCGACGCCGACGGCAACAACCCGCCCGTGTCGAACTGCACCGGTGAGTGCGCCCAGCACTGGGTGCCGGTCACCGTGCCCGAGGGGCAGGCGCCCGAGCTGCTCGGGATCAAGCAGGACCGCGTCGGCACGCTGCGCCGCGAGGACGGCGCACTGCAGGTCACGCTGGCCGGCTGGCCGCTCTACACGCTGGCGGGCGACCAGGGTACCCACGACGGGACCGGCGCCAACGGCGCCGACGGCGTGTGGTTCGCCGTCACCCCGACCGGGGAGAAGGCCGCGCCCTGAGCGCCTGCCACGCGGCGTCCGCGAGCAGGAACGCCATGAGCGAGACCCCGAGCACCGGCAGGAACGCACCGAGGCCGATCGCGACCAGCCCGACGGCCAGCACCGCCCCGGTGCCCGGCCGCTGGGAGCCGCCCGGAGGACCCGCGGTGCCGGTGCGGGTGGGCCTGCGCAGCCACCACATCCGGTAGCCCCAGATCACCATGCAGGCGCAGCACGAGCGGCCGCATCCCGGACCACCAACACGGGGCGCCGGGGGAGCGCGGCGCCCGCGCGGACCGGGGCGGGTGGGCATCGAGGACCTCGGACACGTCTTCTCCAGGGGTGGGCCGGTGTCAGAGCATCGCCAGGAGCATTCCGGCCATGCCCAGGCTCATCAGGACGTGGCAGCCCGCGTCCAGGCGGGCTCCGGAGGGGCGGACGGCCACGCTCGCCCAGGCCAGCGCCGCCCCGCCGAGCAGCACCACGAAGGCGACGGTGACCAGCCGCATCCACAGCGGGGCCCCGTCGCCGTCGCCGGGCCGGCCATCGCGGCCGTGTCGCCCCCGGCCGCGTGGCCGTCGCGGTGGTGCACGGCGGAGCCGGCGGCAGCACCGCCCATGCCCATGAGCGCGGGCATCGCCGCGACCATCCACACCATCGCCACCTGGACGACGGCGTGGTACGCGGCACCCACGCGGCGGTGGCCGTACGGGCGCAGGACGTGCACCAGGAACCAGGCGCTCAGCAGCCCGAACACCACGAGCTGCACCACACCGCCCGGCGTGTCCGGCCCGCCCGTGCGGCCCCACGTCATCCCCAGCATCGCGACGCTCATCAGCAGGTGCGACAGCTCGGCCACGCGGTCCCCGCCCGTCGCCGCGCCGGACGCGAGCGCGGACAGGCGCACCAGCGAGTACAGCCCGGTGCCGGCGAACACCGCCGTCAGCACCACGAGCAGCGCGGGCGACGAGAACACCCGGACCTCCCCCGA
Organism: Pseudonocardia adelaidensis; assembly: GCF_039543345.1. Taxonomy (NCBI): domain Bacteria; kingdom Bacillati; phylum Actinomycetota; class Actinomycetes; order Pseudonocardiales; family Pseudonocardiaceae; genus Pseudonocardia; species Pseudonocardia adelaidensis. The sequence goes on along the minus strand of NZ_BAABJO010000004.1, from coordinate 266,366 downwards.
TCGACACAGAGATCGACACAGGGGTGGTCGTCACCCGACCCGACGGGGTTCCCGCCGATCCGGACCGTGGTGTGGCGGTGGCGCCTGCGTGGACGGCACGGGCAGGGTGGGGCGATGGGTCTCGATGTTCGGGCCAAGCGCGTGTACGAGCCGGCCGAGCGCGCCGACGGCTACCGGGTGCTGATCGACCACGTGTGGCCGCGCGGGGTGTCCCGCGAGCGGGCGGATCTGGACGAGTGGGCACGCGACCTGGCTCCCAGCGACGAGCTGCGCCGCTGGTTCGACCACGTCCCCGAGCGGTTCGCCGACTTCCGTTCGCGGTACCGCGACGAGCTGGCGTCGCACGTGCAGGAGCTCGACGGGCTGCGCGACCGCGCGCGGAAGGGCCGCGTGACGATCGTCTACGCCGCACGGGACGAGGAGCACAACAACGCCGTGGTGCTCGCCGAGCTCCTCCGCGAGGGGTAGGGCCACGGTGCTCCTGCACCCTTCGACGGCATCGGGGACCTTCGGTCCTTCGCATCTCGTTCCGGTGGTCCCCCGAACCGAGACTTCGATCCATGACGATCTCGGACCGGAAGACGCGGCAGGTCCCGGTGGCGCATCCGCCGCTGCGGCGCGCGCGTGGTGGGGGAGTGCGCGCAGCGGTGCGCTCCCGCCCGCTGCTGAGCTTCTTCGTGCTCGCCACCGTGATGAGCTGGGTGGCCTGGGTGCCCTACATCCTGTCGCGGAAGGGGCTCGGGATCTGGGACCACCGGTTCCCCGACGTCCTGGGCACGGGCCAGCTCCTCGGGGTGCTGCCGGGGGCGTACCTCGGCCCGATCGCCTCGGCGCTGGTCGTCACCGCCGTGGCCGACGGGCGGCCCGGGCTGCGGCGCTGGGTCGGGCGGATGTGGCGCTGGCGGGTCCGCTGGCACTGGTACGCGGTCGCCCTGCTCGGCGTCCCCGCAGCCATGCTGGCCACGGGGTTCGTGTTCTCCGGCGGGCAGGTGCACGCGCCGTCGACGACGGCGATCGCGGCGTACGTGCCGGCGCTGCTCATGCAGATGGTCACGACAGGTCTCGCCGAGGAACCCGGGTGGCGCGACTTCGCGCTGCCCCGCATGCAGCGCCGCTTCGGCCCGCTGGCCGGGACGATGATCCTGGGACCGCTCTGGGCGGTCTGGCACATGCCGCTGTTCCTCACCGACTGGGGTGGCCGGCCGGACGCGGACTGGACCCGTCCCGTGGCCTTCGCCGTGTTCTGCGTCGCGTTCAACGTCGTGATGACGTGGGTGTTCAACGGCACCGGGGAGAGCCTCCCGCTGGCCACGCTGGCGCACGTCAGCGTGAACAACTTCGCCTCGGTCCTGTGGTCGGAGATGTTCCCGACGATCGATGCGGGCCGGGCGATGCAGGCCATGGCGGCCGGAGCGGTCGTCGCCTGCGTGCTGGTGCTGGCGGGAACCCGCGGCCGGCTCGGCTATCCGGCACCTGGCCCCCGACGTCCCGCGATGACGCCACCGCACACACCGCGTCAGGACGGCACACACCGCGGGCCCTGTGCGTCGTCCACGGACGGTGTGTGCGGTCTTGGGGGGTGGCCTCACGTGCCCGGGACCGTCACCACGCGGTTCTGGTAGGCCCACACCACAGCCTGCAGGCGGGACCGCACGCCGAGCTTGGGCAGCATCCGCGCCAGGTGCGACTTCACCGTCGACACCTCGACGACGAGGGTGCGGGCGATGTCGTCGTTGGACATGCCCTGGGCGAGCAGCAGGAGGATCTCGTGCTCCCGGGGGGTGAGCAGGTCCTCGGCGCGCCGGCCGGTCACCGGCTGCAGGCGCCTGCGCTGGACGAACTCGCGCAGGATGCGCCGCGTGAGCGTCTGGTCGATCGTGCCCTGACCGGCGGCGACCTGGCGGACCGCGTGCACGATGGCGTCCGGCTCCGCGTCCTTGAGCAGGAACCCCGAGGCCCCGGCCTCCAGTGCGCCGAAGACGTAGTCGTCGAGGTCGAAGGTGGTCAGGACGAGGACCGGGACCTGCGGGTCGGCGTCCGGGGCGCACAGCTCGCGGGCCACCTCGATGCCGCTGTGGCCGGGCATCCGGACGTCCAGGCAGGCGACGTCGGGCACGAGGTCGCGGGCCAGCGCCAGCGCCTCCGTCCCGTCGCGGGCGACGCCCACCACCTCGATGTCGGGCTCGGCGCCCAGCAACGCCGACAGGCCCGTGCGGACCAGGTGCTGGTCGTCGGCGATGAGCACGCGGATCATGCAGGGGCCTCCGGGAGCGGCGCGGGCGCGCGCATCGTACTGATCACGTCCTCGACCGGGAGTGTCAGACGCACCTCCCAGCCGCCGTCCTGGGTGGCGCCGTAGGTGAGGTCGCCCCCGACCAGCTGCGCCCGCTCGGCCATGCCGATCAGCCCGAAACCGCCGCCGGGGCCCGGGTCCGCCCCGGCGGGGGCGCCGTTGCGGACGCTGATCGTGACCCGGCCGTCGTGCGGGTCGCCGACCTCGACCGTGCACCGCGCCCCCGGGGCGTGCGCCGCGGCGTTGGCCAGCGCCTCCTGCACCATCCGGTAGGCGACGAGCTGGGCGAGCGGGCCCACGCCCGGCGTCGCGGCGGGGAGGACGAGGTCGATCTCGGTTCCCGCGGCCCGGCGGGTCGCGACGAGCGCCGAGAGTGCGTCGAGCGTCTCCACCGGCCGTCCGGCGTCGGAGCCATCGCGCAGGAGGCCGACCAGCCGCCGCAGGTCGTCGAGGACGGCGCTGCTCTGCGCGCGGATCTCGCGGGCGGAACGCTTCGCCGTGGCCGGGTCCGAGTCGATCTGCCGACCCAGCGCCGCGGCCATCAGCGCGATACCGGACATGTGGTGCGCGGCGATGTCGTGCAGCTCCCGCGACATCGCCACCCGCTGCTGCGACACCGCGGCCTGCAGCAGGGCGTCCTGCTCGCGCCGCAGCGCCGCCACCTCCTGGTGGCGGGCCTCGCGCGCGTCCCGCTGCGCGGCGACCACCAGCCCGACCAGCAGCGGCAGCCCGACGACCACGACCGCCTGCCCCAGCCCGCCGACGGCCGCCGTGGCGGGGTCGGACGCGCCGCTCCGGACGTCGTTGAGGCACTGCGCGGTGGCCAGCAGCAGCGCGGTGGCCGCCAGCGCGACCCACGGCCTGCGCGGCCCGTGGGCGACGACGGCGAGGAACACCCCGGCCAGCTCGGCGACGGCGGTCAGGGTGAACGCCGGGCCCGGCACCGCCCAGGACAGCACGAGGGGGAGCGCGGCCAGCCCCGGCAGGACCGTGGTGCGGAACCTGCCGACCCACGCCACGGCCACGGCCTGCAGCACCAGCACCGCGGCCACCGTCCACCACCCGCTGCCGAAGGGGTGGGGCGGCGGGCCGACCTCGGGGTCGCGTGCCGCGGCGGCCGGCAGGGCGAGCAGCAGTCCGATCGACACGAGCCCGCACACCGTGGCGACCACGGGGTGCAGCGGGGCAGGCCGGCGCGGTGCCTGCGCGGGTCGGGACACGGTCGCCTCCGCGGTGCTGCTCTCGGCGGTGCTGCTCATCGGTCGTGGCCGGGCGGCTCGGTCGCGTCGCGGGGCGCCCGTACGCATCATCCGGCACGCCCTGCATCCAAAGTCGGCAACGGTCGGCTGCACGCCTCGGAACGATGTGCGGGCGGGGCGCCACCGCCAGCCTGGACCGCATCGGACAGCCACCGGGGACCGTCCCCACGACGAGAGGTACCTTCCATGACCGGCGAACCCGCTACCCCCGCCCCCGCTGAGCGCCGCGGCCTTCCGCGCCCGCTCCTCTGGGTCCTGCTCGCCATCGCCGTCGCGGCCAACGGCATCACGTCGGTCTCGGCGCTGCCGGCGGTGGTCGGCGCGGCGTTCGGCGTCCTCGCCCTCGTACTCGCCGCTCTGCTGGTTCGCGACCACTACCGGCGGCGCGCTCGGAATGGCGGCCGCCGCACCGGGACATGATCGCGCAGGGACTTTCGTGAGCAAGGCTCGCGGCTGCACACCGGGATGTGTGATCATGTACCCTCTGGGAGGCCTACTGACACAGAGAGTGAGTGCGTCAACGACATGAGCAACGAGTTCTCTCGCTCAGACACCGGGCCGGCGGTCGACGAGTCCGTTCCCCACTCGGCGCGGATCTGGAACTACTGGCAGGGCGGCAAGGACTACTACCCTGTCGACCAAGAGGCCGGTGACCAGTACATCGCGATCTTCCCGGGGATCGTCGACATCGCCCGGAGCATGCGCTACTTCCTGGTCCGCAGCGTCCGCTACCTGGCGGGCGAGGCCGGGGTTTCTCAATTCCTGGACATCGGCACCGGCCTGCCGACCTCCGACAACACGCACCAGGTCGCCCAGCAGGCGAACCCGGCCGCCCGCATCGTCTACGTCGACAACGACCCCACCGTGCTGGCGCACGCCCGCGCCCTGCTCACCAGCACCCCCGAGGGGGCCACGGCCTACATCGACACCAACCTGACGGACACCGATGTGGTCCTGTCCGAGGCCGGGAAGACGCTGGACCTGGACAAGCCCATCGCCGTCACGATCAACGGCGTCCTCGGCCACATCAACGACTACGACGCGGCGCTGTCGATCGTGCGTGGCGTGATGAGCAAGCTGCCATCGGGCAGCTACCTGGCATTCTCCGATTCCACGACGGAGGACGAGGCGTTCAACCGGGCGCAGCAGGGCTACGACGACACCGGTGCGGTCCCGTACAAGCTGTGGACCCCGGAGGAAATCGCCGGCTTCTTCGACGGCCTGGAGCTGGTGGAGCCCGGCCTGGTGCCCATTCCGATGTGGCGCCCCGAGCCCGGCGACGTCGTCAAGGACCTGCCAACTCTCGCGGGCGTGGGTCGCAAGCCCTAGCGCATCCGCAGGAAAGACCAGCCACTCACTCGAGTCGGGGCTCGGGCGTTCGTCGACAACGCGAGCGCCTCGCCCCGGCGATTTGCGCGCCCGGTTTCCGGCGCGCCACAGAATTCCCGATATGCGCGCGCCGCTGGAACGGCGCGCTTTTCGTCGTTGTGCCGCGACTCATGCGCACCCGGGTGTTGTGATCACCGGCCCCGCACCGGTCGAGCGCGGCGGAAGCGCCGCCGAGCCCACGGAACGTCCTGGCCCGTGAGCACCTGCGGCGCAGCGGCGTCGAATCCTCAGAGCGCGTCGCGAACAGATGTGATCAGTTCGGTGGACCGCTGGGGCGTCAGTGCGCCGGCGGCCAGCCGGTTGATGATCTGGAGGTAGTTCTTCACGTCGACGTCTTTGTTCAGGTAGAGGGCGCTGTTGAGCTGCTCGAGGTAGACGATGTCGGGGAGGTCGGGCTCGGCGAAGCGCAGCAGCGTGAACGGGCCGCCGACCGCCGCGACATCACTGCGCTCGAAGGGCACGACCTGCACCGTGACGTGCGGCCGCTTGCCGATCTCGAGGATGTGGTCGAGCTGTTCGCGCATGACGTCCCGACCGCCCAGGTTCCGCCGCAGCACCGCTTCGTCGATCACCGCCCAGTAGTCGGGCGGCTTCTCGATGCTGAGCAGCTGCTGGCGGTGCATCCGGAGCTCGACGCGCTTGCTCACCTCGTCGGGCCGGACGGCCTCGCCCAGGTCGACCACGGCGTTGGCGTAGGCCTCGGTCTGCAGCAGGCCCGGTACGTACTGGGCCTCGTAGGTACGGATGATCGTGGCGGCCTGCTCGAGCCCCACGTAGGTCGAGAACCAGTCCGGCATGGTGTCGCTGTAGCGGTGCCACCAGCCCGGCTCGTTGGCCTGCTCGGCGAGGCTCAGCACGATGTCCCGGGCCGATCCCTCGGCGAGCCCGTACAAGGTGAGGAGGTCGGCGACGTCCCGCGGCTTGAACCCGACCCGGCCCGACTCGATGCGGCTCATCTTCGCTTCGGAGCCGCGGATCGCGTAGGCGGCCGCCTCGCGGGTGATGCCGCTCGCTTCACGAAGCCGGCGAAGCTGTGCACCGACCAGGATGCGCAAGACCGTGGGACCACCCCGAGCCTCGGCGAACGCACCCTCGAGCGGGTCGTCCTCCTGGCCATCGGCCATAATCACCCCCGAGAAGACCGCGGATCTCGCGCATCAGGCCACACGGTACCGCGGGCATTGCGCCAGCGGACGAACCGCTACACCCTACGACGAGATGCCGGTGTAGAGCGAATCACGGTTCCGCGAACGCCGGATGGCGTCCATCTCCTCGCGATGGTGCCGGCGCGGCCCCCGTTCCGATTCGAGGCGACTGCTATCCGCTCAGTGGTGGTGGAGTTCGACGAGCGCGATCCGTTTCACGGAAGACCGGCGCGATCGCTGCGGGTCAGATCGTCGAACTCGCCGTGCTTGGCGCCGAGCAGGAACGCCCGGAACTCCTCGGCGGTGTGGACCAGCACTTCCCCGTCCGGGTGCCGTGAGTTGCGCATGGCGACGTGCCCTCCGACCATCGGCGCGAGCTCGACGCACGAGCCGTTGGGGTTGCTGTGCCCGCTCTTGCGCCACTGGAGCGACGCGGTAGCCGCTGACGACCTCGTTGACTCGACCGTCGGCCCGACGAAGTCCTGCATGCTGTGGTCAACCTCCGGGGTGCGCTGTCCGATCTCCACGACCGTACCTCGGCCGCAATTGCATATGAAACTGCATCGAGGCTTGCATCTGCAACCTGCAGGCCCAGGATGGACGGAGAGATCGCTGAGAGACGGGCGCTGCACGACGTTCCGACGCACGACGCTGCTGGCTGCGGCGGCCGTGGTACTGGCCTCCGGCTGCGCGTCACTCCCCGCCGCCGCTCCGGAGGCTGCGGGCGCGGCACCCACGGCCGCGGTGCCGGCCGGTCTGGTCCCGGTGGCGGTGACGGTTCCGGACGGGATGGGCGCCGCCCCGCTGGACTCGCCCCGGCAGGTGCTCGTGCCTCCCGGGTGGACGATGTCGGTGTTCGCACGCATCCCGTCGGCCCGGCTCGCCGCGTGGGCACCGGACGGCACGTTGCTCGTCTCGGTGCCGGAGGACGGCTCGGTCGTCCGGCTGGTGCCGGACGGGCGGGGCGGCGCCACGCAGTCCGTGTTGCTGGAGGGGCTGAACCAGCCGCACGGCCTCACGTTCGCCGGATCGACCCTGTACGTCGCGCAGAGCGACCGCGTGGACACCTACGCCTACCGGGCCGGGGCGGCGACGGACCCGCGCCCGGTCGTCACGGGGCTGCCCGACGCGCGCAGTCCCGACCTCGGTGGCCGGTACGCGCACGCGTTGAAGAGCGTGGCCGTGGGTCCGGACGGTGCCGTCTACGTGTCCGTCGGGTCGACGGGCAACATCTCGGTGGCCGACCTGACGGCGAGCCCGCCCCGTGCGTCGATCCTGCGCGTGCCGCCGGGCGGCGGTCCGGCCGAGCCGTTCGCGGTCGGGGTCCGCAACGGCACCGGCCTGGCCGTGGCCCCCGACGGGTCGGTGTGGACGGCCGTCAACAACCGGGACAACATCCAGTACCCGTTCGACAACCCCTACGGCGCCGCCTCGGGGTCGTCGCGGGGGCAGGTGATCGGGGAGTACGTGCGTGACCACCCGGTCGAGTCGGTGGCCAGGCTCACGCCAGGCCGGAACCTGGGATGGCCCTACTGCAACCCGGACGCCGACGTGGAGCTCGGGGTCGCGGGCTCCGCGCAGAAGCGGTCCGACGTGCCGTTCTCGCCCGACGTCGAGACCAACCGCTACGGGCAGGAGCTGGACTGCGCGACGTTGCCCCCGGTGGAGCAGGCGCTCGGTGCTCACTCCGCCCCGCTGGGGCTGTCGTTCGTCGACGGTGGGCTGCCGGACGGGTATGCCCGCGGAGCGCTGGTGGGCGTCCACGGGTCGTGGAACGCGTCGCCGCCGCGGGCCCCTGAGGTGTCGTTCTTCCCGTGGCAGGACGGCGGGCTGGGCCCGCAGCAGACCCTGGTGGGCGGGTTCCAGGACGCGGACGGCTCCCGGTGGGGCCGTCCGGTGGCCGCGGTGGCGGGGCCCGACGGCGCCGTCTACATCACCGACGACGCGGCCGGGGCGGTGTACCGCCTGGCACCCCCGGCGCGGTAGCGGGCGGGTCAGGGAACATCCGGGTCATGGTGTCGGCGTCGCCCCCGGGAACGCGGTCGATGCCGACCATCCTGTCGATGACCATGTTCTGGAACCGGTGCAGCGGCTCCTCGAAGCGGAAGCACAACCGCCCGCCCCGGTAGGCGGGGTTCTCGATGCCCTCCTGGACCCGCTCCACGATCTCGAGGTCCTGGCGGTTCACGAGGTCCCAGAACCGCTCGAGCTGGTCGAGCTCGTCCTCGGCGCCCGGGTCGTCCAGGGACTCGGGGTGGGTGAGCAGCACCGCCGTCTCGACCGTGCGGTTCGCGGCGACGGGCCGGTTCAGCAGCACGAAGGCGTGGTTGGGCAGCACCGACAGCGCGGTGCTGGGGAACAGCCACACGAACCGGCCGCTGTCGGCGTCGTGGCCGCCGAGCGAGCTCAGCGGCCGCAGGCCGTCCCAGCCCCCCGCCTCGCCGTTGCGGGACACCGGAGTGGTGCACATGCCCGTGTACATGCCGGGGCCCTGCCAGCGGTAGTGGTCGGAGAACTTCGAGACCCGGCTGAGCTCCGGGTGCACCCACGGCAGGTGGTAGTACTCCATGAAGTTCTCGCCGACGAGCTTGTAATTGGCGGCGACGTCGTAGGTGCGCCGGCGCCCCGGCCGCCACTGCTCGAGCCGGTAGTTGGCGAAGCGCTGCGGGAGGTCGCCCAGCTGCGCGGCCAGCGGGGCGGGGTCGGCGGCGAGGTTGACGAACAGGAGGAAACCCCAGGTGTCGACGGCCACCGGGAGCAGGCCGTAGTCCGCGCGGTCGAAGCCCTTGGCCACCGAGGTGTCGAAGACGGCCTCCTGGCCGGCGGGGATGTCGGAGCCCTCGAACAGGGGCGTCCCGAGGCAGGCGCCGTCGGTGTCGTAGGTCCAGCTGTGGTACGGGCAGCGGATGCGCCCGTGGCGGCCCACTTCGCGGGCGTCCGGGTCGAGCAGCCTGGTGGCGCGGTGGCGGCACACGTTGTGGAAGCCGCGCAGCGCGCCGCGCCGGTTGCGGGTGATGATGATCGAGCGGCCCGCGACGTCGACGACGACGCAGGCACCGGGGCGGTCGACGTCGGCGGCGAACCCGACCGCGACCCAGCCGGTGGCGAACACCTTCTCCCGCTCGAGGGCGAAGAACTCCGGTGAGCTGTAGGCGTCGGGGATCAGCGTGGACGACAGCTCGACCGGCAGGCGGGTGCCGCCGTCGGTGGCCTCGTCGGTGAACCGGGCGGCGTCCAGGGGACGGGCGGGCAGCGCGGCGTGCGGGTCGGTGGTCGCCGGTGCGGTGGTCATCGCGGCGGGCTCCTCTCCTGGCGAGCCGGGACGGGTCAGACGTGGAAGCTGCGGGGGAACGCCGGGTCGGTCAGCGCGGGACGGGTGATCGTGAAGCGGTCGATCGGGTGCGCGGGCTCGCGGTCGAGCGCGAGGTCGGCCAGCAGGCCGCCGATGAGGGCTGCGAACTTGAAGGCGTGGCCTGCGCCGATGGCGACGACGATCTGCGGGTGCCCGGGCAGCCGGTCGAGGACGAAGCCCTGGTCCGGAGGCACGGTGTAGAGGCAGGTCTTCGAGTACAGCTCCGGCCCGCCGAATCGCGGGATGTGCCGGGCCACGAACTCGGCGTAGCGCGCGCGGCGAACCGGGTCCGGCTCGAAGGAGCGGTCGTCGGCGGTGGTCTCGTCCCCGCCCATGTGCTGTCCGAGCTTCGTGGCGACCTCGCCGTACACGGGGACGCCGTAGAAGTTGTGGTGCCCGTGCCACATGAACACCGGGAACCGCTCCGGTGCGAACTCGGCGAGGTGCGGGGTGGCGTAATAGGTGACCTGCTCGCGCAGCACGGTCAGCGGCAGCCGGACGCCGCTCTCGGCCAGGACCTGGTTGGTCCAGGCGTCCGCGGCCACGACGACCCGGTCGGCGAGTACGGTGCCGTCGTCGGTGACCACCGCGACCCCGGCTCCGTCGGGCCGCACCGCGCGCACCGGGGTGCGGGTGCGGACCTCGGCCCCGTGGGCCCTGGCCAGCGCGACGTGCACGGCGTTGGCCCGCGCGGCGTCGACGATGCCCGACTCGGACTGGTAGAGCGCCTGCTCGCTGCCGCCCACCCGGAACTGGGGCCAGCGGTCGACGAGCTCTTGGGCGTCGAGGAGTTCGTAGGCGACCCCGAAGCGGTCGAACACCGCCGTGTAGCCCTCGATGTTGCGGCTTCCGGTGTCGGTCGCCCGCCGCGCGTCCCGGTCCTCGATGACGAGCCCGCCGGTGCGGGTGACAATCCGCTGACCGGACTCGGCTTCGACCTCGGCCCACGCCTGGTAGGCCGGCGCCGCGAGGGCGGCGTACTCGGCCTGGTGCTGGGCGAGGCGGATGATCCGGGAGTGGTCCTGGGACGCACCGCGGTGGTGACCGAGGTCGAACTGCTCGATGCCGAGCACCCCGGGGCCGAGCTCGGTGGCGAGCCGGTGCAGCGCCGCGGAACCGAGACCGCCGAGACCGACGACGACTGCGCGATGGCGCGACATGCATCCCCCTGCTGGCCGAGCGCCCTGCCAGTGCTACCGCCTGCAGTGTCGACGGAGAAGACCGTTCGCGTCCATCGATGGTTCGAACCAGGAACCTTGTACGTTCCATACATGATCGATCGGCGGCTCCGCGTGCTCCAGGCGGTGGCGCGGCACCGGACCCTGACCGCGGCGGCGGAGGTCTGCCGGCTGACCCCGTCCGCCGTCTCGCACCAGATGCAGGCGCTGGCCCGGGAGCTCGGCGTCGTCCTGCTCGAACCCGCCGGGCGCGGGGTGCGGCTGACCGCCGCCGCCCGCACCCTGCTCGCGCACGGCGAGATCCTCACCGCTCAGTGGGAGCGCACGCGGGCCGACCTCGCCGCGCACCGCCCCGGCGACGTGGGCGGAGCGCTGCGCTTCTGCGGCTTCTCGACGGCGGCCGCAGCCGTCGTGCCCCAGGCGCTGGAACGGCTGCGCCGCGAGCACCCCGCGCTACGCCTGCACCTCCACGAGACCGAACCGGCGCGCGCGTTCGACCTGCTCGCCGCCGAGGACACCGACATCGTCGTGGTCGTCGCGACACCGGACATCCCACCGGCGTCCGACGCCGCCTTCGACCAACAGGTGCTCTTCGACGAGCCGCTGGACGTGCTCGTGGGGCCCGAGCACCCCGCGGTCGGCCGCGAGGACGTCGCACTCAACGAGTTCGCGGCCGATCCGTGGATCTGCAGCCAACCCGGACGCGCCTACCACCAGCTCGTCATGCTCGCCTGCACCAGCGCCGGTTTCGCGCCCGACGTCGCCCACCACGCCGACGAATGGGACACCGGCGCGGCTCTCGTCGCCCGCGGCTTCGGCGTCGCGCTCGTGCCGCGCCTCGCCGAGCTCCCCGCCCGGCACGACACGCGCCGCGTGCCGATCTGCGCCCCGCCGGCGCCGATCCGACGCGTGATCGCAGCCGTCAGGGCGGGGTCGGAGGCGCAACCCGCCGTCGCGGCGGGCCTCGACGCGTTGCGGCGGGTCTGCGCCTCGCGGGCCGAGCTCAGCGGGCACGTCTCCGCGGTGGACCCGTCCCGGGCCTAGGAGCGCCCCGAACCCTCCTAGTCGGCGCCGCTCCACAGCGGCTCCGCGACCGTGGCCCCGGAATGCGCGCCGGCCGGCGCCACCGCGTCCGACAGCGCATCGGTCAGCAACGCGACGAGCGCCTCGTGCTGCACGTCGGCGGACGACCCGACCTCCTCCTCCGAGCCGTCGAGCGCCTGGGCGGCGAGGCCCGCCTTGCTGTCGAGCAGCTCGGCGATGCGGGCGTCGATCGTCTGCGCGGCGATGATGCGCCAGGCGGTGACGGGCTGGGTCTGCCCGATGCGGTGGCTGCGGTCGATCGCCTGGGTCTGCTCGGCCGCGGTCCAGGAGAGCTCGGCGAGCACGAGGTCGGAGGCCACCTGGAGGTTGATGCCCACGCCTGCCGCGGTGAGCGAGCAGACCGCGATGGCGACCTCGGGGTCGTTGACGAAAGCGTCGATGTTGCGCTGCCGCACCGCGGGCGTCTGGTCGCCGCGGATCGACGAGAAGCGGACCCCCTGCTGGGCGAACGTCTCCTCGGCGGCGTCCATCACGTCGATGTGCTTGGCGAAGAAGACCACCTTGCCCGCGCTGCGCGCGAGCTGGACCGCGTAGTCGGCGGCGAGGCCCGCCTTCGCGGCGCCGATGCGCCGCATCATGCTGAAGACGTTCTCGCCTGCGCTGGACGTGGTGGCGTCCTTCTGCTCCCACCTGGCCACCTGGCGCACCAGGTCGTGGTCGATCCCCTCGGCGACGGCGTCGCCGCCGGACCGGCGGAGGGCGAGCGCGTCCTCGTACCGCGCCACCATCCGGCGGGCGAGCTCGCGCTCGGCCGCCCGGATCGACCGGCCCACCGCGCCGTCGAGCTCGACGGGGAGGTCGGCGATGCGGCGCGCGGGGATGTCCGCGGCCACGTCGACCTTGCGGCGACGGACGATGCCGAGATCGACGACGGACTGGCGGGCGGCGGCGTAGAACCCCGGGTCGGCGGGCGTCAGGCCGGTCTCGTCGAGCGCGTTCATCAGCTCGGCGAGCGGCTTGCGCTCGTCGATCCAGCCGAGGAACTGCCAGATGGCCCGGAAGTCGTCGATGTCGTTGATCAGCGGGGTGCCGGTGAGGGCCATCAGCAGCGGGCGCGCGGTGAACGACCGGATCCGCTCGGACAGCGCGAGTACGTTCCGCGAGCGTTGCGAGGACTTGTTCTTGATGAAGTGCGCCTCGTCGACGACCATGCCGCGCAGTCCGAAGTCGCCGAGCCAGCCCACGTGGCGGTCGAGCACCTCGTAGTTGACGACGACGATGTCGGCGAACCCGTCGATCGAATCGCCGTTGCCGTGGACCACCGTCGCCGAGCGGTGGGGCGTCCACATCGCGGCCTCGCGCGCCCAGTTCGTCTTCACGACGTTCGGCACGACGACGAGCAGCGGGTAGGCCTTCGCCGCCTCCGCGGCGAGCAGCGCCTGGGCCGTCTTGCCCAGGCCCGGCTCGTCGGCGAGCAGGAAGGTGCGGTGGCCGGCAGCGGCTGCGGCGACCAGCCGGGCCTGGTGCGGCATCAGCTCCATGCCGAGCGGCGTGAACCGGGAGGTCGGTGCGGGGAGGGCCATGCACGCCGTGGCGCCGCTGCCGGCGCGCTCGAACGAGCTGAGCAGCGGGCCGATCAGCTCCCAGGTGGCCAGGCGCGTCGGACGGCGTTCGCTGGGCCGCACGGCGGCGGCGTCCGGGGCGAGGAAGGGGTTGGCCAGCTGCCGGGAGACGACCGACCGCGGCACCACCCGGTGCTCGGTGGCGGCGGCCTCGGGCTCCGCTGGCGGGAGCTCGTCGGCGCTCGGCTCGATGCCCGCCGTCCGCAGCATGTCCCGCTTGACCGACCGGGCCTCGTCGGAGACGACGGCGTCCTCGGCGAGGAGGGCCATGAGCCCGGAGTCGCGCACAGCGCTCTTCGCGAGGTTCGTCGCGACGCCGTCGAGGCGCTTGAGCCGCTCGGCGCGGCGCGTGTCGCTGCTGTCCTCGTCCGCCCGGACCCTGGCGCGCTCCTCGCGCAGCAGCAGCGCGACGGCCTGGAACTTCGTGCGCGTCGCGGGCGTGACCCGGCCGCCGCGCAGCGCCGCATCGACCTCCCGCACGGCGCGGGCGAGAACCGCGTAGACGTCCGGTGTGACGTTCGCGTTGACGTCGTCGCGCCGGCCGTGCCGAAGCTGGCGCGGGGCGTTGCGGCGAGCCCTCGTCTGGGGCTGGCCTCGTCGGGCCACTGACTCCTCCTCCGGGTACGGCACGGCCGCCGTGGCAGTCGGGCCGCATGCAGTGCTGCGGTCGGGCGGTGGGTGTCGCGGGAGAGGGCCTGGACGGCTCCTCCGAGACGCGGGCGAACCCACGGGCCTGCGACGATCGGCCTCGCGCCGGACAGCCCCACCCGTGTGGCACCCGGCGCACCGGCCGGCCGTGGCCGGATGAGCGGCGGCCGCCGGGATCGGCTCTCCGGTAGAGCGTAGCGCGTACCGCCCGGTCCACGCCTGTGGCGCGCGGCTCCAGCGAGCCCCGGGTCACCGATCCCACCAACGCCGGGCGCCCCGCAGCCATTCCACCGCCGGCCCGGGAGGCGGCCGATGCCGCCCCGCCACGTTCAGGCGAGTGTGCCGAGGAAGTCGGAGAACGCTCGGTCCGTGCGGGCGCGGTCGCCGGTGGCGTCGAGGTCCATGAGGAGACCGCGGATGACCGCGAGGAGGAGGGTCGCGAGCTCCGGGCGGTGGATGCTGCGCAGGCCTTCTTCGAGCGGCCCGAGCCAGTCGGTCGTCGCCACCCGGCGGAAGTCGGGCCACAGCTGCTGGGCCGCGCTTTCCCGCAACTGCCCGAACAGCCGCAGATAGGGCTGCCCTTCGGGACCGGTCATGACGGTCCAGGCGCGCATCAGCGTGGCGGTGTAGGGCTCGTCGGGTCGCACGCGCAGCAGGTCGCCGAAGACGGTGAGCTGACGTTGCCGCGCCCGCCCGAGGACGGCGCGCAGCAAGGCGTCGCGGGTGCCGAAGTGGTAGATCAGCATGCGGGCCGAGGTGCCGGCGGCGGAGCCCAGCGGCTCGAGCCTGTCGGGAAGGCCGTGCGCGAGCGCGTGGTCGGTGCAGGCGTCGAGCAGCCGCTCCTTGATCTCCGGTTGCGGTCGCCGTCCCACGGGGACACGTTTTCACGTAACGGCTGATACGTCTACCGTCGGTCGAAAGGCTCGCGACAGACGCGGAGGTGGCGATGAGGGTCGTGTTCGTGCACGGGGCGTGCGTACGGGACGGTTGGTGGTGGTGGCACCGCATGACCGGGCTCCTGCAGGAGCGGGGGGTGCCGAGTGTGACCCCGGCGCTGCCGAGCTGCGGAGAGGCCGGCGTGCCGGGCGCTGCCGGTGGCCCCGGGCTGAGCGAGGACGTCGGCGCGGTGCGGCAGGTGCTGCAGGACAGCGACGAGCCGACCATCGTGGTCGCTCACAGCTACGGCGGCATCGTGACCGCGGAGGCGGCTGCGGGCGTCGGGTCCGTGCGTCACCTGCTGCTGATCTCCAGCTACCTGCCGGAGGTCGGGCAGAGCCTCTCGGAGTTCGGTGACGGGGCCCCGGCCCCGTTCCTCGACGTCGACCCCGACGCCGGGACGTTCGGGGTTCGCCCCGAGCTTCTGGTGGACACGTTCCTGCAGGACTGCAACGCCGACGTCCAGGCCGAGGCGGCGGACCACCTCGCCCGGCAGAACGTGCAGGTGACCGGGCAGCCGGTTCGGGCGGCCGCCTGGCACGACGTGCCCTCCACGTACCTCGTGTGCGCCGAGGACGCGGGCACCCCTGCCCGGTTGCAGCGCGAGTTCGCCCGCCGCGCAGGCCGGGTCGTCGAGCTCGACGCGGGCCACCACCCGTTCCTGTCCCAGCCCGTCGCTGTCCGCGACCTGCTGCTGAGCCTGTGAGGCGCCCGCCGGGGCCGGAGGAACCGGCTACGCAGGCAACTCCTGCCGGCGATGCCGGATGACGCTCGACCAGCCCGGTGGCCCGGACCCGCGCGACATCGCATCGCGCCCGGGTCTCATGTGCCCGTGGCGAGGGCGGCCGAGGTCTCGTAGAGGTCGCGCCGGAACCGTTCCTTGATCGTCGCCACCGCGACGAACGTCAGGGCCGCGCACGCGATGATGTACACCGCGACCGACCAGGACGCGCCGGTCGCCGCCAGCAGGGCCGTCATGACGAACGGGGCCAGCCCACCGGCGAAGACCGACGCGAACTGGTAGCCCAGCGACGCTCCCGAGTAGCGGACGTCGGCGGGGAACATCTCGGCGTAGAGGGTGGCCTGGGGCCCGTACATCGTGGCGTGGATGGTGAATCCGATGAGCAGCGCCAGGAACACCAGCGGCACCGAACCCGTGTCGACCAGCCAGAACATCGGGAACGCGAACAGGGCCATCAGCACCGTGCCGGTGAGGTAGAGGCGCTTGCGCGAACCCATCCGGTCGGTGAGCGCGCCGAACAGGGGCATGGTCACCACCTGGGTGAGCCCGGCCGCCATCACGCACCACAGGATCGCGGTGCGGGACATCCCGACGGTCTTGGTCGCGTAGTCCAGCATGCCGCTGATCAGGATGTAGAAGGTGGCGTTGACGACGAAGAAGGCGCCTGCGGCCTGCAGGATCTCCCGCCAGTAGCGCCGGACCGCCTCCACGAGCGGTGCCTTGCGGAGCCCGGCCTCCTGCCGGGATGCGCTCGACCGCTCCCGCAGCTCGCGGAACACCGGGGTGTCCTCGATGCGCAGCTGGATGTACGCGCCGATCACCACGAGCACGAGCCCGGACAGGAACGGGACCCGCCAGCCCCACGCGAGGAACTGGTCCTCGGTGAGCACGGCGGTGAGGACGAGGAAGAACACGTTGCCCGACACCGCGCCGAAGATCGCACCGGTCTGCACGAGGCTGCCGTAGAAGCCGCGCCGCTCGATGGGTGCGTGTTCGGTGAGCAGCAGCGCCGCGCCGCCCCACTGGGCCCCGACGCCGATGCCCTGGACGAGCCGGGCGACGACGAGCAGGGTCGGGGCCCACGACCCGATCACGTCGTACCCGGGCAGGACGCCGATCGCGAACGTGGCCAGCCCCATGATCAGCATGGCCCCGACGAGCGGGGGCTTGCGGCCGAGGCGGTCGCCGATGTGCCCGGCGATGATCCCGCCGAGCGGACGGGCGACGAACCCGACCGCGAACGTCGCGAACGACGCCAGCGTGCCGGCGACCGGGCTCACCGACGGGAAGAACAGGTGGCCGAAGACGAGCGCGGCGGCCGTCGCGTAGATGAGGAAGTCGAACCACTCGAGGGTCGTGGCGAACACCGCGGCGGCGGCGAGCCGTCCCATCCGCTGTGGGGGAGCGTGCTGGTCCATCTCTGTCCACCTCCGGGCTGCGCCAGTGCGGCCGTGGGGATGCGGGCTAGGTACGAACGATCGTTCACACGCTAGCCGAACCCGCTTCAGCGGGGAAGGGGGGCTTCCAGCAGCGCGAGTGCGTAGCGCGCCTGCTGCTCGGCGAGCTGCCCGCGCGAGAGCCGCCCGTCCGGCCGGTACCAGGAGGCGATCGCGCCGATCCCGGACAGGATCGCGCGGGCGGCGTCCGCGGCGTGGGGCGTGCGGAACTCCCCGCTCGACACACCCTGCGCGACGATCTCCTCGAACGTGGCCTGTGTCGTGTCGCGCTCGGCCACGAGTGCGGCGCGGTCGTCCGGCTCCAGGTAGCGCACCTCGTTCGTGGAGACGAGCATGGCGACCTGGTGGTCCACCACGAACCCGACGTAGGCGCGCACGGCCTCGCGCATCCGCGAGGACGCGTCGTCCCCCGCGTCGGCGACGGCGCGCCGCACCCGGGCCCGCAGTTCGTCGTTGGCGTGCCGCAGCACCTCGGCGAGGAGCCGGGACTTCGAGGGGAAGTAGTTGTAGAGGTTCGAGAGGCTGGTGCCCGCGAGCTTCGCGACGTCGCGCATCGACGCGCCGTTGAACCCCTTCCGGCCGAACGCCTCGAGCGCCGCGTTGAGGATGACCGCTTCGTTCCGCCGGCCGGTGTCGGCGATGAGGGTGGCGGAACGGGTGTTCATGTCGCCGAGCGTACGGCACCCACCAGCGGGCGCGGAGCACGCTTGACAGGGGTTCCGCAGGCATGCTTCGTTGAGTTGCAAGAACGTTCGTTCGTGTCGGAGGGGGCGGACATGGCCGGATCCGGCCCGTACTTCGAGGACTTCGAGGTCGGGCGCACCTTCACCGGTCCCGAACGCACGCTCTCCCCGGCCGACGTCGCCGCGTTCGCCGAGCTGAGCGGCGACCGCCATCCCCTGCACACCGCGTCCGGGTCGTCCGGTGGGCGGCCGCTCGTGCACGGGCCGCTCGGCATCGCCTGCTTCTTCGGCTGGCTGTTCGAGAGCGGGCTCGCCACCCATGTAGAGGCCGCCCTGGACACGCGCTGGCGCTACCTCGCGCCGCTCCACCCGGGCGACCGGGTGCGCTACGAGATGACGATCACCCGAGCCCGGCGCACGTCCGCACTGGTCAACGGCGTGATCGGACGGCACGTGCTCGTCCGGGACCAGCGGGACGTGATCGTCCAGGAGGGCGAGACCGCCGCACTGGTCACTGCTCGGGACGCCACCGGCGACGACGACCGGCGGATCGGGCGCGCGTTCCCCGGCGCCGCGTGGGCCGGCCGGCTGGGGGAGCGGCTCGCGGCCTCCCCGGCGTTCACCACCGCGACGAGCACGTGGGACGGCGCGATCGGCCTCGGATTCGGCGAGGACGTCGTCCAGTTCCGGATCTACCGCGGACGCGTGCTGGACTGCGGCGCCCGCACCCCGGCGGGGCCGACGTTCGTCCTCGGCGCCCCCGACATCACCTGGGTGCGGCTGCTGACCGGGCCGGTCAACGACTTCACGAAGCGGACGATGCGCGGCGAGTTCACCGTCAGCGGCAGTGCCTACGAGTACCTGCGGCTGACCGCCGCCCTCGTCGCGCTCGTCGACGAGGCCCGTGCGCTCGCCCGTGAGGAGGCGCCGTGATGCGAGCCCACGATCTCGAGGTGGCGGGGAGCCGCGCGTTCGTCCTGGAGGAGGGCCGGGGCGTCCCCGTGCTGTGCCTGCACACCGCGGGCCAGAACGGCGTCCAGTGGCGGGACGTGCAGTCCGAGCTGGCCGCACTCGGCTACCGCGTCGTCGTCCCCGATCTTCCGGGCCACGGACGGTCCGAGCCGGCCCCGAACGGGCCGGTGCGCGACCTCGGCGACTACGCCTCCTGGTGCGAGGAGCTGATGGGCCGGCTCGGCGTGGAGCGGCCGTTCGTCGTCGGGTGCTCGATCGGTGGGGCGATCGCGCTGCAGCTGGCCGTGCGCCGCGGCGATCGGCTGGCCGGCGTCGTCGCGATGGCGGCGCACGGCGGCACGGACACCGTCCGGATGCTCTCGGTCGGCGGCCTGGGACGCGAGCTGGTCGACGCCGCCGCGCCGAGCCGGTCGGACCGCACCTACCACGGCACGCTCGCCGTCGTGGGCTCGAGCGTGCCGCCGGGGCGGGCCGAGCTGATCGCGCGCATGCACCGGCGTGAGGACCCGGAGATCACCACCAGCGACCTCATCGGATGGGTCACCCACGATGTCCGATCCGGCCTGCCCGGCGTGGGCTGCCCCGTGCACCTCGTCGCGGGCGCCGACGACCTGTGGCTCGACGCGGCCGACGTCCGGCACGCCGCCGACCTGATCCCCGACGCCCGCTGCACGTTCCTCCCGGGCGTCGGCCACTACCCGATGGAGGAGCTCCCCGGCTTCGCGGCCACGCTGCACGCGTGGCTCACCGACCTGAGGAGGCCGGCATGACCCTCGGCGACCTGCTCGCGGACCTCGTCGACGAGCGCCCGGACGCCGTGCTCGTGATCGACGGGGAGGACGACGTCCGGGTCACCCGCGGCGAGTTCCTCGCGCGCACCGCCGCGCTGCGGGACGTCCTGCGCGAGCGCGGCGTCGGGGAGGGCGACTGCGTCGGCGTCATGCTGCCGAACTGGTCCGACGCGCTGGTCTGGCAGTTCGCGGCGGCCGCGCTCGGCGCGCACGTCATCGGCATCAACACCCGTTACGGCACCGGCGACATCGCGCACGTGCTGGAGAAGGCACGCCCGGCGGTCGTCGCAGTGGCGCACGACTTCCTGGGCATCGACCTGGCAGGCCGGCTGCGCGCCGCGCTGCCCGAGGCGGGCGTCCCCGCACCGGAGGTGGCCGTGGTCGCCGGCCCGGGGCGCCCGCCCGTCGACGCGGCTGCCGCGGCTCGGCACGACGTGGGTGCGGGCGCCTGGGTCCCGCCGGAGCCGACCGGCCCGGTGCCCGACCCGGCCACGCTGCGCGGCGGACCCGACGCGCTCGCCGTGGCGTTCACGACGTCCGGGTCCACCGGACGGCCGAAGCTCGCCGCCCACCTGGGCAGCGGCGTCGCGACGCACGCGCGGGCGGTCGCCGCGGCGGGCGGGTGGGACGAGTCGTGCGTCAGCCTCGTCGTGCTCCCGCTGTCCGGGGTTTTCGGGTACGTGCCGGCGATCGCCGCGATCGCGGCCGGGGGCGCCGTCCTGCTGGAACCGCGCTTCGACCCGGCGCAGGTGCTGCGCCACATGACGCGGCACCGCGTCACCCACCTCGCGTGCGCCGACGACATCAGCGGCCGGCTGATGGACGCGTGGCGTGCGCAGCCCGTCGACCTGTCGTCCTGGCGACGGCTGCTGCTCGCCGACTTCTACGGCAGCTCCGCCGCCGTCGCCGCGTGGGCCGAGGACGAGACGGCCACGCCGGCCTACGGCGTCTACGGCTCCAGCGAGCTGTTCGCGCTCATATCGTTCTGGCACCCGGCCGACCCGCGACCCCAGCGGTGGCGCGGCGGCGGCCGGCCGGTCTCGGACGGCATCGAGGTGCGCGCGGTCGACCTGTTCACCGGCGAGTCGCTCACCGGCGACGAGCCGGGCGAACTGCAGTTCCGCGGGTACAACGTCGTCGACGGCTACCTCGGTGACCACGACGGGGAGACCCGCGCCGCCGCCTTCACCGAGGACGGCTGGTTCCGGTCCGGGGACCTGGGCACCGCGCACCCCGACGGCTCCTTCGGCTACCTGAACCGCATCGGCGACTCGCTGCGGCTCAAGGGGTTCCTCGTCGATCCCGCCGAGATCGAGAACCGGCTGGCCGAGCACCCGGACGTCGGCCGTACGAAGGTCGTCGGGATCACCGTGTCGGGCGAGACGCGCGCGGTCGCGTTCGTCGAGCCCGCGGAAGGTGCCACCCCCGACCCCGCGGTGCTGCGCGACTGGTGCGCGGCATCGCTCGCGCGTTTCAAGGTCCCCGAGTCCGTGCACGTCATCCCCGAGATGCCGACGACCGTCGGGACCAACGGCTCGAAGATCCGGGCTGCCGCCCTGCGCACGCTCGCGGAACAGCTGGCGGCGCAGGAGGCCTGAGAGCGGCGCAGCCGGTCACCGCAACGGGTTGGTGGCGATCAGTTCAGGCGGGATCCCCCCGGTGAGCACCGCGTCGGCGATCAGCTGCCCGGTGAGCGGTCCGAGAACGATGCCCCACATGCCGTGCCCACCCGCGACGAACACGCGCGCGGAGGCGGTGGGGCCGATCAGCGGAAGGCCGTCGGAGGTGCACGGGCGGGAGCCGACCCATTCGTCGTGGCGGTCGTCGAGGTCGAGGCCGCGCAGGAACGGGGCGACGGCGTCGACGATGGCGCGGATGCGCCGCGGGTCGAGCGGTTCGTCCGGGCGCCGGAACTCCATCATCCCCGCCACCCGGAGCCGTCCCGCGAGCGGCGTGCACGCCACCCGCTGGGTGGGCAGGTAGACGGGGCCGGCAGGCAGCTGCGGTGCGGTCACGCTGAAGCTGTAACCGCGCCCGGCCTGGACGCAGCGGCGTACGCCGTATCGCCGGGTGAGCCGGTTGAGCTCGGCGCCCGTGGCCACCACGACCGCGTCGAAGCGGTGCGCGCCCTCGTCGGTGTGCAGCGTCACGAGGTCGCCGCGGTCGAGGACGTCGCGCACCGCGAGGCCGACCCGGAGGGTGCCCCCGCGCTCCTGCACGGCGGCCGCGAGGGCTCCGACGAACCGCGGGGGATCGATGAACCGCTGCCCGTGCAGCTGCAGCGCCGCCCCGACCTCGGCGGTGAGCGCGGGTTCGCGCCGCCGGGCCTCGGCACCGTCGAGCACCTCGACGTCCACCTTCTGGCCGATCGACTCCATCTCCGCGAGCTCCGCCAGCAGCGCCCGGCGATCGGTCTCCGCGCGGAAGCAGGCGAGGAACGGTTCGGCCGACCGGGTCGGCGCGGGCACCCCGCCCGCGTCGAGCACGTCGAAGGCGTCGAGGGCGCGGTCGTTGAACGCGAGGTAGGCGGCCATGGCGCGCCGCCACCGCGCACCGGTGCAGTGCCGGGCGAAGCCGGCGAGGAAGCGCCACAGCGCCGGATCGGCGCGGAGCGGGACGTAGACGGGCGACTCCGGGCTGAGGACGGCGCGCAGTCCGTACCGCAGCACCGCGGGTTCGGGAAGCGGTGTGGTGAGGGCCGGGGCGAGCCATCCGGCGTTGCCCCAGGACGCACCAGCGGCGACCCCGCCCCGGTCGAACACGGTGACGTCGGTTCCCCGCTCCTGCAGGAACCAGGCCGTGGCCAACCCCACCATGCCGGCACCGACGACCGCGACCCGTTGCGCTCTCACCGGCGGGCCCCCGTTCGAGATCACGACTGCATCTCCTCCTCGTCCGAGCCCCACTGTCCCGGCGGCACCCCGGCCGGACAGGGGTGGTACCGGGCAACGTTCGACCTGCTGAAGCTGCCGGCCATCGGCAATGTACGCATGAAGACAGCGCTCGAAGACCATCCGTGGGGACGGGCATCTGCCGAGGCTCGGCAGCCCGGAGGCCGTGTCGCGTTGCACCTGGACCCGGCGGCGGCGTACGGTCGAGGCGAGCACGGCCCGTAGCGGGGCCGTGCTTCTGTGCATCTGGTGCCGCTGCCCGTCCACCGGCGCGGCAGGAGCGCGACGCAACCCACGGATCGAGGAGCACGGGTGTGACCGGAACCCAGCAGGTCTGGCTGACCCAGGACGCGTACGAGCGTTTGACCGCCGAGCTGCGCGAGCTCCTCCGGCAGCGAGCCGAACACGCCGAGCGGCAGGCGGGCGACGAGCTGCACGTGGGGGAGGAACGCGAACGCAGCCAGCGCATCCGCAAGCTCCAGGAGCTGCTGCAGGACCCCGTCGTCGGGCGGGAGCCGCCCGACGACGGCATCGTGGAGCCGGGGATGGTCGTCACGGTCCGGTACGAGAACGAGGAGGAGACCGAGACGTTGCTGTTCGCCGAGCGGGACGAGGGCGTCCCGCCCGGCATCGAGGTCTGCTCCCCCGGTTCCCCGCTGGGCCGCGCCCTCGTGGGCGCGGAGGAGGGGGAGCAACGCTCCTATCCGCTGCCGGACGGGCGGACGATGGCGGTGTGGGTCGTGCGGGCCGTGCCGTACGGCAGCGCGGCGGCCGGGTGATCCGTCAGCGGTCCACCGTCAGCTCGCGCTCCGGCCAGCCGAGCAGCCTTGCACCGAGCACCGCGGCGTGCACGGTGAACCGCTGCGCGGGATCGGCGGGGTCGTACCCGGTGAGGGTCTTGATCCGGTCGAGGCGGTAGGTGACGGCGCGGACGGACAGGTGCAGCCTGCGCGCCGTCTCCGTGGTGACGCTGCCCGAGGTGAAGTAGGCGTCGAGCGTCGCGAGGAGCGGCTCGGCCCCGCCGCGCGCACGCACCAGCTGACCCAGCACGGACTGGACGAGGTCGGCGATCGCCGGCTGGTCCCGGAGCAGCACCCGGTAGATGAGCAGCTGCTCGGCTTGGATCAGCGGGCTGTCGAGACGCAACCGCACGGCCATCGTGAGGCCCTCGCGGGCCTCCTCGTAGGAGCGGGCGATCCCGTACGAGCCGAGGTACGGGCGGCCGACCGTCACCCGCCACGGCCGGCCGCCCGAGTGCTCGAGCTCCTCGAGCAGGAGGTCGCCGAGCGTCTTCGGTCCGGTCCGCGGCCCGGGGACGTCGGTGTCCGCCGGGGCGACGGCGACGATCCAGCCGTCCTTGGTGGCGACCAGTACGTCGCGATCGCCCGCCCACTGCACGACGGCGCGCTCCACGGAGCTGATCGTCGCCTCGCTCTCGTTGAGCTCGCCGGCCGGTGCGGCCAGCGCGACCTGGTGCGGCCGGGCCATGTCGAGGCCGAAGGGCTCTGCGCGGTCCACGAGACGGCCGACGTCGGCGTCGCCCCGGAGCAGGTCCTCGATGAACTCGCGCCGCAGGTTCTCCTCCCACCGCACCATCTGCCTGCGGGCCTCGGTGTACGCCTCCACCAGACGCGCGACGGCCTCGTCCACCACGTGCAGCACGGCGGCGGCCGCGACACGCACGCCCTCGCTGTCGCGGGAGCGCACGACCGCCGGGAGCTCCTGCCACATCCGCCGGGCCGCCGACAGGTACAGCTGCACGACGCTGCCGGCCGACACGCCCAACTCGGCCGCTCGCCGCCCCAGCAGCCCGACGGCGTCGAGCTCGAGGGCATCGGGCTTCCGACCGGACGCCGCGGCCTCGGCGATGAGCGGGAGGTAGTCGCCGAGGAGCTCGATCGGGACGTCGCCCACCTCACGACAGGCGCCGCGGGCGACGTCCTCCAACCAGGAGTCGCCGTCGGAGCCGTGGTCGTTCCCGGCCCGTACGCGGGGGCGAATGCTGCTGTCCGTCACGGCGCTCCCAGGTCCACAGGCTGCCGGTCCCTGGCAACCTACCCCGGTGCCGGGCGGAGCTCACCTTCGCCGGTTCGGCAGCGGGCAGGGGCGAGCCCGGCCCGTCGGCGTTCGACCTCATCGGCGTTCGACCATCACCGGCGTTCGACGTGGGCGCGGACGCGGGTGCCGTCCTCGCTGGTCCAGCCCTTGCTCGCCGCGTAGCCGAGCATCGCCGCGAGATCATCCGGCCAGCCGGGGCCGACGCGGCCTGCGGCCATTCGCCGGACCGCGTCCACCGCAACCACGAGGTGGCCACCACCGGGGAGGAGCTCGCCGATACCCGCCCGCTCGACGATCGCGGCGAGGTCG
The DNA here is from genome assembly GCF_039543345.1 of Pseudonocardia adelaidensis. Taxonomy (NCBI): domain Bacteria; kingdom Bacillati; phylum Actinomycetota; class Actinomycetes; order Pseudonocardiales; family Pseudonocardiaceae; genus Pseudonocardia; species Pseudonocardia adelaidensis. The sequence continues at coordinate 241,597 of NZ_BAABJO010000004.1, read as the reverse complement.
TCGACGCCGAGGTCGGCGGGGCAGACCGCCGAGAAGGATCGGGTGTCCTGCGGATCGACGAGCTCGACGGAATCGGCGGTGAGGCGGAAGTACAAGGCTGTCGCCTGACGGATCGCTCCCGATGAGCGGGAGGGAGTGCGCGCCCGCACGATGGGGGAGGTGTTCGTTCTCCGGCCGAGCTTCGCACGCGCGGGCCGCACCGTTCCGGGATCTTCCGGGGCGCTTGCGCCGCGGCGGCATTGTCGGACAGTATGCTGGTCTGGCAATCCCGGGGAAGGTTCGCTGCTGCGTCCCGTGGTCACGGTGCTGCTGTGCTCGGCCGTGCAGGGTGTGAAGGAGTGCGATGGCGTACGAGGTCCTCGCCGTCCGGTACGGGACGCGGGTCGCGACCAAGGCCGAGAGCTACCTGAACTACCACGTCTACGGCGAGCCGGACGAGTCGTTCGAGATGGACTACTCCTTCTGGTTGGTCCGGGGGCCGCAGCGCACGGTCCTCTTCGACTGCGGCTTCGACGCGGAGGTGGGCAGGCGGCGCGGGCGCACCACGCTGGTCGACCCGCTCGTCGCGCTGTCGGCGCTGGGCGTCGAGCCGGACGGCATCGACCAGGTCGTGGTCACCCACGCCCACTACGACCACATCGGCAACCTGCACCGCTTCCCCACTGCCGAGGTCGTGATCGCCCGTCGCGAGTACGAGTTCTGGGCCGGGCCGTACGGGCGGCGGCTCCAGCTGGCCCACTCCACGGAGCCCGACGAGCTCGCGCACCTGGTGACCACGCGGGAGCAAGGGCGTCTGCGGTTGGTCGAGGACACGCTCGACCTCGCCCCGGGGATCGAGTTGGTGGTGGTCGGGGGGCACACGCCGGGCCAGATGGTGGCGCAGGTGGCGGTCGACCGTCCCGGCGGTGGCCGGGGCGCGGTCGTCCTCGCGGCCGACGCACTGCACTTCTACGAGGAGCTGGAGCGGGACCGGCCGTTCTTCGTGGTCGCGGACCTGATCGACATGTACCGCGGGTTCGACCTGCTGCGCGAGATGACCGAGGACGAGGGCCGGCTGCTCGTGGCGGGCCACGACGCCGAGGTGCGCACCCGGTTCACCCGCCGGCTCCCGGGGCTCAGCGGGGAGCTCGCCGACCTGGTCGTCCCGATCGCGGGCGCGACCGACCCGAAGGAGGACCGATGAGTCTGGCCGGCAAGGTCTGCCTGATCACGGGCGCCGCGGGGGGCCTCGGTTCCGCGACCGCGCGCCGGCTCGCGTCCGAGGGCGTGCGGCTCGTCCTCACCGACGTCGACGGCGACCGGCTGGCGGCGCTCGCGAAGGAGCTGCCCCAGGAGGCGGTCGTCCACGCCGGTGACGTCGCGAACGAGGCGGACGTCGACGCGGCGGTGGCCGCGGGCGTCGCGGCGTTCGGCCGGATCGACCTGCACCACCTCAACGCGGGGATCCCCGGTCCGCTGGTGCGCCTGACCGAGCTGTCGGTGGAGGACTGGGACCGGGTGATCGGCGTCAACCTGCGCGGGGTGTTCCTCGGTGTGCGCGCGGCCTTCCGCCAGTACGAGCGGCAGGGCGGCGGGGGAGCGATCGTGCTGACCGCGTCGATCGCGTCCCTGCGCGGGAGCGACGACCTGCTCGCCTACCAGGCCTCCAAGCACGGCGTGCTGGGCCTGCTCAAGGGCGCGGCGCTCTACGGCGGTCCGATCGGGGTGCGGGTCAACGCGGTCGCGCCCGGGATCGTGCCCACGGCGCTCTTCGGTGGGGCGGGCGGGGCGCCCGGTGGTGGCGACGACATGGTGCGCAGGGCCGCGACGAGCCCCTTGCGCCGGCCCGGGACGGGCGAGGAGATCGCATCGGTCGTCGCGTTCCTGCTGGGTGACGGCGCCTCCTACGTGACGGGGGAGGTGGTCTCGGTGGACGGTGGGGCCGCGGCGGTGAGCATCGTGCGACCGTCGGGCGGCGCCGGGGCGTGGGACCCGCGGCCCGGCGACGTGCGGATGCACCCGGAGCTCGCGTGACAACGGCCGACGCGAGGGAGGAAGGCGCATGACACAACAGCGGACCGTCGGGTTCGTGGGTCTGGGCAACATGGGCGGGCGGATGACCCGCCGCCTCGTCGGCGCCGGGATCGAGGTGATCGGGTACGACCCGCGGCCGGGTGCGGCGGAGAGCGTCGGCGCGACGTCCGCGGCCGGCCCGGCCGACGTCGCCCGCCGGGCGCGGGTCGTGCTGATGTCGTTGCCCGACAGCCACGTGGTGGAGCCGGTCGTCCGGGGGGCCGACGGGCTGCTGGCCGGAGCGAGCGCCGGGACGATCGTCGTCGACCTGTCGACGGCCTCGCCCGCGTCGACGGTGCGGCTGCACGACGAGGCCGCCGCGAAGGGGGTGCGGTACCTCGACGCCGGCATCTCGGGGGGCGCGGCAGCCGCCGAGAAGGGCACGCTGACGATCATGGCGGGTGGTGACGCCGGCGCACTCGCCGAGATCGCGTGGGTCATGGGGCCCATCGCGGCGCACGTGCACCACATGGGGCCGTCCGGCGCCGGTCACACGGCGAAGCTGCTCAACAACTTCCTCAACGCGGTCAGCCTCGCGGCCACCGCCGAGGTGATGGTCGCGGGCCGCAAGTCGGGCCTCGACCTGGCCCAGCTGCTCGACGTGATCAACACCAGCAGCGGGGTCAACTTCGCGACCACGAACCGGTTCCCGCACATCGTCCGCGGGGACTACCTCGAGGGCGGCCTCACCGGCCGCCTCATGACGAAGGACGTCGCGCTCTACGTCGACCTGCTCGGCCGGCTCGGGGTGCCCAGCCTGAACGCCGCGGGGCCGCTCGCGAGCTTCGGGCTCGCCGAGAACCTCGGTTACGGCGACCAGATCAGCAACCGGGTCGTCGACGCGATCGGCGACGTGGCAGGCGGCGTGCGCGTGCACGAGACGAAGGAGTAGCGGAGTGCAGATCGTGCGGGGGCGGGCCCCCGAGACCGTCCCGACCCAGAACCGCAGCGAGACCTTCACCGGCACGGTGTGGGGAGACCCCGTGCTGCCCACCACCGAGGGCAACACGATCAACTCCGTGACGTTCACGCCGGGCGCACGGACCTACTGGCACCACCACACCCACGGGCAGATCCTCGTCGTCACGGCGGGACGCGGCTGGGTGTGCACCCACGGCGAGACGCCCCAGGTCATCCGCGCCGGGGACGTCGTGTGGGTGCCGCCCGGGGAGCGGCACTGGCACGGCGGCACCGTCGACACGATCATGACGCACCTCGCGGTGTCGCTCGGCCCGACGGTGTGGCTGCACGAGGTGAGCGAGGACGAGTACCGCGCGGCGTCGACCGGCGCGGTGGAGGGGACTCCGGCAGATGAGTGACGGGAACGGCGCGGTCCACCCGGCGGACGAGCGTTTCGAGCGCGGGCTGTCGATCCGCAAGGAAGTGCTGGGCGGCGCCCACGTGGAGCGCTCGCTCGCCGCGGTCAGCGACTTCTCCCGGCCGATCCAGGAGTTCGTGACCGGCGCGTGCTGGGGTGACATCTGGGGCAGGCCGGGGCTCGACCGGCGCACGCGCAGCCTGCTCAACCTCGTCATGCTCACGGCGCTGGGGCGCAACCACGAGCTGGGCGTGCACGTGCGGGGCGCGATCACGAACGGGGCCACCGAACTGGAGATCCAGGAGGCGCTGCTGCAGGCCGCCATCTACTGCGGGGTGCCTGCGGCGCTGGAATCGTTCCGCGTTGCGGAGCGGGTGCTCGGCGAGATCGCCGCGGAGCGCGGCGATGGCTGAGCAGGACGGCCCCGCGCTGCCGGGCACCATCGGGTTCGTCGGCCTCGGGCGCATGGGGGAGCCGATGGTGCGGCGGCTCGCCGCCGCGGGCGTCACCGTGCGCGGCCACGACGCGTTGCCGCGCCCGGCGCTCGCGGACGTCGTGACGCTCGTGGACAAGGCGGCCGACGTCGCCGACGGTGTCCCGGTCGTGATCCTCATGCTGCCGGACTCGAACGTCGTCGACGCCGTGGTCCGGGACGCGGGTCTGCTCGACGCGCTCGCTCCCGGCACCGTGCTCGTCGACATGGGCTCGTCGGAGCCGCTGCGGACGCGCTCCCTGGCCGAGGAGGTGGCCTCCCGCGGTGCCGTGCTCGTCGACGCTCCCGTATCGGGAGGGGTCACGGGCGCCACCGCCGGCACCATGACGATCATGGTGGGCGGCCCGGACGACACGGTCGCGGCGCTCACGCCGCTGCTGGCCGTGCTCGGCCGGGTGCGGCACGTCGGAGGGGTCGGCGCAGGGCACGCGCTCAAGGCTCTGAACAACATGATGTCCGCGGCGCACCTGCTGGCCAGCTCCGAGGCGCTGCTGGCCGGGCAGCGGTTCGGGCTCGACCCCGCCGTGATGCTGGACGCCGTCAACGGGTCCAGCGGTCGCAGCGGGTCCACCGAGAACAAGTGGCCGAACTTCGTGCTGCCCGGGACGTTCGACTCGGGCTTCGCGCTGACCCTGATGCTCAAGGACATCCGCATCGCGCTCGGACTGGCCGAGGCGACCGGCACGCCGTCGGCGCTCTCGGCCCGCACCGTCGAGCTGTGGGCCGAGGCGGCCGCCGCGCTGGGCCCCGATGCGGACCACACCGAGATCGTGCGATGGTTGAGGAGAACGGACCCCTCGACGGGAGAATGAGCGTGAACCCCAGCCCCGCGTCGGCGGTCGGCGGCCCCACCTGGTCGGCCGACCAGATCGGCCGCGTCGCTGCGCCGCTGCGTGAGCAGGCCGTCACGCTGGTCCGCGACGCGATCCTCGGGTTCCGCCTCGAACCGGGGCAGCGGCTCGTCGAGCGCGAGCTCGTGGAGCAGCTCGGCATCTCACGCGCGACGGTGCGTGAGGTCCTGCGCCAGCTCGCCACGGAGGGGCTGGTCACGGTCGTGCCGCAACGGGGTGCGGTCGTCACCGCGCTCTCCGCGGAGGACGCCGCCGACCTCTACGAGATGCGCGCGTCGCTCGAGGCGCTCGCCGTGCAGCGGTTCGTGCAGCGGGCCACGCCCGAGCACGTCGCCGAACTGCGCGCCGCCGTCACCGAGATCGAACACACCGCCAGCGCGGCCGACCCGCAGGACCAGCTCGCCGCGAAGGACCGCTTCTACGCGGTGCTCTTCACCGGCTCCGGCAGCGAGCCGCTGCAACAGACCCTCGCCGGGCTGCAGGCCCGGGTGCGGCTGCTACGCGCCACGTCCCTGTCCGAGCCCGGCCGGCCTGCGGAGGCCGCGGCCGAGCTGCGGGCAGTGGTCGACGCGGTGGAGGCGGGCGACGCCGAGGCCGCGGCCGCCGCCTGCGCCCGGCACATCCACAACGCCGCGCGCACCGCCCTCGCGCGCCTGCGTTCCGGCAGCTGAGCCCGTGTGAAGCGGATCCTCAGGCCACGGCCTCGTCCGCGATCAGGCGGACGGCGTCGAACCGGGTGTGCCTGCGCAGCGTGAAGCCGAGCTTCTCGTACAGCCGGATGGCGTCGACGTTCGAGGCGGCGGCGTGCAGCAGCGGGGTCTCGCCTCGTTCGCGGATCCCGGCGGCGACCGCCCGCACGAGCCGGGCGGCCAGGCCGCGGCCGCGGTGTCGTTCGTCGGTGCAGACGGCGCTGATCTCGGTCCAGCCGGGTGGGTGCAGCCGTTCGCCCGCCATCGCGACGAGGTCGCCGTCGTGCCGGATGCCGAGGTAGGTGCCCATCTCGATGGTGCGCGGCAGGAACGGCCCGGGTCGCGTGCGCTCGACGAGGGCGAGCATCTGCGGGACGTCGGCCGGGCCGAGCACCACGGCCCCGGGATCCGGCTCGGCCGCGACGCCCGCGTCGACGAGCTGGACACCCGGGATGTCGGCGACGACCTCCCAGCCCGGCGGCGGTGCGATGCGGGGGGCCGAGACGGCCGCGGTCGCGTCCGGTCCGACCAGCGCCGCGAGGTCGGCCCACGCGCCCGGGTCCGGCCCGTCGGGTAGCGCGATGAACGGGCACACATCCGGCGGGTAGCGCAGTACGGAGCCGCTGCGGACCGCGAAGTGCGCGTGCGGGCCGAGCAGGGCCGAGCGGACCGGGTTGTCCAGGACGTGCTGCTCGCTCACGGGCGAGGTCCTCCGAGGGGTGGGGGCTCGACGACCGCTCGCGCGGTACGGATCGATCTCCACTATGCCCGGCCGGAACGGTCGCGCGACGTGATCTACGGCGGGTCGGGCTGCACGCGGTGCCGTGTGGTGCACAGCGTGGCCAGGAGCAGCAGCAGGGCGGTCTGGCCGAGCACCCCCGGCGCCAGCGTCGGAGCAGGCCCGACCGTCTTGGTGACCGCGTACCAGCCCTTCTCGAGCAGCGGCAGGGATGCCCAGGTGTCGGCGAAGCGCTGGTCGAGCTCGCCCGCCTCGAAGTTGACGAGGATGTGTTCGAGCACGCCGTACCCCGAGGCGCCGAGAACGACGACCCCGAGCACTCGGATGATCACCGTGCCCCGTTCGCCCGGCAGCAGGAACAGCGTCGTGGCGACGATGAGCACGGCCAGCGCCAGCCACGGGATCAGTTGCTCGAGGCTGTTCCAGTGCCGTTCGCTCGCCAGCTCGAACGCGGTGGCGAGAATGCCGATCACGGTCAGCGCGACGAGGCACCGTCGCACGAGGACCACGACCGGTGCGTCGCCGGGCGCGACGGGTCTCACGGGGCGAGCGCGGAAACGATCTTGTCGGTCGTCTCCTGGCCGGGGTTGTACTTGGCGAGGTTCTGCCGGAGCTTGCCGAGGTTCGGGTCGTCGGCGGGGTAGGGGCGGTACTCGACGACCTCCTCGGCCCAGCGCTCCGGGTTGCTCACGCCCGCGCTCTCCAGCGCAGCCGCGATCTCGTCCTCCGAGGCCGTGTTCGCCGACACCTTCGACGCGGCCGGCGCGGCCGCACCGGTGGTCGCGCCGGTCGTGGTGGGGCCGGAGCCGGAGCTGGTCACGGGCGCGGACGGGGCGGCGGCGCTCGGAGCGTCGGTCGAGCCACCCCCGCAGGCTGCGAGGCCGAGCACGAGAACGCCTGCCACGGATGCGGCGGCCAGTCGGATCGGACGAAAGATCATCGGGATCTCCTGTTCGGGGTGTCGTGCCGGAGGCACCCACAGAATCCCGACTTACCCTGTGCGCACGCTGAGGAACGAATGTCCTTCGAGGCCCCGGGACGCTCGCCCCTGCCGGGAGCGGCCCGTTCTGGTTCGCTGGTGACGTCGCACCCGAGCACATCGACCCGGAGGGGACCTCGATGACGGTCACGGCAGGCGGCGGTGCATCGATCAGGAGCCGAGCGGACGTCGCCGAGCTGGAGCGGCTGGACGCGTGGTGGCGGGCGGCGAACTACCTGTCGGTGGGGCAGATCTATCTGCTCGACAACCCGTTGCTGAGCAAGCCGTTGCGCCCGGAGCACGTCAAGCCGCGGCTGCTCGGGCACTGGGGCACGACCCCTGGTCTGACGTTCCTGTGGGCGCACCTCAACCGCGTGCTGGTGCGGCGAGGGCTGGACGCGCTGTTCGTCACGGGGCCGGGGCATGGCGGTCCGGCGGTCGTGGCCACCGCGTGGCTGGAGGGCACCTACAGCGAGCGCTTCCCGGATGTCGGGCGTGACGCCCCGGGCATGCGCCGGCTGTTCCGGCAGTTCTCCTTCCCCGGTGGGATCCCCAGCCACGCCGCCCCGGAGACGCCGGGTTCGATCCACGAGGGCGGCGAGCTGGGCTACTCGCTGGCGCACGCCTACGGTGCGGCGCTGGACAACCCGGACCTGTTGGTGGCCTGCGTGGTCGGTGACGGCGAGGCCGAGACCGGCCCGCTGGCCACGTCCTGGCACGCGAACAAGTTCCTCGACCCGGTCAGCGACGGCACCGTCCTGCCGATCCTGCACCTCAACGGCTACAAGATCGCGAACCCGACCGTCCTGTCGCGGATCCCGGAGCACGAGCTGATGTCCCTGCTGGAGGGCTACGGCCACGAGCCCGTCCTGGTGGACGTGGACGCGGACGAGGACCCGATGGTCGTGCACGCCCGCACGGCGGGGGCGATGGACCGGGTGCTCGACCGGATCGCCGACATCCGCGCCCGCGCCGTGGCCGCCGAGTCGGCCGAGCGGCCGCGGTGGCCGGTGCTCGTGCTGCGGAGCCCGAAGGGCTGGACCGGGCCGCGCGTGGTCGACGGCCTACCGGTCGAGGGCACGTGGCGGGCGCACCAGGTGCCGCTGGCGCGCGTCCGCGAGGACCCGGCCCATCTGGCCCAGCTGGAGGCCTGGATGCGCTCCTACCGGCCGGAGGAGCTGTTCGACGGCGAGGGCAGGCCGGTGCCCGGGCTCGACGGTGCGGCGCCGTCGGGGGAGCGGCGGATGAGCGCCACCCCGCACGCGAACGGCGGGGAGCTGCTGCGGCCGCTGCGGCTGCCGGACTTCCGCGAGCAGACCGTCGAGGTGCCGCGGCCCGGTGCCGTCACCGCGGAGGCCACCCGCGTGCTCGGCGAGTGGGTGCGCGAGGTCGTGCGGGCGAACCCGTCGAGCTTCCGGCTGGTCGGCCCGGACGAGGTGGCGTCCAACCGGTTGCAGGCGGTGTTCGAGGTGACCGACCGCCTGTTCACCGGGGAGATCCTGCCGACCGACGAGCACCTGAGCCCGCACGGGCGGGTCTTGGAGGTGCTGTCGGAGCACCTGTGCGAGGGCTGGCTGGAGGGCTACCTGCTCACCGGCCGCCACGGCCTGTTCACCTGCTACGAGGCGTTCGTCCACATCGTCGACTCGATGGTCAACCAGCACGCAAAGTGGATCAAGGTGAGCCGCTCGATCCCGTGGCGGCGCCCGATCGCGGCGCTGAACTTCCTGCTCACCAGCCACGTCTGGCGCCAGGACCACAACGGCTTCTCCCACCAGGACCCCGGCTTCATCGACCACGTGGTGAACAAGAAGCCGGAGATCGTGCGGGTGTACCTGCCACCGGACGCGAACACGCTGCTGTCCACGATGGACCACTGCCTGCGCAGCCGTGACTACATCAACGTGGTCGTGGCGGGGAAGCAGGAGGCGCCGCAGTGGCTCGACCGCGACGCCGCCGTCGCGCACTGCGCCCGCGGTATCGGGATCTGGGAGTGGGCGAGCAGCGACGCGGGGAGCGAGACGGACGTCGTGCTGGCGTGCTGCGGGGACGTGCCGACGCTGGAGACGCTCGCCGCGGTGACCCTGCTGCGCCGGTACCTGCCGCAGCTGCGGGTCCGGGTGGTCAACGTGGTGGACCTGATGCGCCTGCAGGACCCGACCGAGCATCCGCACGGCCTGTCCGATCGCGAGTACGACCTGCTGTTCCCGCCGGACACCCCGGTGATCTTCGCGTTCCACGGTTACCCGTGGCTGATCCACCGGCTGACCTACCGGCGGCACAACCACGATCGGCTGCACGTGCGGGGCTACAAGGAGGAGGGCACGACCACCACGCCGTTCGACATGCTGATGCTCAACGACCTCGACCGGTTCCACCTGGTGGCCGACGTCATCGACCGGGTGCCCGGCCTCGGCACGCGGCACGCCGCGCTGCGCCAGCACATGCTGGACGAGCGGCTGCGGTGCCGGGAGCACACCCGCCGCACCGGCGAGGACCCGCCCGACGTCCGGGACTGGGAGTGGCCCGGCTGATGCAGGTCCTGGTGGTCAACGCCGGGTCGAGCACGGTGAAGATCCGGCTCCTCGACGCAGGCGACGAGGTCGTGCACCGGGTGGACCTCGCCGCGGACCGCGGCAGGCCCGAACCGGGGGCGCTGGAGGACGCGCTGGCCGGGACGGGGCCGATCGATGCCGTTGGTCACCGGGTCGTGCACGGTGGGCCGGCGTTCCACGGGCCGGTGCGCGTCGACGATGCGGTGCTGGCGGAGCTGGACGGGCTCGCCGTGCTCGCGCCGCTGCACCAGGTGCCCGCGCTCGCCGCGGTGCGCGCCGCGGCGGAGGCTCTCCCCGGGATCCCCGCGGTGGCGTGCTTCGACACCGCCTTCCACGCGGACATGCCGGCCGCGGCGAGCACCTACGCGCTGCCGGCGCGCTGGCGCGACGAGCTGGGCGTGCGCCGGTACGGCTTCCACGGGCTCGCCCACGAGTGGGCCGCCCGCCGGGCCGCGGCGCTCGCCGGCCCTGGTGCCCGCACCGTCGTGGCGCACCTCGGTTCGGGGGCGTCGGCGTGCGCGGTGGCGTGGGAGGGCGACCGGCCGCGGTCGGTGGACACGACGATGGGATTCACGCCGACCGCCGGCCTCGTGATGGGCACGCGCACCGGTGATCTGGACCCCGCGGTCCCGCTGTGGCTGGTCGAGTCGGCCGGTCTCGGCCCGGACGACGTCGCCGCCGCGCTGGACCGCCGGTCCGGGCTGCTGGGCCTCGCCGGCACGGCCGACATGCGGGAGGTGCTCGCCGCCGAGGCCGCCGGTGGGCCCGGCGCCGCGCTCGCCGTCGCGGTCTGGCTGCACCGCCTACGTGCGCAGGTTGCGGCGATGGCGGCGGCCCTCGGCGGGCTGGACGCGCTGGTGTTCAGCGGCGGCATCGGGGAGAACGCCGCCGGGCTGCGCGGACGGGCGGTCGCCGGGCTCGGCTTCCTGGGCCTCGCGCTCGACCCGGACGCGAACGCGGCGGCCGACCCCGACGGCGAGACCGACGTCAGCGCGGCCGGCGCGCGGGCGCGCACCCTCGTCGTGCACAGCAGGGAGGACCTCGTCATCGCCGCCCAGGTGCGGGACCTCCTCGACGGTCCCGCGGCTGCGCCGAGCCCCGGCGGTGCGGTCGATCGGTGGGGCTGGAGCCGGTAGCGGGAGTACCGCAGCTCGTACGCGCTCGCCGCCGGTCCACCGGCAGCGTCGAGACGACGCCGGCGACGACGGCGATCGCCAGCCCACCACCTGGGTCGATGCGCCGGCGATCGCGAACCCGCCGGCCACCGCGGTGCCCAGCAGGCCCAGCGACATGGAACACGAGCGCGTCCGTCCGTGAGCGGCCCCCGGCTACGCGAAATCGCTAGCCGATCACCTGCCCGTTGCGGCTGCCGGGGTTCGGCCGGGTCGGGCGGCGTCGCGGTCCAGGCCGGGACCGGCGCCGGTCGCGACGAGTTGCACCGCGTCGCCGACGCCGCTCTCCAGAACTGGCCGCCCACCCGACGAGAACCCGGCCGGAATCGCGGCACTGGCGTCGTGCCGGGATGCGAGACGGTTTCGCGTCCAGTGGTACGCTCCGGGCTCGATCGGCCCCCACGAATGCGCGGATGTGACGGCGACGGAGAAACCGAGCAGCAGCGTTCGGTCCATGAACAGCGTCCTGAGCACGCTTCGCGTCCTCGAGGAGGTCGCCGCGCGCCAGCCCATCGGCGTCTCGGAGCTCGCGCGCGTGACCTCGATGCCGAAGAGCTCGGTCCAGCGCTGCCTCGTCACGCTGCAGCAGGCCGGCTGGCTGCGCATCGTCGACTCGGATCGCACCCGGTGGGGCGTGACGATGAAGGCGCTCGCCATCGGCCTGCGGGGGACCGGTGAGCAGGACCTGCGCGACCTCGCCCGGCCGGTGATCAAGCGGCTCGCCGCCGAGACCGACGAGACGGTGCACTTCTCGCTGCGCGACGGCGACGAGGTCATCATCATCGCGAGGGAGGACACCTCGCAGGTCGTCCGGGTGTTCATCGAGGTCGGCACGCGCCTGCCGCTGCGGGCCACGTCGGCGGGGGTCGCGATACTGGCCCGCCTCGACCCGGCGGAGGCCGCCGAGGTGCTGAAGCGCCCCGTCGAGAACTTCGCCGAGCCGATCCCCGGGGTCGACGAGCTGCGGGAGGAGATCGCCCGGACCGCGGAGCGGGGCTATTCGCTCAACGGGTCGTCGTGGTTCCGTCCGCACGTGACCTCCCTCGGCGCGGCCGTAACCAACGCGACGGGGCGCCCCATCGCGGCGGTGACGTTGTCGATCCCCGAGATGCGTTTCGCGCCGTCGGAGGAGGCGGCGTTGGCGCGGCTGACCGTCGCTGCCGCGGAGGAGATCAGCGGGTTGATCTCCTCCGCCTAGCAGGGGCGGTGGTTCAGAAGGCGCGGTGGTACTGCCTCGGCCAGGACTCGAGCGGGTCGCGGTCCCGGGCGCGCAGGGCCCAGTAGGGGTCGCGCAGCATCGCCCGGCCGACGAGCACCGCGTCCACCAGCTCGGGGACCGCCTCGTCGAGGTGGTGCGGCTCGGAGATCGCCCCCGACGCCGCGACGAGGACGCCGGTCGAGCGGAACTGCGGGCCGTACCGGGCCGTGTGCAGCGGCTCGGCCGGCCGCGGCGCCTCCGGGACTAGGGCGCCGACCGAGAGGTCGATCACGTCGACGCCGGTGGCGCCCAGCCGGGCCGCGACGGTGGTCATGTCCCGGGTGCTGAGCCCGCCCTCCAGCAGGTCCTCGGCGGGCAGCCGGACGATCACCGGCTTGTCCTCCGGCCACCCCGTGCGCAGGGCGCGCACCATCTCGAGCGGGAACCGCAACCGCCGCTCCAGGTCGCCGCCCCACTCGTCGGTCCGACGGTTGGCCAGCGGCGAGAGGAACTCGTGGAACAGGTACCCGTTGGCGCCGTGCAGTTCGAGCACCCGGTAGCCGGCGCGGTGCGCGTTCGCGGCGGCCCGCGCGATGTCCTCCAGGATCCGCGTGCCGTCCCGCGTGGTCATCTCGGCCGGCACGGCCAGGTCGGCGAACGGGATGGCCGAGGGGGCCAGCGGTTGCCACCCGCCCTCGCCCGGCGGCACCGGGTGCCGGGTGCCGGCGGTGCTCCACGGCACACCGTGCGAGCTCTTGCGCCCCGCGACGCCGAGCTGGACCGCCGGCACCGCACCGAGTGAGCTGATGAGCGTCGCGAGCCGCTCGTGGCCTGCCACCTGCTCCTCGGTGTACAAGCCGAGGTCGCGGTCGGTGGTGCGCATGTCCGGGGCGACGCCGGTGCACTCCACGACGACCATGCCGGCGCCGCCCGCTGCCCGGGACCCGTAGTGGGCCAGGTGCCAGCCGGTCGGGGCGCCCGCGGCGTCGGCCGAGTACTGGCACATCGGGGAGAGCCACACCCGGTTCGGGATCGACACGTCCCTGAGCCGGATGGCGCTCCAGGCCGTGGGTGCCATCTAGTCGACCCTGGAGGCGAGGAGGAGCGCGGCGGTCTCCGCGGGCTGCTCGACGAGGAAGTGGTGGCTGCCCAGGTCGTGGACGACGAAGTCGATCCGGTCGCCGTAGCGGTCCACGGCCGCCGGATCGAGGAGGCCGCGCACCGCGAGCGTCGTGACCGGCTGGCGCACGGCGGCCAGCGCCTCGTCCATGTCCCACCGCAGCAACCCGTCGAGCGCGGCCGCGCCGATCGGCGGCGCGATGCTCGACATCTTCCGGAAGATCGCCTCGCCGAAGGCGGGATCCGTGTCGGGGACCGAGCCCATGACGACGAGGCCGCGCACGGCGGCCGGGAAGTCGTCCTCGAAGGACGCGACCATCTCCCGGGCGGCCGCGTCCTCGACCGCCGGGTACAGGCCGAGGTAGTGGAACGAGTCGATCCCGATCACCTGGGTGACCAGGTCGGGCCGCAGGCGCGCGAGCTCGACCGCCACCGCGCCCCCGAGCGAGTGCCCGACGACGGCGCAGCGCCCGACCGACTCCGCGTCGGCCACCGCCGCGACGTCCCGCGCGAACTCCTGCACGGTCCACGCGGTGCGCGCCGAGCGCGAGTCGCCGTGCCCCGGCAGGTCCACGGTGATCACCCGGTGCGTGGCGGGCAGGAACGTGGCGACCTCCGCGAAGTCGGAACCGCGGCACCCCCAGCCGTGGACGTAGACCCAGGTCGGCCCGTCCTCGGGGCCGCTCACCGTGTAGTGGATCGCTGTGTCGCTGTGGGTCGCTGTGTCGCTGTGGGTCGCTGTGTCGTTGTGGGTCGCTGTGCCGTTGTGGGTCGCTGTGTCGTTGTGGGTCGCTGTGCCGTCGGTCCGCTGCACCCTGCGGGTGGCTCCTTCGACGCCGACTGTGGCCACCTAACCTCCTCGTGCCACGATGGTGAACGCTGTACCTACTGACGGAACGCTAGGCGGAGGGTTGCAGCACGTCAACCGTGGGCGGTGGCGCCGCGGGTGATCTGTGCCGCACGACGGCCCGAGTGGACGGTTCCGTCCGCATCCACCCGGACGGACGGGTCGAGCTCGCGGGACGAGGTCTCGACGAGTGCCCTGATCCGGTGGGCCGTCGGGGGATCGGCGACGTGCGGCTCACCGAGCGCGTCGAGGATGATCGGGACGATCCGCAGGCGCGGGTCCCGCTCCGCGGTCAGGTCCACTTCGAAGACGGCCCCCTCGAACCAGGGGGTCCCCTCGAACAGGCGGGAGGCCCGGTAGGGCAGGCCGAAGTAGGTGTCGGGCCGGCGCACCTCGCCCGCGTGGAACAGGAAGTTGCCGAGCGAGTAGAGGATGAGCCCGTCGTGCCAGCGCTCGACCGGGTGCAGGCAGTGCGGGTGGGTTCCCGCCACGACGTCGGCTCCAGCGTCGACCAGCCGCCGCCCGAGAGTCTGCTGGTACTGCGCCAGCGGTCCCTGGTTCGGGGGGAGGTAGGCGAACGGGACGCCCCAGTGGAGGCACACCACCACGCGGTCGGCCGCCGCCCGGGCCGCGCGCACCCGGTTCTCGACCCGCACGACGTCCGCCTCCTGGGCGGCGCTGTGCACGAACGGCGGTGTGCCGGGTTGTTCCTGTGCCAGCGTCCCGTCCACGGCGAAGCTCTGGGCGATCCGCAGCGGCGCGATGCCGGGTCGGATCGCGGTGGCGTTGGCCCCTGGCGGCAGGGTGGCGCAGAAGCTGAGCACTGCCACGCGCGCTCCCCGCGGCGTGTCGACGACGACCCCGGCGTCGGCCTCGGCGAGCGTGCGGCCGCCCCCGGCGTGCCGGATACCGGCGTCGTCGAGGGTGCGCAACGTGCTCAGCAGGCCCTCCGCGCCGTGGTCGAGCGCGTGGTTCGTGGCCACCGAGACGACGTCGACGCCCATGGCGCGCAGCGGCCCCGCGGTCGAGGTGGGGAGCCGGATCGTCATCTCCTTCTCGGTCGGGCGGTCGGCGTCCACGAGCGGGGCCTCGAGGTTCGCGATCGTGAGGTCGCCGCGCCGCAGCAGCGGGAGGGCCGAGTCGCCGCACCCACCTGCGGGCTCCCGGGCGAGGACGGTGTCACCGACGAGAACGATCTTCACGGGCTTCCTCCGCGGGAACGGTGGTTGACAGGGGGACGGAGCTCGGTTCGAATAACGTGCCGCAACGTAGCATTGTCGTGCCGCAATGGTGAACGATGCTGATCCCCATGCTGGAGGCGAACCCGCGATGTCACCCACCCGCTACCGCGGATACCAGTCCTTCTCCTACCTCGAGGCGGGGACGGACTACACCGAGTTCGTCCCCTCGGCCGACGTCGGACGGCTGCCGGAGCACGATCTCGGGCTGACCGCCGCCGAGTCGGCGCGGGCGGAGCGCCTCCTGGCCGACACCGTCGTGGTGTCGCTGCACGACCACCCCGTGCGGTTGCCCCGGCACACGAGGACCGAGCTGTTCGACTGGAACCGGGGCGCCCGCCTCGCCTACGGCTACGAGGGGCTGAGCCGGTCCGGTCTGGACGCGGTGTTCGACAACCTCGGGTGGGGGGCCTGCGAGTCCCGCAACGGGTGGAAGTGGGACGACGTCATCACCGACCTCGGCATGCGGTTCTGCGACTTCGCGCACCAGGACTACGTGATCAGGGCGGAGTCGGTCGCCGACATCCGGCGGGCCCACGCGGAGGGGCGGCTCGCCGTGGTCGCCGGCCTCGAGGGCGCGGCGCTGATCGAGAACGAGATCGACCGGCTCGACGTGCTCTACGGGTTGGGGGTGCGGCAGATCGGCATCGCCTACAGCGACGCCAACGCACTCGGCAGCGGGCTGCGCGAGCGCGGCGACGGTGGCCTGACCTCGCTCGGGCGACGCGCCGTCCGGCGCATGAACCAGCTCGGGATGGCCGTCGACGTGTCGCACTCCGGGGACCGGACCGCGCTCGAGGTGATCGAGGCCAGCGAGCGGCCGGTGCTCATCACGCACGCCGGGGCGCGGGGGGTCTGGGACACCCCGCGGATGAAGCCCGACGAGGTCATCCGGGCCTGCGCCGAGTCGGGCGGGGTCATCGGGATCGAGGCCGCGCCGTACACGACCCTGAGCGCGCGGCACCGCCGGCATTCCATCGAGTCGGTGATGGACCACTTCCGCTACTGCGTCGACCTGGTCGGGATCGAGCACGTCGCCTTCGGCCCGGACACCTTCTTCGGCGACCACCTGGACCTCCACCACGTGATGAGCGAGAAGTGGGGCGTCGCGGACACCATCAGGTCCGGCCCGGAGTTCGAGACGGTCGACGCCGTCGCCGGGATGGAGAACCCCGGCGAGTGCTTCCGGAACATCACCCGCTGGCTCGTCCGGCACGGCTACTCCGACGACGAGATCGCCGCCGTCATCGGGGGGAACGTGCTCCGTGTACTCGAGAAGATCTGGTGAGCCGCACCGTGGGCACGCGGAAGGTGCTCGGCGCGGGATGATCGGGCACGCCGTCGAGTCCTACGACTTCGTGATCTACGGATCGTCCGCGACCGTCATCGCCAGGCACTTCTTCCCGAGCGATGACCCCACCCTCGCGATCCTGTCGACGCTCGCCGTCTACGGCATCGCCTTCGTGGTGCGCCCGATCGGTGCCATCGTGTTCGGCAGCATCGGCGACCGTCGGGGCCGCCGGACCGCGCTGTCCGCCGTGGTGCTGATCATGGCCGGGTCCACCGCGGCGATCGCGGTGCTGCCCGGCTACGCGACGGCCGGGATCGCCGCCCCGCTCCTGCTGTTGTGCTGCCGGCTCGCCCAGGGCATCTCGATGGGCGCCGAGTACACGAGTGCGGCCTCCTACGTGGTGGAGCAGGCGCCCGCGGACCGGCGCGGGCTGTGGGTCAGCGCGGTGAACAGCGCCACCTTCGTCGGATCGGCCTTCGCCGCGCTCGCGCTGCTCGCGCTGCAGGTGCTGGCGCCCGCGGCGTACGCCGACTGGACCTGGCGGCTGGCCTTCCTCTTCGGCGGCGTCATGGCGCTGGTCGGGCTCTACATGCGGCTGCGCCTGGAGGAGACGACCACCTTCCGCGCCCTCGAGCGCATGGGGGAGGTGTCGGACCGGCCGGTGCGGGACTCGTTACGTGACCGGCGGACCTTCCTCCTGCTGTTCGCGGTCTTCGCCCTGCTCGCCGTCGTCGTCCACAACCTCCTCGGCTACTTCCCGACGTACCTGGTGGCGACCGGTGGTCTCGCCGAGGGCACGGTGCTGACCGCCGGGGTCGTGGCGCTCCTGTCGTGTGCCGCGATGTGCGTCCTGACCGGTCTGCTCGTCGACCGGTTCGGTCGCAGGCCGCTGCTGGTCGTCGGCGTGGCCCTCGCCGTCGCGGGATCCGTGCCGGCATACCTCCTGGCGGGCGGCGGGACGTTGCTCAGCACACTGGGCGCCGAGATCCTCCTGGTCCTGCCGGCCGCGATCGTCGGGATGTCGGCCACGATCCTGGCGGTCGAGATCGTGCCGCCGCACATCCGCGCCACCAGCACGGCGCTTGCGTACAACGCGGCCTATGCGGTGTTCGGCGGCACGGCCCCGATCCTCGGCGCACTGCTCACCGCGTGGCTCGGGCGGCTCGCCCCCGGCGCGTACATCACGGTGCTGGCGGTGATCGCCCTGCTCGTCGTGGTGGTCGCGATGCCGGAGACGCGCAACCGCGCGGTGGCCGAACCCGAACCGGTCGAGGACGACGAAGATTCCGAGGTGCTCCGTGGCGTCAGTTGAGGTGTCCACGTCCCCATCGGTGAAGGACCGGATCGCCGCCGAGTTCGACCGGCACGAGCCCGCGGTCGTCGAGCTCTCGCGCCGGATCGGAGCGCATCCGGAGCTCGCCTTCGAGGAGCACCGCACCGCCGCCGCCGTCGTGGAGCTGCTGAAGGCCCACGGCGGGTTCGACGTCGAGGAAGGGGTGGCCGGTCTCCCCACTGCCGTCGCGGCCACCACGGGCGGTGGGTCCCTCGCCATCGGTCTGTGCGCCGAGCTGGACGCGCTGCCGGGGATCGGGCACGGGTGCGCGCACAACGTCATCACCGGGGCGTCGGTGGCGGCGGCACTCGCCCTCGCCCCCGTCGCCGACGAGCTGGACCTGACGGTCCGGCTGCTGGGCACGCCCGCGGAGGAGGTGCTGGCCGGGAAGGCGATCATGCTGCGCGAAGGCGCCTTCGACGGCCTGCACGCCGCGATGATGATGCACCCGACGCTGAAGGACATGGCCACTCCGCACATCCGCGCGGTCCGGCATTGGTCGATCTCCTACCAGGGGCGCACCGCCCATGCGTCACGGCCGTTCGAGGCGCTCAACGCGGCCGACGCGGTCACGGTCGCGCAGGTCGGGATCGGGCTGCTGCGCCAGCAGAAGCGGGATGCGGACCGGATCCACACCTGGGTGAAGGAGGCGGGGGCGGCGGTCAACGTGATCCCGGGTACCGCCACCGTGGAATGCATGGTCAGAGCCGACACGCTCGAGGACGTCGACCTCCTCTGGCCGCGGGTGCGCCATTGCTTCGAGGCGGGTGCGCTGGCCGCGGGCGTGGCGCTGGAGATCACCGAGCTGGCCTCGGCCAACGGGTTCCGGCACGACCGGGACCTGGCGGGCCTCTTCCAGGCCAACGCCGAGGCGCTGGGGCGGACGTTCCCCGACTACGCCGACCGCTCGCTCGGGTCCACCGACATGGCCGAGGTCTCGGTGCACATGCCGGCGATCCACCCGGTCCTGTCGTTCGACTCCCCGCCGGAGGACGGGAACCACACCGCCGCGTTCGCCCGCACCGCATCCGGACCGGAGGGCGCGCGGGCGATCCACGACGGCGGGCTCGCGCTCGCATGGACCGTCGCCGATGCGGCCCGCGACGATGCGGTCCGCCGGCGCCTCACCGAGGCCGGCCCGTTCGGCTGGCAGGAGGCGGCGGCAGCCGGCTGACCGACGGGGAACGGGGCCACCGGGCGCCGACGCGCCCGGTGGCCCCGTCGCGGTTCAGACGCCGACCGGGGTGAGGGTCTCGCCCATCCACCGCGCGATCGCGGTGGTCCTGGCGTCGGTGCCCGGCTGCCCCATCACCTGGAGGCCGAAGGGGAGGCCACCCACGCCCATGAGCGGGACGTTCACGGCCGGGGCGCCCAGCAGTGAGCTCGGGAAGTTGAACCCCGGGTCCCCGGTCGGCCACGGCACCGGCGGCTGTCCGGGCACGTCGCCCGACCACACCGGCGCCGGCCCGCTCGACGTCGGCGCGATGACCGCGTCGGCGCGCGGGCCGAGCAGCGCGTACGTGGCCTGCACCGCGGCGCGCGTGCGCAGGGCCTCCTCGTAGCCCGCCGCCCCGAGCCGCTCCGCGGCCTCGAGGAAGAAGCGCTTGCCCCGCGCGCTGACGGCGTCGGCGTCGTTCGCCACGACGTCGCGGAACGCCCACGAGTGCTCCCACGCGAGGATCCCGCTCCCGAGGTCCGTGACGCCCACGAGGGACCGCTCGACCCGCTCCACCATCGGATCGGCTGCCCGCCGCAGCACCGCCACACCTGCGGCCTCGACCTGGGCGACGACCTGTTCGAACGCGTCGCGGCTGACCGGGTCCAGCCGCTCCCAGGTCTCGGTCTCGATCACGGCCACGGTTCCGGGCCTGCGTGCGGGCGGCGGTGCGGCGGGTCCGTGCAGGGCGGGACGGCCCGGGTCGCCGCCCGCGCGCGATGCGATCGCGATCGCGACGAGCCACATGTCCTCCGGGCACGCGGCCAGGACGCCGTGCGATGTCATGCTCGCGGTCTGCCGCTCGCCGCGGTTGATGGCGCCCTGGGACGGTTTGAGGCCCCACGCGCCGTTGAAGCTCGCCGGCCGCATGAGCGAACCACCGGTCTGCGTCGCGATCGTGGCGGGCACCATCCGCGCCCCGACCGCGGCGCCCGAGCCGGACGATGAGCCGCCGGGGGTGTGCCGCGGGTCGAAGGGGTTCGTCGTGGGGCTCGGCTCCGGACCGCCCAGCTCCGTGGTCGCGGTCTTCCCGAGCACGACCGCGCCTGCCTGGCGGAGGGCCCAGACCGCCGCGTTGTCCCGTTTCGGGAAGTTGCCCGCGAAGGCGGCGCAGCCCATCCGGGTCGGCATGTCGCGCGTCTCCAGCAGGTCCTTGATGCCGATCGGGAGACCGTCGACCGGGGACAGCGGCTCGCCCCGCCGCCAGCGCTCGGTACTGGCGTCCGCCTGTGCGCGCGCACCGTCCTCGTTCAGCACGACCCACGCCCGCACGACCGGCTCGCGCTCGGCGATCGTCGCCAGGCAGCGCTCCAGGTACTCGCGCGGGGAGTCGGTGCCGTCGCGGAACGCCGGGGTCGCGGTGTGGAAGCGCAGGCCCTCGAACGTGGACGGGTCGTAGGCGAGGACACCGTCGGCGCGGGCGCCGTCATGGGCTCTCCTTCGGCAGGGTGGTCGGCAGCATTGGTGTGCCTTAACATGGAACGAGAGTGCCATATTTCGGCACATCCTTGGCTGCCGGTACTGCCGGTGTCAACCACGTCGGGCGTGGTCGTCCGTCCTCCGGGGCCTCGGTGGTCCGGACAATTCGCGGGCACGTTCCCGCCATGTGGCCGTCGGCTTGTGGAGCGACACCCGGCCGACGACGATCGCTGCGTGATCTCGGCGTGGGCCCACCCGGTGTGCGGTACGGGCCCCACCGCAACCGCCGGCCCGATCGACGGCGCTGTGGCGGATGCGCCGGATCCGGCCGACCACCGCCTCACCCACCCCGGGACCCGATGAGCCGCATCCTGCTGAACGCCTTCGACATGGCCTGCGTCGGGCACCAGTCCGTCGGTCTGTGGCGCCACCCGGACGACCAGGGGCACCGCTACACCGACATCGGATACTGGACCGACCTCGCCCGGCTGCTCGAACGCGGCGGTTTCGACGCGCTCTTCCTGGCCGACGTCCTCGGCGTCTACGACGTGTACGGCCGCTCGCGCGACGTGGCGGTCCGCGAGGCGGTCCAGGTGCCGGTCAACGACCCGATCATGGCAATCTCCGCGATGGCCGCGGTCACCGAGCACCTCGGCTTCGGGGTCACGGCGTCCGTGACCTACGAGCAGCCCTACGCGCTCGCACGCAGGATGACGACCCTCGACCACCTCACGAAGGGGCGCATCGCGTGGAACGTGGTGACGTCCTACCTGGAGAGCGCCGCCCGGAACCTGGGCCGCGACCAGCAGATCCCGCACGACGAGCGCTACGACCTCGCCGAGGAGTACCTGGAGGTCTGCTACAAGCTCTGGGAGGGCTCGTGGGAGCCGGGCGCGGTGGTCCGTGACGCGGAACGCGGCGTGTACACCGACCCGGCCAAGGTGCACGACATCGAGCACAAGGGGCGGTACTTCGAGGTGCCGGGGCCGTTCCTGTGTGAGCCGTCACCCCAGCGCACCCCGGTGATCTTCCAGGCGGGGGCGTCGTCGCGGGGCAGCCGTTTCGCCGCCGCCCACGCGGAGGCCGTGTTCGTCAACGGCCCGACCCCCGGGGTCGTGCGCGGGTTCGTCGAGCGGATCCGCGAGCAGGCCGGCGAGGCGGGCCGGGACCCGTCGGCCATCAAGGTCTTCGCGATGCTGACCCCGATCGCGGCCGAGACCGATGCGGCCGCGATCGCGAAGCGCGACTCCTACCTCGAGCACGTGAGCCACGAGGGTGCGCTCGCCCTGTTCGGCGGGTGGACCGGGGTCGACCTCTCCGGCGCCCGGCCCGGGCAGCGGCTGGAGTACGTCGAGACCGATGCGACCCGCACCGCACTGGCCGCCTTCACCACAGCGGATCCCGACCGGGAGTGGACGGTCGAGGAGCTGGCCCGGTTCGTCGCGATCGGTGGGCGCGGGCCCGTGGTCGTGGGTTCCGGCGCGACCGTCGCCGACGAGATGGAGCGCTGGGTGGACGAGGCGGGCGTCGACGGGTTCAACCTCGCCCACGTCGTCACGCCCGGCACGTTCGTCGACTTCGTCGAGCACGTCGTGCCGGAGCTGCGGTGCCGGGGCCGGGCGCAGGACGGGTACGCAGCGGCGACGCTGCGGGAGAACCTGCGTACCGCGGCGGGCCCGCAGCTGGCCCCCGACCACCCCGGGGCGCGCTACCGGCGGGCAGCGCCGTGACCGTGTGCGCCGTGACCGTGTGCGCCGTGACCGTGTGCGGCCGGAGCTTCTCCGGGGCGCGGCGGTGGCACATCGACCTGTGCCGCACGCAGGCCGCGCTCTGTCGCTGAGCCTTCCGCTCGTCCCTTTCCCCACGCCCGGATGTGCCGGGCGTCTCCCGGTGCCCGTCGCGCGCCACGGGACCGCTTGCCCGAAACGGTGGATGTGCCATGACTGCGGAAGCAGCACCCCCGCGCCCCGAAGACCGGCGGAACGCGATCAAGGCGGTCGTCGCCGGAACGATCGGCACCACGATCGAGTGGTACGACTTCTACATCTACGGCCTGGTCGCCGGGCTGGTGTTCAACAAGCTCTTCTTCCCGGAGTTCGATCCGCTGGCGGGAACGCTGCTGGCCTTCTCGACGTTCTTCGTCGGGTTCCTGGCCCGGCCGTTGGGTGCCGTCATCTTCGGGCACCTCGGTGACCGGATCGGGCGGAAGGCGAGCCTGGTCGCGACGCTGACCCTGATGGCGATCGGCACCGTCCTCGTCGGCGTCGTGCCCACCTACGAGACCGGCGGCATCTGGGGCGCGGTGATCCTGGTCGTCCTGCGGGTGGTCCAAGGGATCGGCGTCGGCGGTGAGTGGAGCGGCTCGGTCCTCCTGGCCACCGAGTGGGCGACGTTCAGCAAGCGCCGGGGGTTCACCGGCAGCTGGGCGCAGTGGGGATCGCCCGCCGGTCTGACCCTGGCCACCGCGGCCCTCTCCGTGGTCAGCAGCCTGGGCCAGGACCAGATCATGACCTGGGGATGGCGGATACCGTTCCTGGTCAGCTTCGTGCTCTTCGGCGTGGGAATGTGGATCCGGCTCGGGATCCTCGAGACGCCGTTCTTCGAGCGGATGGTGGCCACGGAGCGGCGGTCGTCCCGCCCGGTCGCCGAGGCGATCCGCAACAACGGCCGCGAGATCGTGCTCACCTGCCTGATCCGCATGGGCCAGCACGCGTCGTTCTACCTCTTCACGACGTTCGCCCTGTCCTACGGGGTGGCCAACCTCGGGCTGCCCCAGCAGTCGTTCCTCACCGTGATCCTGATCGCGGGGATCGTCTCGCTCGTCACGACGCCGTTGTGGGGTTGGCTCTCCGATGTCATCGGCCGCCGGCGCATGTACCTCATCGGCGTGGTGACGATGCTCGTCTTCGCCATCCCGTACTTCGCGGTGCTGGAGTCGGGCAGTTTCGCGCTGATCGCCGTCTTCGTGGTCCTGTCCCTCGTGGTCCACGACATGCAGTACGGGCCGCAGGCCGCGCTGATCGCCGAGAGCTTCCCCGCACCGGTCCGCTACAGCGGTTCCGCGCTGGGGTACCAGCTCTCGTCGATCACCTCGGCCGGTCCGGCGCCGATCGTCGCCACCTACCTGGCAGCGCAGTTCGGGAGCGCCCTCCCCGCGGGCCTCTACCTGGTCGCGCTGTGCGCGATCGCCCTCGTCGCGACGGTGCTGCTGCGGCCACAGGGCCGGATGAGCGAGGAATCGCCTGGCGCGGCCGCACCCAGCAGCGCGCACTGATCAGCCGGCGTCCGTCAGTCCCCACCACGGCCGTAGGTCTCGAGCAGCCGCAGCCAGACCTCGCTGAGGGTGGGGAAGGCCGGGACGGCGTGCCAGAGCCGGTCGATCGGGACCTCGGCGGCGACGGCGATGGTCGCGGCGTGGAGGAGCTCGGCGACGTCGGGCCCGACGAGGGTGAAACCGACGATGACCTCCCGGTCCTCGTCGACCACCATGCGCGCCTGTCCCTCGTACCCGTCCGCGTGCAGGGCGGCCCCGGCGACGGCGCCGAGGTCGTGGTCGACGACCCGGGCCCGGATCCCCGCTTCGGCGGCGACGGCCGCGGTCAGGCCCACGGAGGCGACCTCGGGTTCGGTGAAGACGACCTGGGGCACGGCGCGTTCGTCGGCGGTGGCGGCGTGCCGCCCCCATGGGCGGTTGTCGACCTGTGTCCCCCGTGCGCGCGCCACGATGGTGTCCCCGACGGCGCGCGCCTGGTACTTGCCCTGGTGGGTGAGCAGTACCCGCCGGTTGACGTCGCCGGCGGCGTAGAGCCAGCCGTCGCCGACCGGTGCGCCGGTGGCGTCGAGGACCCGCAGGGTGTCGTCCACCGTGAGCCAGGCGCCGGGGGTCAGGCCGATGCGGTCGAGGCCCACGCCGTGGGTGTTGGGCCGGCGCCCGACGGCGACGAGGAGTTCGTCGGCCTCGATCCGTTCGCCGTCGGTGAGGGTGATGTGCACGGTTCCGGCGTCGTCGCGGTGCACGGTGTCGGCCTCGGCGCCCAGCCGGATCGACGCGCCGGCCTTCTGCAGCGCTTCGCTCACCCGTTCCCCGGCGAAGGGTTCGGCGGTGGGTAGGACCCCGTCGCGGGCCAGCACGGTGACGGCGGAGCCGAGGCCGGTGAACGCGGTGGCCATCTCCATCGCGACCACCCCGCCGCCGATGATCGCCAGCCGGCCGGGGGGCCGGCGGGCGGCCGCGGCGTCGCGGCTGGTCCAGGGCATCGCCTGCGCCATACCGGGAAGGTCGGGGACGAGCGCGCTGGTCCCGGTGGCGATGACCACGGCGTGGCGCGCTGTCAGCGTCACCGTGCCCGCGTCGTCGTCGATCACCTCGACGGTGCGGTGGGCGCTGATGCGCCCCTGCCCCCGGTAGAGCGAGATCCCGGCCTGCTTCAGCCAGGACACCTGCCCGTCGTCCTTCCAGTGCGAGGCGAAGTCGTCGCGCCGCTGCAGCACCGCCGCGGCGTCCAGGTCGCCGGTCACCGCTTCCCGGGCGCCGGGAAGGCTGCGCGCCGCGCGCAACGCGGCCGTGCTGCGCAGCAGTGCCTTGGTGGGCATGCACGCCCAATAGGAGCATTCACCACCGACGAGTTCCTGCTCGACGATGGCCACGCTCAGCCCGCCTTGCACCACCCGATCGGCGACGTTCTCCCCGACCGGGCCGGCGCCGATGACCACGACGTCGAACACTCCCGTACTCGAACCCGTGTCCGTGTCCGCATTCGTGGCCACGGTCAGTTCCCTGTGGCGGCGCGGCCGAGTCGCAGCGCCGAGACGAGGAAGAAGATCCCGCCGAGCACGGCGTAGCCCGCGACCCTGCCCAGCGTCTGGCCGTCGGCGGCGGCCTGCATGATGAACGACGTCCCCGCGAACACCGAGATGGCCCCGCTGGCGATCATCGCCCACTGGCCGCCCATCCTGCGGCGGGTGAGGGCCACGATGAGCTGGACGATCCCCGCGACGATGGCCCACCCACCCCACACACGCAGGACCGCCGGGATGCCGGAGGTGAGGCCGACGATCAGGCCGATCGCGGCGAGCGTGCTGATCGCGATGTTCACGTACAGGAGCCGGGTCGATCCGCTCGCCCCCGACGAGCGGGCATCGACGATCGCGGCGGCCACGTCGAACAACGGGTACAGCACGATCAGCGTCACGCTCAGCGGCCCGACGCTCGACCCGACCACGAACATCAGTCCGGCCCACACGATCGCGAACCCGAAACGCACGAAATACAGTCTTCGGAGAACGGGCGCGTTGCTCGTCGAGCTCGACGCAGCGGCGGTGGTCATGGTGATCCTTTCGATCGTTGTGGTGTCCGCGAGTGCGGTTCATCGGCGAGTGGGGCCGGCCGGACCGACTGGCGGGGAGTGGCTCCGCCGATGGGCGAGAGCCATCCCTCCATCAGATAGACGAACCAGTACGTCTATCTGAGATACGGTTCCGTGCCGGGTTCAGCCGGCGCAAGTGGAAGTGGTGCACGCCACGACCGGTGCGACACGTGGGTCGGGCGAACTGGGGGTGGCCGGCGACGTTCGATCTTGTAGAGTGAGCGTTCCATACAGGCGAGAGTATCCCTCGTCCGGCACGTTCGTCCACTTCGGCTCACGGGCTCGCCTGCGCGAGCCCGAGTCGAGCGTCGCAACGAAGCGGGGTTCACATGAGCGTCCTCGAGCAGGTCAAGAGCGCACCGATGAGTCGTGTCCAGGCTAGGGCGGTCGCCCTGTGCCTCGTGATCAACCTGGTCGACGGGTTCGATCTCCTGGTGACGTCCTTCGTCGGGCCGACGATCGCGCGTGAGTGGGGCCTGACGCCGTCCCAGGTGGGGGTCCTGCTCAGCAGCGGGCTCGCGGGCATGGCCGTCGGGGCGTTGTTCCTCGCCCCGCTGGCCGACCGGATCGGGCGCCGTCGCCTGACGCTGGGGTGCCTCGCCCTGGCCTCGCTCGGCATGGTGGCCGCGTCCGTGGCGCAGGACTTCGGGCAGCTCGTGGCCTGCCGCCTCGGGACGGGCGCCGCGGTGGGGGCGATGGCGGCGAGCCTGCCGGTGCTGGCGTCGGAGTACGCCAACCACCGGAGGCGGGGTCTGGTCGTCGCGCTGATCACCACCGGGTACGGCCTCGGTGCGATCATCGCGGGCGTCGCGACGAGCCTGCTGGTCGGATCGTACGGTTGGCGGGCGGTGTTCGTGCTCGGGTGCGTCGCCACCGCGATCCTGTTCGTCGCGGGTGCGCGCTACCTGCCCGAGTCGATGGACTACCTCGTGGCCTGCCGTCCTCGCGACGCGCTCGCGCGGTTGAACCGGATCCTCGTCTCGATCGGCCACGCGCCGGTCGAGACGCTGCCGGAGACCGTGCCCGCTTCGCGGAAGGCGGCCCTCGACGCGGTCTTCCGGGGGCGCAACGCGGTGCGCACCGTGCTGGTCTGGATCGCGTTCACCGCGGCGCAGATGACGTTCTACTTCGCCAGCTCGTGGACCCCGAGCCTGCTGCTGGAGGCCGGGATGTCCACCCAGCAGGGCATCAGCGGGGGCGTGCTGTTCAGCCTCGGCGGCGTCACGGGTGCGGTGCTACTGGGGCTGCTCGCGATGCGTGTCGAGCCCCGGCGGCTCACGGCGACCTACTTCCTCGTCGCCGCGATCGCACTGGCCCTCTTCTCCGTCTCCCTGGGGTCGCTGGCCGGCGCGCTGGTGGCGGCGGTGCTCGTGGGGCTCCTGCTCAACGGCTCGGTGTCGGGCATCAACGTCATCGTCCCGGCCCTCTACCCGGCGGGGGCGCGTGCGACGGCGCTCGGGCTGGCGGTCGCGGTGAGCAGGCTGGGTGCCGTGCTGGCGCCCTTGCTCGCCGGCTTCCTGCTGCAGGCGGGATGGACCCCCGGGTCGATGTTCCTGATCTTCGCCGGACCGGCCGTGGTCGGCGCCGGGGCAACCCTGCTCCTCGCCCGCGAGTCGCTGCCTCGTCCCGCCGACGCAGCCCCGGTGGCGTCCCGTGGTTCGACCGGGATCGCCGAGGAAGTGGCGACGCAGCACTGACGTGAGCCCGAGATCGACCGTGTCGGCGAAGCCCGAGCAATATAGCGTGCGTTCCATACAGGAGGTGAAGGTGTCAGGGGCTTCGGAGGTTGCCGGACGGAGCTCGGTGCTCGTCCTGCTCCACGGTGGCGGACCGGGTGTCGACGCCGCGAGCAACTGGGCTGCGGTGCGGCCCGGGCTCGAGGCCGGGTTCCGCTGCCTCGCTCCCGACCTCCTCGGCTTCGGCACGCAGATCGCGGGCGGGGAGGCCGGGCTCCGCGGGCCGGCCGCGTGGGCCCGGGCCCGCGCCCGGCAGGTGCTGGACCTGCTCGACGGTCACGGGCTGCGGCGCGTGCACGTCGTCGGCAACTCGGCCGCGGGGGGTGCCGCCGCGCTCGCACTGATGGCCGAGGCGCCCGACCGGGTCGAGCGCGCCGTCCTGATGGGCGGTGCCGGCACCGGGCCGCCGCCGAGCACCGTCCCCTTCTACGACGCACCCACGAGGGAGTCCATGCGCGCCACGCTCGCCCGTCTCGTCGCCCATGAGCGCACCCACCGTGAGCTCCTCGACGCCCTCGCCGAGCTCCGGCTGGAGCGGGCCCTGCGTCCCGGGGCCGAGGCGGCCTTCCGGTCCATGTTCGAGGCCGACGACGGTCCGGGCGCCGACCCGGCGCGCATCGAGACCCCGGTCCTCGCCCTGCACGGGGAGCACGACCGGGTCAGCCCGGTCGACGTCTCCGCGCGGCTGGCCGATGCCCTGCCCCGCGGCCGCCTCGAGGTCGTGGCGGGGGCCGGACACTGGATCCACGTCGACCGGCCGGACGAGTTCTGCACACTGGTGGGGGAGTTCCTGAGCGCATGAATCCCGAGCGCGTGAACCCTGCAGCCGACAGCCCCGGCGACCGCACCGGCGTCCTCGTCGTCGGCGCCGGGCCCACGGGCCTGACCCTCGCCATCGACCTCGCGCGCCGCGGTGTGCCGTGCCACGTCGTGGAAGCGAGGACCGAGCGGCCCGTGAACCCCCGGTGCAACACGACGTCCGCGCGGTCGATGGAGATCTTCCGGCGGCTGGGGATCGCCGACGAGATCCGGCGCTCCGGTCTGCCCGAGGACCACCCGGGCTCGGTCCAGTACCGGACGACGCTGCGGGGCGAGGAGATCTTCCGCCTCGACCTGCCGTCGGCCGCCCAGGTGCTGGCGGGGGTCGGCAGGGACTCATGGCCCACCCCGGAGCCGCAGCACCGGATCTCGCAGCTGTTCCTGGAACCCATCCTGGAGCGGCACGCGCGCGGGCTCCCCGGGCTGACGCTCGAGCGCGGGGCCCGGCTGGTCGCGCTGCGCCAGCACGCGGACCACGTCGAGGCGGTCGTCGAGTCGGGCGAGCACGCGGGCGCCACCCGGGTGCTGCGCTGCGACCACGTGGTCGGCTGCGACGGCGCCCACAGCGCCGTCCGCCGCCAGCTGGGGATCCGCTACCAGGGTGTGGAGGCGATCCAGAAGTTCGTCTCGACGTTCGTGCGCTCGCCCGAGCTGGGACGGATGGCCGCCCGCGACCGGGCCTGGACCTACTGGACCTACGGTCGCAGGCTCGCCTCCCTGATCGCCATCGACGGGGACGAGCTGTGGCTGAACCACGTCGCCTTCGCCCCGGACCACGACACCGACGGCGAGGACCCCGAGCGGCTGCTGCGCGAGGCCGTCGGGGGCGCGGTCGAGCACGAGGTGCTCGGCGTGGTGCGCTGGACGGGCCGCCAGCTCGTGGCCGAGCGCTACCACGACGGGCGGGTGTTCCTGGCGGGCGACGCCGCCCACATCTGGATCCCCGTCGGGGGGTTCGGCATGAACGCGGGCATCCAGGACGCGGCCACGTTGGGCTGGATGCTGGCGGCGGTGCACCACGGCTGGGCGCCGCCGGACCTGCTGGCCGCCTACGAGTCGGAACGCAAGCCGGTGGGGGAGCAGTTCGCGGGCGCGGTGGGCGCGGCCGCGCGGGTGTCCCTCGCGGACGTCTCGCCGGACATCCACCTGACCGGACCGGAGGGGGTGCGCGCCCGCGCGGCGCTCGCCGACCGGCTCGCCGTGACCGAGCCGCACCGGTACTCGCCCGACGGCTTCAGCTTCGGCTACCACTACGCGGCCTCGCCGCTGGTGGTCGGGGGCGAGGAACAGGCGGCCATCAGCATGGGTGGTTACGAGGAGCGGGCACGTCCGGGCTTCCGGCTTCCGCACACCTGGCTCCCCGACGGCCGGTCCGTGCTCGACGTGCTCGGGCCCGGCTTCACCCTCCTGCGGACCGACGCGGGCGTCGACGTCGGGCCATGGGTCGAGGCGGCCCGGGAGCGGAACATCCCCCTCGCCGTGGCCGACGTGCCGGCGTGCCGGCTCGACCGCTATCCCACCGCGCTCCTGCTGGTGCGCCCGGACCAGCACGTCGCCTGGATGGGCGGCGTGGACGCCCACCCCGACGAGTTGCTGCAGACGGTCACCGGGCGCGTCGCCGCCCGCCAGCGGTAGGAACCTGGAGAGCACATGCCATACGCACTGGGTATCGACGTCGGCGGGACGTTCACCGACGCCGTCGCGTCGGACGGTGCCGGCCGGATCGTGTCGGCGAAGACGCCGACGACCCCGCCGCAGCGCGAGGTCGGCGTCATGCGTGCGATCGAGGAGGTCGCCGCTGCGCTGGGGATCGGCGTCGGCGAGCTGCTCGCACAGACCGACTACATCGCCCACGGCACCACGGCGTCGATCAACGCGCTGGTCCAGGGGACGGTTGCCGACGTCGGGCTGATCGCCACCAAGGGGCACCGCGACTCGATCTACATCATGAACGCCGAGGGGCGCACCCTCGGCCGCTCGGCCCACGAGATCCAGGACACGCTGCGGCAGCGCAAGCCGGCGCCGTTGATCCCGAAGTACCGTGCGCTGGAGGTCACCGAGCGGATCGACCACGCCGGCAAGGTCCTGGTCCCGCTCGACGAGGACGAGGTCCGCAGCGTCGCCCGGACCCTGCTGGAGCAGGGCGTCGAGGCGATCGCCGTCTGCCTGCTGTGGTCGTTCAAGAACGGTGACCACGAGCGGCGGGTCCGCGACCTGATCCACGAGATCGCCCCGGACACGTACGTGACGCTCTCCTGCGAGGTCAGCCCGCGCATCCGCGAGTTCTCCCGAACCTCGACCACGATCATGAACGCCCAGGTGGGGCCCCGGCTGCGCACGTACCTGACCCCGCTGCAGGAGCAGCTGGAGGCCGGCGGGCTCAAGGGCCCGCTGCTGGTCATGCAGAGCGAGGGCGGCACCATCACGGCCGACCGGGCGCCGGAGCACGCGATCACGACGGTCGGCTCCGTACTGTCCGGCGGCGTGATCGGCGGGATGCGGCTGGCCGAGCAGCTCGGGCACCGCAACGTCATCACCACCGACGTCGGCGGCACGACCTTCCTGGCCGGGCTGATCGTCGACGGGGAGCCGGTCATGGCGCCGGGTTCCGTCGTCAACCAGTTCCCGATCAACGCGGCGACGATCCGGGTGCACACCATCGGCTCCGGCGGCGGGGCGCTCGCGTCCGTGGACGACGGGGGGAACCTGCGCCTGGGCCCGCAGAGCGCCGAGGCCGTCCCCGGTCCCGCCTGTTACGGGAACGGCGGTACCCGCCCCACGAACACCGACGCGAACCTGGTGCTCGGCATCCTCGGTGAACGCGGCCTTCTCGGCGGCAGGAAGCCGCTGCGGAGGGACCTGGCGCGCGAGGCGATCCGCGTGCACGTCGCCGAACCGCTCGGCCTCACGGTCGAGGAAGCAGCGATCGCCATCCACGAGGTGCAGAACGCACAGGCGGCAGACCTCCTGCGACGGGCCGTCCTGCAGGCGGGTCACGACCCCCGCGACTTCGTCGCCTACGCGTTCGGCGGTGCCGGCCCCGCCCACTGCGCCGGCTACTGCCGGGACCTGGGGGTGGCCGAGGTCGTCGTGCCGCTCGGCCCCGTCGCCTCGGCGTTCTCGGCCTACGGGCTCGCCGCCTCCGACGTCGCGCTCAGCGCCGAGCTGTCGGATCCCTCGGCGTTCCCGGTGGACCACACCGTGCTCGAGTCCCACTTCGACCGGCTGGAGGCGGACCTGCAGCGGGCGCTCGACCGACAGAAGGTCAAGTTCCAGGACGTGACGCTGCAGCGTGAGATCGACCTGCGCTACTCGATGCAGGTCAACGAGCTCGCGGTGACGCTGCCGGACACGGGGTTCACCGAGCGCACCGGTGACGAGATCGTCGAGCGTTTCGAGGAGCAGTACGAGCGGATCAACGGCTCCGGATCGGGTTTTCGCGAGGCCGGCGTGCAGGCGATCACCTACCGGATGCGGGCCAGGGCCGGCCTCGGCTTCCCGGTCGTCCTGCCCGACGTCCCGGAGGCCGACGACACCGACCCGTCCGCGGCCCTGCTCGAGGAACGCCAGGTCTGCCTCGACTCGCAGATCGGCTTCGTGCCCACCCCCGTGTACGACTACGCCCGGCTGCGCGCGGGCCACGAGCTGGTCGGGCCGGCGATCGTGGACGTCCCGACCACGGTGGTCGTGGTGCCCGCCGGTGTGACCGGCCGCGTCGACCGCCTCGGCAACCTCGTGCTGAGTTTCCAGTGAGGACGGCTCCCATGGCATCCACGATCCCCGGCGCGGACGAGTTCACCAGCCGCCCCCTCCCGCGCGCGGAGCTGCTGGCGCAGATCTCGCCCGCGCTGCCGCTGCACACGATCGACGACGATCAGGCCGAGCGGGTCGACGCCCTGACCTACGAGGTCGTGCGGCACCGGCTGTGGGCGATCACCCAGGAGATGGGGGAGACGCTGCGGCGGATGTCGGGCTCGCACGTCGTCACGGAGTCCAACGACTTCAACTTCTCCATCTGCGACGAGCTCGGCGAGCAGGTCCAGGTCGGCACCTACAACATCGGCCTCATCGGCTCGATGGACCTGGCGATCACCTGGACACTGCGCCACCGCAGTGACAACCCGGGCATCGCCGAGGGCGACATGTTCCTGTGCAACGACCCGTGGATCGGCGGCGGGCTGCACCAGAACGACGCCGCGATCCTGGCCCCGATCTTCCACGATGGCCGGCTGTTCGGCTGGACCACGGCCATTGCCCACCAGGTCGACCTGGGCGGCCCGCGCCCGGGTTCCTTCAGCCCCTCCGCCCAGGACGTGTTCGGTGAGGCGCTCCCCACCCCACCGATCAAGGTCGTCCGGGACGGGGTGCTGCAGCGCGACGTCGCCGACGCCTGGGTGCGCCGCTCGCGGCTCCCGCACCTGGTGGGGCTGGACCTGCGGGCCAAGATCGCGGCGAACAGAGGTGCCGCGGAACAGATCCTCCGGCTCATCGCCAAGTACGGCGCCGACACCGTCAAGGCGGTGATGCACCGCATGATGGACGACGCCGAGCGCCGCCTGCGGGCCAAGCTCGAGACCCTGCCCGACGGCACCTGGACCGCGGTGGGCTACCAGGAGCAGTCGCAGACCGGGGACCGCGGCCTGCACGCGATCAAGGTGGCGATGACGAAGGAGCGGGACCGGCTCGTCTTCGACTTCCGGGGAACCGCCGCGCAGACCGGGATCATCAACTGCCCCTACCCGGGCCTGCGGGCCGGGATCGTCTTCACCGTGCTGCCGCTGCTGGCGGGCGACATCCCGTGGGCAGCGGGTGGCCTCATGCGCTGCTTCGAGATCGTCACCGACGAGGACACGATCACCAACGCCTCGTTCCCGGCCGCGGTCGGCAAGGGCCCGTTCGGACCGGCGTGGGGCGCCGGCAACCTCGTCGCGGAGGTGCTGGCCAAGATGCTGGACGCCGAACCCGCGCACCGCACCGACGTGCAGTCGATCTGCAACGGCACCACCGATCTGTGCGTGGTCTCCGGGGTGGACGTCCGCGGCGGCGGCAGCAAGGGCTTCGTCTCACCCGTCTTCGACGTCATGGCCGGCGGCTACGGGGCACAGGTGCACCACGACGGCGTCGACACCGGCGGCCGGCTGATCATCCCCTCGGCGCGGGCCCCCGACGTCGAGATGACGGAGTACCTCTACCCGCTCGTCGCCCTGTGGCGGCGGGAGCAGACCGACTCGGGTGGGCCCGGTCGGCAGCGGGGCGGGATGAGCGGCTCGGTCTGCTACGTGCAGCACCCCGACCAGGTCGGATCGATGTCGCTGGTGGTCTCCGGCACGGGCAAGGTCGCCAACCAGAACGTCGGACTGGCCGGGGGCCACCCAGGCAACTCCCAGCTCGACCTGGTCGTGCGCGGCATCGACGTGCCCCGCCTCGCCGGGGCGACGACCATCCCCGCCGACCTGGACGAGCTCGGCGGCGAGGTCGAGGTCCTGCCGTGCGAGGGGGAGTCGGACCTCGGTGCCGGCGACGCGCTGTACCTGCACTGGCAGGCGGGCGGCGGGTACGGCGACCCGCTGCTGCGCCCCGCGGAGGGCGTGCGCGAGGACGTGCTCCAGGTCCGCGTCTCGGCCGAGGCCGCGCGGGAGGTCTACGGCGTGGTCGTCCGCGACGGCGAGGTCGACGCGACCGCGACCGACGAGACCCGCGAGAGGCTCCGGCGCCGCCGCGCGGCGGAGTCGGGTCTGCCCGACGCGTGGCTCGCGCCGATCGGCGAGCCGGACACCGTCGGCGCGCGGCGCCTCGACGACAACCTCGCCGTCCTGGACACCCCCGCGGGCCGGACGGTCACCTGCACCCACTGCGGCAGGCGGCTCGGCCGGCTGGACGGGGGAGACTTCGTCGCGGCGCTCGCCCGCCGCGACGCCCCGCCCACCGAGGCCGGACCCCACATCTGGCGTGACCCGTCGGTCTACGTCGATGCCGAGGTGGTGTTCCGGCAGCTCTTCTGCCCGGGATGCCTCACGGCCGTCTACTCCCGGGTCATCCCGGTGGATCATCCGCTGCCCGACGACGACTACCGGAGCTGGACGTGATGCCGGCATTCCCGGGCGGACCCGGACGTTGCGCTCAGCTCGCCGGCCGTTCGCGGTCCGGCGGGCTCGGCACGACCTCGATCCGCACCCGGTCGCCCTGCCGGACGGTGACGACCCGCCCGAACCGGTCGACCCCGTCAGCCGGACGGTGGGTGGCGCGCCCTCCCCGGTGAAGTTGCGCCACCAGGTCGTCTTGTCCGGGAGCGAGACGGTGCGCCCGGATCGCCGCCCGGTGCACTGGACGACCGTCATCCGGCCGCCCGTCATGCGGTTCAGGCGCGGAGACGACGCGTCGGGCAGGACCGCGCGGTTGGCGATCCCCGCCACCTTCTGCAGGAAGGTCACATGCGCACCGCGCACTGGATGCCGTCCACCGTCTCCGGATCGGGCCGACGTGGGCTGAGGTCGTCGCGCGTCCGCGGCCCGGGCGCGCCGACGTCGAGCCCCACCTATCATGACCTGGTGGTGAGGGCATCGAACTCCGCGTCGACCGCTGCCGGTTCGAGCAGCCGCGACCTCATCCTCGACGCGGCCCGCGACCTCATCACGAGCAGGGGCTACGACGGCATGGCCGTCTCGGATCTGTGCGCGCAGTCCGGGCTGCCGCCCAGCTCGGTCTACTACCACTTCGGCAACAAGCTCGGCGTCCTGGCCGCGCTGCTGGAGCGCACCTTCGAGGAGTTCCACGCCTTGTTCCCGAACCCCGCCTCGTTCGGGGAGCGGGATCCGGTCGCCCGCCTCGAGGCGTGGTTCACGGCGGTGTGCAACGCCCTCGACCGCCGCCCGGACTACCTCCGCCTCCTGCTGGCCGTCAGCGTCGGCCCGCACAAGGACTCCGAGACGGTGCGCGTGACCGTGCGTCGCATCCGCGACCACGCGCACGCGTCCTGGGTCGAGGCCCTCACCCCGATCTTCGCGCCGGACGGTGACGCGGACGGCCAGGCCTTCATCGCCCAGCTGGCCGTTCTCGGGCGGGCCATGACCGACGGGCTGTCGGTGGCCAACAGCTTCGACGGGGCGACGTACAGCTCGCACGTCGCGCCGTTCGTCTCGTTGATCCGCGGACTGGCCGAACAGCACAGCCACGAAGTCTGAGCGATTCCTGACGGCGTGGACCGGAGCCGGGCGGGCTCACCGCAAGCCGAACGACGCCGGGCGCCGGTGCCGCCGGCACAGCCTGGGCAGCGGTGACCAAGGGCAGATGATCGCTGTCGGAGATCATTCAGCGACCATCTCGCCTTGATCGCCGAACGCCGGCACCGCGGGATTCGGCAACCGTTCGGAACCATCGGCGCGCATCGCTGTATAGTGAGCGTTACATACACGAGGAGGCGCCGGGGTGACGACGATGGTGGATGTCGGGGACGCCGAGCTCGCCTGCACCGAGTTCGGTGCCGGCAGTCCGGTCCTGTGGCTGCACGGCTCCGGGCCGGGCGCCACCGGCATGAGCAACTTCGGGGCGAACCTGCCGGCCTTCGGGGACTACCGGAACGTGGTGGTGGACCTCCCCGGCTGGGGGCGCTCGCCGCGGCCCGCGAGCGACGAGCCGCTGATCTTCCACGCGGCCGAACGCGTGTGCCGCGCGATGACGGCGCTGGGGATCGAGCGGGCCCACCTGGTGGGCAACTCCTACGGCGGCGGTGTCGCGATGCGGATCGCCGTGGCGCATCCGGAACGCGTGGATCGGCTCGTCCTCATGGCGCCCGGCGGAGTCCTCCCGGCGGACGCGCCGCCGTGGCCGGTCGGGCTCGAGCACCTCTTCGCGTACATGGCGGCCGAGAAGCCGTCGCGTGACGCGATGGCGCAGTTCGTCCGCCTGATGGTGTACGACGAGTCGCTGGCGACCGACGCACTCGTCGACGAACGGTACGAGTCGAGCCTGCTGGCCCATCCCGAGCTGCCGATACCCCCGAACTTCGGCGACCTCACGCCGGACCTGGCGCGCATCGCCGCACCCACGCTGCTGCTGTGGGGCCGCGAGGACCAGACCGTCCCGCTGACGTGGGCGCCGACGATCCTGCGCGGCATCCCCGACGCGGAGCTGTGGGTCCTGCCCCACTGCCGGCACTGGGTGCAGTACGAGCGCGCGCCCGAGTTCAACCACATCGTGCGCGAGTTCCTGCAGGGCGGAGCCGCGGCCGCCACGTCGGAGGGATGAGGCCGACATGGGCGTCCGCAAGCTGGGCTACGTCGGCCTCGACGTCACCGACGTCGACGCGTGGGTCGACCTGTTCGAGCACACGCTGGGGGTCGGGGCCACCCCCGCCAAGATCGGCACACAGGAGGTGGCCCTGCTCGAGCTCGACGAGTTCAAGTACCGCCTGGCGCTGCACCCCTCCGCGCAGGACCGGCCGCGGGAGATCGGGTGGATCGTCGACTCGGCACGGGAGCTCGACCGGCTCACGGAGCGGCTGACGGACGCCGGCTTCGCCGTCGGTGAGGGATCCGCGGACGAGACCGAGCTGCGCGGCGCCACCCGTCTGCGGTGGTTCACCGACCCCGTCGGCTACCGGGTCGAGCTGGCCGTCGGTGAGGCGAAGGTGCGCACCGGCGTGGCCCGTCCGGCCGACGCGCGTCCCGGGGTCACCGGCCTCGGCCACCTCGTACTGGCCGGCCCGAAGCTCGGCGAGCTCCGTGAGCTCTACGAGTCGGTGCTCGAGTTCAGGCTGACCGACTACCGCGCACCCGGCCTGTACTTCCTCCGCTGCAACGCCACCCACCACAGCATCGCGCTCGCGCGCGCGGACACGCCGTCCATCCACCACCTCGAGATCGAACACGGCTCGATCGACGACGTCGGACGCGCCCACGACCGGGCCCAGGCCAAAGGCGTGCCCATCTCGATCAGCCTCGGCCGGCACATGAACGACAAGGCGATCTCGTTCTACGTCAGGAACCCCAGCGGGTTCCACCTCGAGATCGGCTGTGGCGGCATCGAGGTCGGCGACGACTGGGTCCCCCACGACTTCGGCACGTCGGACCTCTGGGGGCACCGGCACGCCGATGCCAACCCCTTCGCATCGCCCGCATCGTGACCATCCGGCTCGGCGGCGGGGAATGGGTGCCGCTCGGTCACCCCGCCTTCCTGCACCACCGGTGCGAGATGTGGCAGCAGCCGGCCCCACGGCGGAGTAGCCGGGCGGGCGACGCCCGCATCAGCCGCCGGTAGCCGCTTCCCCGCCCCATCCACAGGAGTGACCATGCAGTCCCGTCCCGAAGCCGATGATCACGATGACGTGAGCGCCGCGCTGCTCGCGCAGCTGCGGTCCACGACCGCCTCGGGCCGCGTGCTGACCGGCGGCCCGGAGTACGAGAAGGCCGTGAGGCTGTTCAACGCGGCCGTCGACATCCGGCCGTCGGTGGTCGTGCGCTGCGTGACCACCGCCGATGTGCAGGCCGGTGTACGCGCGGCCCGCGAGCACGGCGTACCGGTGTCGGTACGCGGCGGGGGCCACGACTTCTGGGGGCGGGCGCTACGTCCCGGCGGACTGGTCCTCGATCTGACCGGCATGCGGGAGGTCCACATCGACGCCGACCGAGGCGTTGCGACCGTGGCGGGTGGCGCGCTCTCGTCCGACGTCGTGGTCGCCGCCGAGCGGGCCGGCCTGACGGCCGTCACCGGAACCGCGGGCGCCGTGGGCATGGTCGGGATCACGCTGGGCGGCGGGTACGGCCCGCTGACCGGACGGTTCGGGCTCGCGGCCGACAACCTGCTCGGTGCCGAGGTCGTGCTCGCCGACGGTTCCCGAGTGGACACCGACACCGAGCACGAGCCCGATCTGTTCTGGGCGCTGCGCGGCGGGGGCGGCAACTTCGGCGTCGTGACGTCGGCGCGGATCCGCCTGCACCCCGTGCCGACCGTCGTGGCCGGGACCATCCTCTACCCGATCTCGCAGGGCCATCGCATCCTCGCCGATCTCGACGAGATCCTCCGGAACAGCACCGACGAGTTGACGGTGGACGTGGGTCTCCTTCCCGGCCCGGCCGGAGCCCCCGCGGTGTACGTCGCGCCCACGTGGTCGGGGAGCCTGGACGAGGGAGCCGCCGAGAAGGGGCCGGTGCACCGGCTGACCCGGCTGGGCACCCCGCTGCTGGCCGACGTCGGACCCGCCGCACGTTCCGCCGGGCTCGCGGCGACGGACGCCATGTTCCCGGTCGGCCGCATGGGAGCGATTCGTACCCGCACCGTGGCCGGCATGTCCGAAAAGATCATCGAGATCGTGGAGCACAGTGCTCACGCGTTCACCTCGCCGTTCTCCGCGATCCTGCTGCACCAGTTCCACGGGGCCGCCACCCGTGTCCCGGTCGGCTCGACGGCCTTCGGCCGACGCGAGCCCCACCGGATGGTGGAAATCATCTCCCTGTGGGAGAAGGGCGGTGCCGGTACCGGTGACCCCGGCGGCTCCCGGCACCTGCGCTGGGCCGAGCAGTTGCACGCAGCGCTCGAGCAGTTCTCGCTGCCGGGCGGGTACGTGAACTTCCTCGGACCCGAGACCCCCGACCAGGTCGCCGCCGCCTACGGGCCGAACACCGGGCGGCTGCTCGCCGTGAAGTCGGCGGTGGACCCGGACTCGGTGTTCGCCGGGACACCGCTCCCCAGCGCCGCCACGGCGCCCGCTCCGACGGCCGGCTGAGCGTCCGCCGTGAACATCGAGAAGGCAATGCGATCAGGGGGGAGGCCTCGTGGCTGAGTCCTCCCGATCCGGCTCCGCCGCCGAATCCGCGCACGCCGCCGCCTCGGGCCACCGGGCGGCGTGCGGGACCGCCGATGCCGTGAGCGCGCCCCCGGCCGGCTCGAACGGAACAGGTCCCGACTCCGCCGCCTCGCGTGCGTCGACGGCGCCGCGATCGACACCGGGGACGGGGCCGCAGCCTGCGCCGAAGCCGTCGAGCGGCGTCGGATCGGCACCGGCGCCCGGCCGGGGCTGGGTGCTGCCGCTGTGCGTGCTGGTCGTGGGCACCTTCATGTCGGTGTTGGACACCAGCATCGTCAACGTCGCCGTGCCGACGATCCAGCTCGAGCTGTCCGCCGCGCCGGACGACGTCGAGTGGATCGTCACGGGCTACACGCTGGCGCTCGGCGTCGTCGTGCCGCTGACCGGGTGGCTGGGAGAACGGATCGGCAAGACCACGCTCTACATCCTGTCGATGGTCGGGTTCGCCGCCGCGTCCGCGCTGTGCGGTGCGGCGTGGAACCTGGACTCCTTGATCGTGTTCCGGATCCTGCAGGCGATCCCCGGTGGCATCCTCCCGGTGGTCACCATGACGATCCTGTACCAGATCGTGCCGCCGGCGAAGATCGGTTCTGCGTCCGGGATCTACGGGCTCGGGGTGGTCGTCGCGCCGGCGGTCGGCCCGGTGCTGGGCGGCTATCTCGTCGAGTACGTCGACTGGCGGCTGATCTTCTACATCAACGTTCCGATCGGCGTGGTCGGCACCATCGCGGCCATCGCGATCTTCCCGCGGATCCGGCCGACGACCTGGCCCCGGTTCGACCTGTGGGGTTTCCTCACGATCGCCTACGGGCTGTTCGCCCTGCTGCTGGCCTTCTCCGAAGGGCAGGACTGGGGGTGGACCGGCTACCGCGTCCTGGTCCTGTTCATCTCGGGCGTGCTGAGCCTGGCCGTGTTCGTGGTGATCGAGTTGGAGGTGGACGATCCGCTGATCGACCTGCGGGTGTTCGCCAGCTGGCCCTACACCCTCTCGATCGTGCTGTTGGTCGTCGCGATCACGGGCCTGTTCACGACGCTCTTCTTCATCCCGCAGTTCCTCCAGGTCGTACAGGGGTTGCAGGCGCTGGACGCCGGGCTGGTGCTGGTGCCGTCGGCTGTGGTGCTGGTGGTGATGGTGCCGCTGTCGGGACGGCTCTACGACCGGTTCGGACCGCGCTGGCCGGTGGTGGCCGGGCTGCTGGTGATGGCATACGGCTCCTACCTGCTGGCCCAGCTGAACACGAGCACCCCGAGGGCCGATATCGAGTTGTGGACCTCGATCCGCAACGTGGGCACCGGGCTGGCCTTGATCGCGATCATCACCTCGGGGGTGTCCGCGCTGCGGCCGGCGTTGACCGGCTCGGGGAGTGCCATGAACAACGTGATGCAACGGGTTGCCTCCAGCGTGGCCGTCGCGGTGTTCAGCGGGCTCAACATGTCGGCCTCCGCCCAGCTGCTGGTCGACCGGGGCGGTCTCTACGGCCTCGGCCCCGCCGCGCTGCCCGAGGTGAGGGAGGCGACCGAGCAGGGCGTGACGGGCCTGCTGCCGATCTACCAGCAGCTGAGGGCCGGCATCACCACGGAGACCTACGACAACGGCTTCTACATCGTGGCTCTGATGTGTGCCGGCGCGGCGGTCCTCGCCCTGTTCCTGCGGTCGGGCCGGACGTCGCCCATCACCGAGCGGGGGCACGTCGAGCTCTGAGCCGGCGGCGCGTGTAGACGGCGAGGCCGGCCAGTACCGGCCGTCGCTTCCCCAGCGCGTCGCTGAGCGGGCCGGCGACGAGCTGGCCGACCGCGAGCCCGATCAGACACGTGGTCACGGTGAGCTGGGCGAGCGTCGCGGGTGCGCCGAGGTCGGCGGCCAGCATCGGCAGGCCCGGGACGTGGGCGTCGGTGGACAGCGGCCCCAGCGCGACGAGCCCGGCGAGCAGGACCAGGACGACCGTCGCTCGTGGCGACGTGCTGGGGGTGTGCTCGTCGACGGGCGCGGAGCGGGTCATCGTCGTTCCCGTTCGGCGGATGCCGCGGTGGTGCCGGGCCCCGGGTCCGGTGGTTCATCGCCCGAGGGCCCGACGGACGACATCCGCGGTGGAGATCGGGGCGTGCCCGGTCAGCTCCTCCACGGTGCTCGTGGCGGTGGACAGGAAGCCCTCGCGGATCGCCGCGCCGAACGACACCACGACCTCGACGGCCCCGTCGGGCAGGCCGGATCCGCGCAACTGCGCCGCGAACCCGGCATCGTCCATGTCGACCAGTTCGACGTCCCGATCGCCGAGCGCGCCCGCGAGCGTCGCGAGGTCGGCGGACCGCACGGCGACCGGACCGGTGACGTCGTAGGCCCGCCCGGCGTGTCCGTCCTGGGTCAGCACGGCCGCGGCGACCGCGGCGCAGTCCTCCCGGCTCACGTAGGCGGCCGCGCCCGTGCCGGTGTTGGTCGGGAACCGTCCGGACGTGAGCGCCGCCTGCACGCCACCGACCTGCAGCTCGGCGTAGATGTTGTTGCGCAGGAACGTCCAGGTGGCCGAGGACTCCCGCAGCGCGGCCTCGGTGGCGGCGTGGTCGGGGACGACGAGCGCCGGGTTGCCGGGAACCGGCTGCGGGACCGAGGTGTAGACGATGTGCCGCACCCCGGCAGCGGTCGCGGCGGCGATGGCGGCCCGGTGCTGGTCGACCCGTGCTCCCACCGCGTCGGTGGAGATGAGCAGGAGCCGCTCCACCCCCGAGAAGGCCTCGGTGAGCGACGCCGGGTCGGCGAAGTCCGCACGACGCACGTCCGCCCCGGCACCGGCCAGATCGGCGAGGATCTCGGGCCGTCGCGTCGTCAGGACGACGCCGCGGGGGTCGACGGTCTCGAGCAGCAGCTCCGCCGTGGCCCGGCCCAGTGAACCCGACGCCCCGGTGATCGCGATGGTCATGTCCGTCCGATCTGTAGTCAATATGACTACGAATAACCGTAGCCGGATCGGTTGCGATCTGGCAAGATCGGGCCGTGGCCGGCCCGACCAACACCCGATTCGCCGTCGCCGTGCACGTGCTGACCTACCTCGCGGGTGTCGAGGGGCGAGCGGCCAGTTCCGACGAGCTGTCGAGCAGCACGAACGTCAACCCGGTCTACGTGCGCCGGGTACTCGGCCCGTTGCGGGCTGCCGGCCTGGTGCGGTCGCGTCCCGGCCCGCACGGGGGGTGGGAGCTGACGATCGACGCCCGCAGGCTCCCGCTGTCGCGGGTGTGGCAGCTGATGCAGGACGGGCATCCGGTGCTGGGCCTGCACGGCCCGGATCCGTCCTGTGCGGTGGGGCGAAGGGTGCAGGCGGCACTGGTCTCCCTCGACAGCCGGGTGGCCGGCGCGATCACCGCCGAGCTCGAACGGCTCACGCTGCACGATCTTCTCGTGGCGGAGCCGTCGCCGGCTCCACCAGGGGTCTGAGCTCCCCCCGGAGTGCTGCCTCAGGGTTCCTCTACCGTGCTGAGAACCGGGGCGCCGCCGAGGGCGCGCGACAACGCGAGTGCGGCCGTGCGGACTGCTGGAGCGACCCGCCTCGTGTCCAGCCGGTTGGACCAGCCCGAGATCGATATCGCGGCGACGGCGACGCCGCTCGGGTCCATGACCGGTGCGGCGACGCAGGCGACCCCGCGGCCTGATTCCTCGTGCTCCTCCGCGAGGCCACTCCGGCGGATGGCGGTGAGCTGCGTGCCGAGCATGCCGGGGAGCACGATCGTGCGGGGAGTTCGTCGGGTCAGTCCCGCGGCCAGCACGGCGGCCAGCCGCTCCGGCGGGCCGAAGGCGAGCAGGGCTTTGCCGACCCCCGTGCAGTGGGCGGGCATCCGGCCTCCGAGGCGGGAGGGGATGTCCGGTCCACCGGGCGCGGAGAGCTTCTGGACGTAGACGACCTCGGCCCCGTCCGGGACGGCGAGGTGCACGGTCTCCCTCGTCGCCTCGTAGAGGTCGGCCAGGAAGGGGGTGGCGGTCTCCTGCAGATCCCGTTGGCGGGGGACGACCTGGCCGAGCTCGAACAGGCGAAGCCCCAGCCGGTACCCGCGACCGGTCCGCTCGACGAGCATCCAGGACTCGAGCTCGGCGAGGAGCCGGTGCGCGGTGGGCTTCGCGACGCCGCTGCGGCGCGCGAGCTCGGCGAGCCCGATCTCGCTCTCACCCGGCCGGAACCCGGACAGCAGTGCCAGCGCACGGCCCAGCATCGAGGGCTTCACACCGTTTCGCGCCGCGCCGTTCTGCACAGTGGAACGCACGGCTCGATGATCCGCTCCACGTGCGCGATCGTCCACGTCATGGTCGGCACATCGCTCAGCGACGAGGTTCACGCAGCCGCGGACAGGCTCCTGCGTGCTGCCGAGGCGCGCACGCCCTGCGCACCGGTCCGCGAGCTCCTCCCCGAGTCCTCGGTCTCCGTCGGGTACGCGGTGCAGTCGTTGCTCACCCGCGCCCGGCTGGACCGGGGGCGGCGCGTCGTCGGGCGGAAGATCGGTCTGACCTCGCCCGCCGTGCAGGCGCAGCTCGGGGTCGACCAGCCGGACTTCGGGGTGCTGTTCGACGACATGCTGTGCCGGCAGGACGAGCCCGTGGCGATGCGACGACTGCTGCAGCCGCGGATCGAGGCGGAGATCGCGTTCGTCCTCGGCGAGGACCTCGCCGAGGGTGATCTGGACGAGGGGACGGCGCGTTCCGCGGTGGCCGAGGTCCAGCCGGCGCTGGAGATCGTCGACAGCCGCGTGGCCGGGTGGGACATCACGATTGTCGACACCATCGCCGACAACGCCTCCAGCGGCCTGTACGTCCTCGGGGAGCCCCGCCAGCCGTTGGGGCAGCTGGACCTGCGTGGCGTCGAGATGACCCTGGTGGACGAGGAGGGCGGGACCGTCAGCTCCGGATCCGGCTCCGCCTGCCTCGGTGACCCGGTGAACGCGCTGCTCTGGCTGGCCAGGACGGCACAGGACCTCGGTGACCCCTTGCGCGCGGGCGAGGTGGTCCTCTCCGGTGCCCTCGGCCCGATGGTGCCCGTGCGGGCGGGCGCCCGCTACACCGCCACCCTGACCGGCCTCGGCACGGTGCGCGCGGCGTTCACCGGCGACTCCGCCGGAGGCGGGCAATGACGTCCGCCCCCACGACGAAGGTCGCGATCATCGGTTCCGGCAACATCGGCTCCGACCTCATGATGAAGGTCATCCGGCTCTCGGAGA
This sequence comes from Pseudonocardia adelaidensis, assembly GCF_039543345.1. Taxonomy (NCBI): domain Bacteria; kingdom Bacillati; phylum Actinomycetota; class Actinomycetes; order Pseudonocardiales; family Pseudonocardiaceae; genus Pseudonocardia; species Pseudonocardia adelaidensis. The sequence goes on along the minus strand of NZ_BAABJO010000004.1, from coordinate 197,170 downwards.
CCCTCGAGATGGGGGCGATGGTGGGCATCGACCCCGACTCCGACGGGCTCGCCCGGGCGCAGCGCCTGGGCATCCCCACCACCGCCGAGGGCGTCGACGGGCTCGTCGCGCTGCCGGACTTCGACGAGATCGGCGTCGTCTTCGACGCCACCTCGGCCCGGGCGCACGTCGCGAACGCGACGAAGCTCGAGCCGTACGACAAGATCCTCGTCGACCTGACCCCGGCGGCGATCGGCCCGTTCGTGGTGCCCGCGGTGAACCTCGGGCAGCACGTCGCGGCGCGCAACGTCAACATGGTCACGTGCGGCGGGCAGGCCACCATCCCGGTGGTCGCCGCGGTCGCGCAGGTCGCGCCGGTCCGCTACGCGGAGATCGTCGCCTCCATCGCATCGAGGTCGGCCGGGGCCGGGACCCGGGCCAACATCGACGAGTTCACCGAGACCACCGCGAAGGCCATCGAGGTCGTCGGCGGAGCCGACCGCGGCAAGGCGATCATCGTGCTCAACCCCGCCGAGCCGCCGATGATCATGCGCGACACCGTGCTCTGCCTCGTCGACGACGGCGACCCCGAGGCGATCAGGGCCGCCGTCACCGCGATGGCCGAGCAGGTCGCCCGGTACGTCCCGGGCTACCGGATGAAGCAGCAGGTCCAGGTCACCCCGATCGCCGACGACGAGCCGCTCGACACCCTCATCGGGGCCGGCCCGCCACGGCCGCGGTGGAAGGTCTCGGTGTACCTCGAGGTCGAGGGCGCCGCCCACTACCTGCCCGCCTACGCGGGCAACCTCGACATCATGACGTCGGCCGCCCTGCGCACCGCGGAGCTCCTCGCCGCGCACGCCGGCACCGGCGAGGCCGCGGAGGTCCTGCCGTGACGAACCCGAGCCTCTACATCCAGGACGTCACCCTGCGGGACGGCATGCACGCCATCCGGCACCGCCTGGACCCAGCGGACCTGCGCCGCATCGCCGCCGCCCTGGACGCCGCAGGTGTCGACGCCATCGAGGTCGCGCACGGCGACGGCCTCGCGGGCGCGAGCCTCACCTACGGACCCGGCAGCAACACCGACTGGGAGTGGATCTCCGCGGCGGCCGAGGTCGTGCAGAACGCGGTGCTCACGACGTTGCTGCTGCCCGGCATCGGCACCCTGCACGACCTGCAGAAGGCCTCCGACCTCGGGGTGCGCTCGGTCCGGGTGGCCACCCACGCCACCGAGGCCGACATCGCCGTCCAGCACATCGGCAAGGCCCGCGAGCTGGGCATGGACGTGTCCGGGTTCCTGATGATGTCGCACATGGCGCCGGCCGCCGCCCTGGCGGAGCAGGCGAAGATCATGGAGGACGCCGGCGCGCACTGCGTGTACGTCACCGACTCCGGCGGCCGGCTCACCATGGGCGGCGTCCGCGACCGGGTCCGCGCCTACCGCGACGTCCTCGACCCCGGCACGCAGATCGGGATGCACGCCCACGAGAACCTGTCGCTGTCCGTGGCCAACTCGGTGATCGCGGTCGAGGAGGGCGTCACGCGCGTGGACGCGTCACTGGCGGGCCAGGGGGCCGGTGCCGGCAACTGTCCGATCGAGGCCTTCGTCGCCGTCGCGAACCTGCAGGGCTGGACGCACAACTGCGACCTGTTCGCGCTGCAGGACGCTGCGGAGGACATCGTGCGTCCGCTGCAGGACCGGCCGGTGCGCGTGGACCGGGAGACCCTGACGCTCGGCTACGCGGGCGTGTACTCCAGCTTCCTGCGCCACGCCGAACGCGCTGCCGCGGAGCACGGCCTGGACACCCGCGACATCCTCGTCGAGGTCGGCCACCGCGGCCTCGTCGGCGGCCAGGAGGACATGATCGTCGACATCGCCCTCGACCTCGCGCGGTAGCGCCGTCGTCGCGACCACGGGTCGCCTCAGATGGAATCGAGCACGGCGTCGATGTCCGGGTAGCGGGTGACCGACGGGTGGTCGATGACCGTGCCGCGGGTGATGACCATCTGCGGATCGACGAGCGCCCGGAACCCGTCGAGCGGGTTCGAGCCCAGTACGACCAGGTCGGCGGCCTTGCCGGGTTCGATCGAGCCGGTGACGCCGTCGAGCCCGAGGATCTTCGCGTTGGTCCGGGTGGCGGCGTTCAGCGTCTGCGCCGGGGTGAGCCCGCCGTAGCGGACGAGGAAGTCCATCTCGCGCCATGCGTCGTAGTGGGGGACGAAGGTGAGTGCCGAGTCGGTGCCCATGCCGATGGCGACTCCGTTGTCCTGGGCGTCCCGGATGCCCTGGAGCATCTCGTCCAGGATCATCACCGCGTTGGCCCTGCTGATGTCGCTGATACCGGTGACCTTCCGATCGAGCTTCACCAGCGGTAGAGCCGCCTGGAGAGTCGGGACGAGGGCCGACGTCCCGTTGAGCGACCGCGGGTTCTCCCGGAAGAGATCGATGATCTCGGAGGTCATTCCCGCGCCGTGCTCGATCGTGTCGGCGCCGGCGCGGAGCGACGCGAGGATGCCGTCCTTGCCCTGGGCATGCGCGGCAACGAGGAGGCCGGCGTTGTGCGCCTCCGCACAGATGGCCGTCATCTCCTCCTCGGTCATCTCCGGTCGCCCGGCCTGACCGATCGAGCGAGCGTCGGTCACGCCGCTGGTGGCCGAGATCTTGATCGCCTTGACCCCGTGCCGCACGTTGCGTCGGGTGTTGCGGCGGGCCTCCCACGGGGAGTCCGAGGTCAGCGCGATCTGCGGCGCACCGTGCCCGCCGGTCACGGCGAGCAGCGGTCCGGAGGCGAGCACGCGGGGCCCGACGTACTTTCCGCGATCGATCTCGTTCGCGACGGCCACCACTTCGTAGGCGACGTCGCCCACGCTGCGAATCGTGGTCACCCCGGAATGCAGCTGGGTGGTGACGTTGGTCCTCGTGCGCCGCGTGAAGAGCAGCCTGCCGAGCGGGCTGCGGCTGAACACCGACACCAGCCCCTGCGCGGACTCGTTCAGCAGAATGGGTGGAAGCGGTCTGCCGTCGGAGAACAGGTGCGCATGGGCGTTGACGAGGCCCGGGACGACGAAACGGCCGGTCGTGTCGACGGCTCGGTACCCAGCGGGCACAGGTGTCTCCGCCGCCGGTCCGACCTGCTCGATCTCTCCGCCGCCGGCCACCACGATGGTTCGCTCCGGCAGCACGGTCCCGTCGGCGTCGCCGGTCACGATCGTGGCGTTGGTCAGGGCGAACGGTCCGGACACGGCTGGCTCCTCTGTGGTCGCGGGTGCGCGCATGCCCCTGTGGTCGCGGATGCGCGCATGCCGTTGGCGGGTTCGGCAGGCCCGGCGGTGCAGTGGGTTCACCCGGCAGGCCTCGTCCGTTGTGGGGGAGATTCGTCGGCGCGCGCCGGGTGCCGTTCGCCGTCGCCGTCGCCTCGGACGGGGTGGTCGTCGCGGGTGTGGCGCTCGTCGGGCGGATGGCCGTCCCGGAGGCCCGCGGACGAGGTCAGCAGCGCGTTCGCCCACCCGGCGCGTGGATCGGTGTCGACCAGCAGCGTCTTGGTCAGCAGGGTCAGCGGGACCGCGAGGACCGCCCCGACCGGGCCGAGCAGCCAGCCCCAGAAGACCAGCCCGAGGAACGTCACGGTGACCGAGAGGCCCACCGCGTCGCCGATGAAATGGGGTTGGACGAGGGAGGTGACCACGAAGTTCAGCACGAGGTAGATCACGGTCACGATCAGCATCAGCTGCCAGCCGCCGCTCAGCAACGCGAGGACCGCCGGGGGCAGGACGCCGATCCAGAACCCGACGTAGGGGATGTAGTTGGTGATGAACGCCAGCAGCCCCCACAGCACGGCGAGCGGGACACCGAGCAGGACCAGCGCGACGGTGTCCAGGACGGCGAGCGCGAGCCCGAAGAGCGTGGTGACGACCAGGAAACGGCGCGTGCCCCAGGTGAAGCGGGCCAGCGCAGCGGCGATGTGCGGTCGGTCCCGCCCGATCGCCGCGATCCGCGCGCCTGCGCCGGACGACTCGATGCTCAGGAACAACATCAAGGACAGGACGAACACGAGGTTGGTGGCGAGGCCGGCCAGCCCGGCCAGCAGCGCTCCGATGAGCGGGACGATCCTGCCGATCTCCAGCGAGCTCGCCGTCGCCCGCAGCTCGGCCGGCCCCACCCCGAGATCGCGCAGTGCGCGCGTGAGCGTACCGACGAGGTCGGCCGCGGCCGGGGCGTACTGCGGGAGGGCCGTCGCCAGGCGGGACACCGAGACCAGCAGCACTCCCGCCATCGAGAGGACGACCCCGTACACGAGCAGCACCAGCACCGGGGTCGACACCCATCCGGGGATCCCGATCCGCCGCATCCGCTGGTCGACCGGGCTGACGACGATGACGATGACGAGCGCCAGGAACGCCGGGCCGATCAGCCACGCGCTCGCGTACACGCCGAGGGCCGCGATCGTGGCGGCCGCCGTTCCCACGAGCACGACCAGGCCCCGCGGCATACCGGCAGGGCGCGGCGCGGCGACCGACGGTCGCGCTGCGGATGGCTGCAGCATCCCCTCCTCGGCGGTCACGGGTACGCCGGATCGCCGCAGAGCCGGCAGGCAGCGCGTCGTGCCATGCTCGTCCCCTCCCCGGTGGGCGGGAGCTTCGTCGTGGTCACCCTCCCGGCCCGCCGGGTCCGTGTCCTCCCCCGTCGGGGACGAGGTCGTCCACACCCGCGACATCTCATCCCGGCGGGACGACGCAGGCGGGAGCCCGTTCGAGCGACCCTGGGGTCTCGATGCGGCTCCTCGGTGCGCCCACCGGCGCCGCCCGGGGATCGAGCCGCGGGAGGGAGCGGCGCCGTGCCGTCGCGACGCTACGAGTTCCGAGTGGCCGGCCGGGTGTCGGAGCGCACTCGCGGGGCCTTCCCGGACATGTCCGTAGTCGACGCCCCGCCGGAGACGATCATCCTCGGCGAAGTCATCGACGACTCCCACCTGCACGGTGTCCTGGCGCTGATCCAGAACCTCGGGCTGCAGGTGGTGTCGGTCAACCAGGTTCGCCGCTGAGTCCGGGCGCGTCCGGCACGAGGATGCCCCGGCGGCGCGCCGTGACCACCGCGTCGCGCCGCGTGTTGACGCCGAGCTTGCCGTAGAGCGCGCGGACGTGCGTCTTCACCGTGCTGCGCGAGACGGTGAGGTCGAGAGCGATCTCTTCGAGCGACCGCTGGGTGGGCAGCATGCTCAGGACGGCCCGCTCCCGGTCGGTCAACGACACGGGCCGGGTGTCGGGGCCGAGCGCGATGCGCGTCTCGAGCACCCGCAGCGCGGTCGACTCGCGCTCCCCGAAGCTCCCGAGGTGGCGGGTCAGCAGGTCGATGACGTCCGGGGGGCCGGTCGCCAGTGGTCGCAGCACCTCCATCGAGTCCGAGAGCGCGAGCGCATGATCCAGTTCTCGGCGGGCCTGCGGACGGACGTCGGCGCGCAGCGCCAGCCCACACGCCAACACCCTGCCCTCCACGAGCGCCCACGGCAGCACGACCGGAACGTCGCGGTCGAACATGCCGGCGAGTGCCTCGGCGGCAGCACGGGTACGGCCGAGCCCGGCCATCCGCCACGCGCGCAACAGCAGCACCTCACCGACCGGCCCCAGTTGCGCCTCGGCCCAGCCCAGGACGGTGCGGGCCAGGTCGGTGCGGCCCTGCAACTCGGCGGCGCGGTGCTCGAACAGCGCGACGGTCGCGGGGATCTCGGCCGGGCCGCGCAGGCCCGCGGCCGCGGTACGCGCGTCCCGGAGTGCCGTCAACGCCTCGTCACCGCGTCCGACGTCCAGCAACGCCGCCCCGCGCAAGGCTGCGCGCAGCGCCACCAGCTGATCGGAGTGCTGCCCACCGGATGCGTCGGCAGGGGTGTCGGCGGAGGTCAGGTCCAGGCAGGTGACGGGGTCGGCGCGCAGCAGCGCGCCGTACGCGCGCATCGTCGCCGACCACGCCGCGCCGATCGTCGCCCGCCACGCCTGATCGGCCAGCTCCGCGTCGGCGGCGGTGGCCAGCGTGGTCATCCGGCTGTAGTCCCCGTCTGCAGCGGCGATCGAGCCGAGCGTGATCAGGCCCAGTGCGGCGAGGTATCCGCGGTGTTGCTGCCGGGCCTGTCCGAGCGCGGTCTCGGCGATGTCGCGTGCCTCGTCCCGGCGGCCCTCGGCGAGGAGCCCGACGGACCGGTGCACCATCGCCATCGGGCCGAGCCCCAGGTCTGCCGCGTCCTCGGCGCCGATCTCACCCGCTGCGGGGGGCGCTGCGCTCGGATCACCGGCGACGAGCGCCCGCCGGGATCGGACGAGGCCGCGCAGCGCGACCAGGTCCGGGGGAGGCTCGGGCGGCCACGCCGCTGTCGCCTGGACGAGATGGTTGTCCGCGGCCGCGATCGCCCCGCTCTCGATCGCGACGAGGGCGGCGACCAGCGCGAGCCACGGCTCGCCGTCCAGGTGCGCGTCGCCGAGCCACTCCAGCGCCTCCCGCACCGCCGCGTGCTCGCCGTCGGCGACGAGCGAGGTCGCATGCCGGCACAGCACCGAGGTCACCAGGTCGCGGTCGTCGCTCTGCCGCGCGTGGACGATCGCCGAGAGCGGCTGCCCCGTGGCCGCGAACCAGGCGGCGGCGCGGCCGTGCAGCCGCCGGATCAGGTCCGGGCGCTGCCGCTGCAGGTCCGCCTGCAGGTGGGAGCGGAGCAGGGGATGCACGCGGTACCAGCGTCGATCCTCGCCCGTGCTGAGAACGAGCGAGGTCTCGTGTTCGAGCGAGTCGAGCACCGTCCCGGCGTCGTCGCGGCCCGACAGCGTGGCTGCGAGTGGCGCAGAGAGCCGGTCACAGACGCTGACGGCGCCGAGCAGCTCGCGAACGTCCGGCGTGAGCCGCGAGAGGATCTCGCCGAAGAGGTAGTCCGAGACCGCGCGGCCGCTGCCGACGAAGCCGGACAGGAACCGGTCGGGATCGTCGGTCTCCCGCAGTGACAGCGCGGCGAGGCGCAGTCCAGCGGCCCAGCCCTCTGTCTCCTCGACGAGCAGGCGTACCTGGTCGGGGCGGGCGGGGACGTCCGCTGCGGCGAGCATCGCACTCGCCTCGGCCGGCGAGAAGCGCAGTCCGGCGGCCCGGATCTCGTGCAGCTCGCCCGCCAGGCGCATGCGGGCCAGGGACAGTGGCGGGTCGGTGCGCCCGGACAGGACCAGGTGCAGGCTCGGCGGCCGGTTCCGCATGAACGAGGCCATCCCGTGCAGCGGGTCGGGCGCGATCAGCTCGTGGACATCGTCCAGGACGAGCCGGACCGGCCGCGGCACGGCGCCGACCGCGTCGACGACCGCGGCGAGGAACTCCGGGTCGCGGCTGGGGCGGCCGGGCACGGCGATCGCGTGGAGGGCGTTGTCGGACGGAACCGCCGCGCACGCGGCGAACGCGGACAGAACGGCGGACCAGAAGCGGCGGTCGTTGTTGTCGTCCTCGTCCAGGGACACCCATGCCGTGAGCTCGGGGTGCAGGGCCGCCCACTCGGCCAGCAGCAGCGTCTTGCCGTACCCGGCCGGTGCGCTCACCAGCGTGACCTGCCCGTCGGCGGCCTCGTCCAGCGCCGCCAGCAGCCGGGCCCGGGATACGTGGCGCCGAGACAGCCGCGGTACGGCCGCCTTCGCCAGCGGAACGCCCGGGCGGCGCCCCGTGGGCGCACGCCCGCTCGCGGCGGTCACCACGACAACGCTACCGACCTGGGCGGCAGGAGCAACCCTCCACCAGCCTTCCGTGTCCGTCCGAACAGCGCCGACTCCGGACGGTGTCACCTGACGGTCCTGGTCCGAGCACATCTCCTCCACATCGGGCGAGGCCGGAACGCCGGCCGGCTGCCACCGTCACGCGGTGTTGCCCGTCGCGGGCACGGCGCGACGATCGGAGCCCCGGTCACCCGCGCCCCGGCACACCGCAGAGGAGCCCGCCGTGTCCGGTCCGACGACCTCCCCGACGCCCGAACCCGCCGGGACACCGACGGCTCGACCCGACGCGGGTCAGGCTGGTGCCCCGACCGTGTCGAACGGCTCCGTCGAACCCGACCGTGCTGCCGGGCCGAGCCGCTCCCCGGCGCGGCCGGCGCGGGGATGGGCGCTCGCGGGTTCGGTCGTGCTCGGCCTGCTCACGGTCGTCTACGGCCTGCTGGTCATGAGCCTGCGCCCGGCCGCCATCGCGACGCTCGCCGTGCTCGTCGGGTTCGCGTTCATCGTCACCGGCATCACGCAGATCTCCCTGGCCGGTGGGATGGACAGGTCATGGCGATGGCTGGCCTACCTGAGCGGCGTGGTCAGCGTGATCGCCGGCATCGCGGCGTTCGCGTGGCCGGGCCTCACGCTGCTCGTGCTCGCCGTGGTCATCGCCTGGGCGCTGGTCATCAACGGGGTCGTGCGCATCGTCGGCTCGGTGGCCAACCGCGACCGAGACCTGTGGTGGCTCGGGCTGCTCGCCGGTGCCGTCGAGCTGCTGCTCGGGCTCTGGGCCATCAGCGCGCCGGGGCGCGAGGTCCTGCTGCTGGTGAACCTGGTGGGGATCTACCTCATCGTCGCCGGTCTCGACGCGATCGTGGACCCGCTGGCCGGCCGGCGGCGCGAGCGGACAGAGCCGGTTCGGTGACGCCCGGCGGCGACGAGCGCGAGGATGCGCGCACGGCCCGCGATCCGTCGCTGGTCGATGCGCTGGTCCCGCTCCTCGCCCTGGTGATCCTGATCGGTGGATCGCCGGCGCTGTTCGGTCTCGACGCCCTGGACGGCCGCATCCAGGTCGCGCTGGTGCTGTGCGCGATGGTCGCCGCGCTGCTCGCGCTCGAGAACGGTCACCGCTGGGAGGACGTGCAGGCCGCCGGTCGCCGGCCGGCCCGCTGGTGAGCGTGACGTACGGCTTCACCGGTTCCCGGGTGGAGGAGGTGCAGCCGACCGGCACCGAACAGGCCGACGCCGAACCGGCCGAGGGCCGAGACGGGGCTCGATGACCACGACCGATGTCCGCGACCCCGCCGACCGGTGAGGGGTCCGCAGCTGAGCGGGCATGCCGCCGACGCCGTCCCGACCGTGAGCCTCGCACCGGGCGCGGGTTCGGTGCCGGGGTGAGCCGCACCCGAGCGGCGCTGTGGAAGGATCGGGTGCGGCAGCTCTCCGACTGCGCTCGCCCGATCCCAGCGCTCGCGACGAGTCGGAGACCGTATGGCGGAGAAGAGGACGGATGGGCACGACAGGGGGTCAGGACGTGTGGCGGCCTGGGCAGGACTGCCAGGCTGTGGCGACTGCACGGGCGTTGGGCCAGGACGTCGACCGGATCCACGGTGCGCCATGGGGTGTCGTCGGCACCCTCGGTGACAGCGTGTGCTACATCGGCGTCAGCGACAAGGTCGACGCCATCCAGGCCGCCATGGGACGGCGGATCGGCGAGCGGGACCTTCCGGTCCGGCTGCTGGCACCGAACTACTCCGGCGGCATCTCCGACGGCCAGCGCAACGGCACGCCGCAGATGCGCTACTCGCTGATCGGTCGCGAGACCACCAACGACGGCCTGTCGCTGCACTTCGAGGGCAGCGACATCCGGGGCGTCATCGCGGTGGTGGCGTGCGACAAGCCGCCGGTCGGCACCGCCGCCGCGATCATGGAGCGCAACGTCCCCGCCGTCGTGCTCTCCGACGGCTCGATCCGCCCTGGCACGGACCCCGAGACGGGGGAGACGATCGACCTGGTCAGCTGCTTCCAGGTGGCGGGCGACCCGGACCCGGCGAAGCGGGAGCGCTGGGCGCGCAACGCCTGCCCCGGGTACGGCAGCTGCGGGGGGATGTTCACCTACAACACCATGCAGTCGTTCATCGCCCTGCTGGGCCTCGAACCGCTGCACATGGTCTCGCCCGCGTCCGAGGACCCGCGGCGGGTGGAGGTGTTCCCCGAGCAGCTCGTGGACTGCCTCGAGATCATGACCCAGCGCGGCATCACGCCACGCGACCTGGCCACGCCGGCCGCATTCCGCAACGCCACCATCGTGGCCATCGCGATGGGCGGCTCCACCAACGTCGTCCTGCACGCGCCCGAGATCGCCCGCGCAGCGGGCATCGACTTCTGGACGGAGGTCATGTCGCAGAAGGAGTTCAACCAGCTGTCCCGCAGCGTGCCGGTGCTGGTGAACGCCCGCCCGTTCGGCCGGTACAGCATGGTGGACATCGACGCCGTCGGGGGCGTGCAGGTCGTGGTGAAGGAGCTGCTCGACGGCGGCGTCCTCGACGGATCGACGCTGACGTGCACGGGGGAGACCCTGGCGGAACAGGTCGCCCGGCTCGACCCGCCCGCGCCGGACGGCGAGGTCGTCTTCCGGATGGCGGAGCCGTTCAAGCAGACCGGCGGGCTGCGCATGCTGTCGGGCAACATCGCGCCGGACGGCGGGGCGGTCATCAAGCTGGCCGGCGTGGAGACCGGCATCGTCGACAACCGGTTCGTCGGCCGGGCGCGGGTGTTCGACAGCGAGCAGGACCTGCTGCGGGCGCTGATCGACACGCCGGACGTCTTCGCCGACCAGGACATGGTCGTCATCCGCTACGAGGGTCCGCGGGGCGCACCCGGCATGCCCGAGATGCTGGACCCGACCTCACGCATCACGGCCCTGTGCCGGCAGAAGGGCATCTCCGTCGCGCTGATGACGGACGCGCGCTTCTCCGGAGGGTCGGTCGGTCTGGTCATCGGCCACGTCGGACCGGAGGCGGCACTCGGCGGCCCGATCGCCCTGATCGAGGACGGCGACACGATCACCATCGACCTCGACCACGACACCCTCGACTGCACCGAGCTGGCCGACCCGGAGATCTTCCGGTCGCGCGAGCAGAGGTGGCGTGCCGAGGCGGCCGCCAACGGTGGCCAGCACCCGCTGGTGCGCCCGGTCACCACCCGGCTGCTCCGCCGCATGCGGGCCGCCGCGTCGACGGCGATCGAGGGGGCCGGGATGGCCGAGCCCGCGGCCGGACCCGTCCCGGTGTGAGGTCGAGGCATCGCCGCCCGGACCGGGCGGCGATGCACTCCACCGCGTCACGAGGACGGGTCAGGCCGGGGCCTCGCCGCGCTCGATCGCGCCGATCGATCAGAACAGCTGGCGCAGGTTGGCCTTGGCCAGGTCGATCAGCTCGTCGCCGCGTCCGGACATCACCGTGTGCAGCGCGTACAGCGTGAAGCCCTTCATCTGCTCGGCGGTGATCGCCGGCGGGATCGTCAGCTCCTGCCGCTCGGTGACCACGTCGAGCAGTGCGGGGCCGTCGTGGTCGAGGATCTCCTTGACGGCAGCCGGTAGGTCGGCCGACCGCTCCACCCGGCGCCCGTGGATGCCCATCGCGCGGGCGACCTCGGCGAAGTCCGGGTTGATCAGGTCGGTTCCGAAGTTGACGAAGCCCGCGGCCTTCATCTCCAGCTCGACGAAGTTCAGCGACGAGTTGTTGAACACGATGACCTTCACCGGGAGTCGGTTCTGGGTGAGCGTGATCAGCTCGCCGAGGAGCATCGTCAGCCCACCGTCGCCGGACAGCGCGACGACCTGCCGGCCGGCGTGGGCGGCCTGGGCGCCGATGGCATGAGGCAGGGCGTTGGCCATCGAACCGTGGACGAACGAACCGATCAGCCGCCGCCGTCCGTTCATCGTCAGGTAGCGCGCCGCCCAGACCACCGGCGACCCGACGTCGGGCACGAAGACCGCGTCGTCGGCGGCGTGCTGGTCGACCAACCGGGCCAGGTACTGGGGGTGGATCGGGGCGTTGTTCCGGGACGGGGTGGCCAGCTCGTCGAGCTTGGCGCGGGTCCTGCGGTAGTGGTCGCGGGCGTCGTCGAGATGGCGACGATCGGTCTTGCGGTCCAGCATCGGGAGCAGGGCCGCGGCGGTGTCCTTCACGGTGCCGACCAGGCCGAGGTCGACCGGGTGCCGGCGACCGAGCTGCTCACCGCGCAGGTCGACCTGGATCGTCGTGGCGTGCGCCGGGTAGAACTGCCGGTACGGGAAGTCGGTGCCCAACATCAGCAGGGTCTGCGCCCGGCTCATCGCGCGGTACCCGGAGGCGAAGCCGAGCAGGCCGGTCATCCCGACGTCGCACGGGTTGTCGTGCTCGATGAACTCCTTGCCGCGCAGCGTGTGCACGATCGGGGCGCCCAGCGCGTCCGCGATCGCGGTGACCTCGTCGTGCGCCCCGGCCACCCCCGCGCCGGCCAGGATGGTGACCCTGCTGCCGCCGTTCAACACGTCGGCCGCTTCCCGCAGCTCGGACTCCGCGGGCACGACGACCGGCGTCGTGGAGCGGATCGACGCGGTGGGCTGCGACCGGGCCGCGGAGAGCGCGACGTCGCCGGGGATCACGACGACCGCGACCCCGCACCGGGAGATCGCGGTGCGCATCGCGATCTCCAGCACCTGCGGCATCTGGCTCGCGTCCGCCACGTACTCGCTGTAGACGGAGGCCTCCCGGAAGAGTTCCTGCGGGCGGGTCTCCTGGAAGTAGCCGCTGCCGATCTCGCCGGTCGGGATGTGCGCTGCGATGGCGAGCACCGGCACCCGGGAGCGGTTCGCGTCGTACAGGCCGTTGATCAGATGCAGGTTCCCGGGCCCACAGCTGCCGGCGGCCACGGCGAGCCGACCGGTGGTGGCGGCCTCCGCCGCCGCGGCGAATGCCGCTGCCTCCTCGTGCCGGACGTGCAGCCAGCGGATGCGCCCGTCCTTGCGCAGGGCGTCGGTGAACCCGTTGAGCGAGTCGCCGGGGATGCCGTACACCCGCTGCACCCCGTTGGCCTGGAGTGTCCGGACGATCTGTTCCGCAACGGTGGTCATGCAGGTGCCTCCCGGGGGGCGAGCAACGGGCGAGGTGTCCCATTCTCGCTGATCAGCCAGGTGAACCCGGTGGGGCCTGGCCTAGCATGAGGGGATGGCGAGTGCCGAGGCCACGCCGCGTCGGCGACGCCGGGATGCGCCGAGCAAGGGCGACCTGCGGGAGAAGGCCATCCTCGACGCCGCGGAGAAGCTGCTCGAGGTCGAGACCTTCGACGGGATCACCGTGGAGGCGATCGCCCGTGGAGCGGGGATCGCGCGGAACGCGCTGTACTTCTACTTCGCCTCGAAGCAGGAAGTGATCACCGCCCTCGTGCGCAGGACCGTCGCCGAGGTCGCCGACGACGCGGCATCGGTCGTGGCCGACGCGGAGCTCGCTCCGCAGGAGGCCATCGTGCGGGCGGTGCGCAACACCGAGCGCTCGTGGGCCACCCACGGACGGCTCATGAGCGTTGCGGTCGAGCTCGGGGCCGTGATCCCCGAGATCGGGCTCGAGTGGGCGGCGACCGTCGAGCGCTACGGGGTGGCGATGGCCGAGGTGCTCCGGCGCGCCGGGATGCCGGACGAGGCTCCCCGTTCGGCGCCGGAGGTCGCTCGCGCGCTCTGCTGGATGACCGAGCGCACGTTCTACCGGGCGTACGTCGAGGGGGCGCGGGCAGACGAGCTGTCGCGTGCAGGCGACGTGTGCATCGGGATCTGGCTCGCCGTCCTCCCGACGACGGCCTAGTCGTACTGCGCCGTGGTCGCCCACCCGGCTTCCATCACCTCGACCGCGTTCTGGCGGCACGCAGACCTGCAGGCCGGGGGGTGCGCAGGAGCGTCTCCGACGTCACTTTCGACAGAGTGTCGACTTTTATCGACGGTGCGTATCGTGGAGCTGTGGCACTGAATCGGAAGACCTTCTTCATCACCGGCGTCAGCTCCGGGTTCGGGCACGCCTTCAGCCGACGGTTCCTGGCTGCCGGCCACACGGTGGTCGGCACGCTCCGGCGCCCCGAGGACGCCGCGGGCTTCGAGGGGCTCGCCGAGGGCACCTCCGGGCGGGCCGTCTCCCGGCTGCTCGACGTGACCGAGGACGACGCGGTCCTCGCCACCGTCGCGGACGTCGAACACGCCGTGGGGCCGATCGACGTCGTCATCGCGAACGCCGGGTACGGGCACGAGGGGGTGTTCGAGGAGTCCCCGATGCGGGAACTGCGCCGGCAGTTCGACGTGAACGTGTTCGGGGCCGTCGCCACGCTCAAGGCAGCGCTGCCGTTCATGCGGGAGCGCAGGCGAGGGCACCTGATGGCGGTGACGTCGATGGCCGGGCTCATGACCGTGCCGGGGCTGACGTACTACCACGGGAGCAAGTACGCGCTCGAGGGCGTCATGGACAGCCTCGCCAAGGAGGTCCGTGAGCTGGGGATCCGGGTCACCGCGATCGCGCCGGGGTCGTTCCGCACGGACTGGGCGGGCCGGTCGATGGTCAGGACCGACCGGACCATCCCCGACTACGACACGGTGATGAACCCGCAACGGGAGCACCGGCTCGCCGCGAACGGCAAGCAGCTCGGAGACCCGGACAAGGCTGCCGAGGCCGTGCTGACGGTGATCGACTCCCCGGAGCCGCCCGTGCACCTCGTGCTCGGCTCGGACGCCCTGCGCCTGATCACCGGCGGGCGGAAGGCCCTGGACGAGGAGATCGCCCGCTGGGCCGACCTCTCCCGGAGTACGGACTTCGCCGACGGCATGCAGATCCGCTGAGGTCCCGCAGGTCGGTCCTCCTCCCGGGCTGCTACGCGGACGGCAGCAGCGTCGTCCAGGGCCCGACCGTCGCGAAGATCGCGGCCATCCCGGCGAGTGCGGGCTCGTGGAACCCGTCGGCCGCGGCGGTGCAGTCGGTGGCCACGGAGATCTCGAAGTCGCGCTGGTGGCCGGAGCGGGCCGTGGGCTCGTTCGTGGACGGCGTGTTGCCGCAGCGGGCGCGCAGCCGCAACAGGCGACACAACTTCGTCCGGTCGAACCGTTGACAGCCACCTTTGCGCACTGCCAGCCTGCATCAGGGTTCCTGATGGCGGCGCGGGCGCAGCTCATGGCGGACGCGGAGCGCTGGCTCGCCGAGACCTCGGCCGAGCTCGCGGCCGCCGGACTGGCGTGATTGCCGAGGCAGTCCTGTTCGAATCACCTGGAGGAACCGACCATCGTGGTGGCCCGGCACATCCCCGAGGATTTCGACCCGGCGTCGACGGACGACCCCGACGAGGTGCACGCGCTGTACCGGGACCTGCGATTGCGCTGCCCGGTCGCGCACACCGACTCGTACGGCGGCTTCTGGGCGCTGACGACCTACCGGGAGGTGCGGGCCGCCGCCCTGGACGACTCCCGGTTCATCTCCTCGGTCAAGGCGGTGGTGCCGAGCGACCCGCGCGGACTGCGGCGGCCACCGCTCAACTTCGACGCTCCTCGCCACACGCCCTATCGCAGGGCGCTGGACGCCACGCTGTCGCGGCGCCGGCTCTCCGGTCTGGAGCCCGTGCTGCGCTCACACGCCGTCCGCGTGCTCACCCCGATGCTCGAGCGGGCCTCCGGTGACATCGCGCAGGAGTTCGGCGCCCTCTACCCGGCCTGGGTGACGACGGAGTGGCTGAACCTGGATCCGGAGCTCGCGCCGGCGCTCGCGGAGACCGCCGCGTGCTGGGTGCGGGCGTGGCGGCTGCAGGACGCCGAGGTTGTCAACACCATGAGCGGCCGCATGTACGACATCGCGCGCGCGCTCGTCGCGGACCGCCGCGAGCACCCGCGTCCCGTCGAGGAGGATCCGGCCAGCTCGCTGCTCGCCCAACGGGTCGACGGTGAGCCGCTCGACGACGAGCACATCGTCGGTGCGCTGCGCCAGTCGCTCGTGGTCGGCATGGTCGCGCCCCCGATCGTCATCGGCTCGATCGCGACCCACCTCGGAACGGAGCAGGAGCTGCAGCAGCGGCTGCGCGCCGAACCGCACCTCGTCCCCGCGGCGCTGGAGGAGTTCCTGCGGCTCTACGCGCCCTACCGGGGCTTCGCGCGCACCGTGGTCGAGCCGACCGTCGTGCTCGGCCGCGAGATCCTGCCGGGTGTGCCGGTCACGCTGACCTATGCATCGGCCAACCGTGACGCGACCGTCTTCGACGATCCCGACGGCTTCGAGCTCGACCGGCCCAACATCGCCGACCACCTCGCATTCGGGCGGGGGCGCCACCGGTGCCCCGGCGCTCCGATGGCGCGGTTGATGCTGCGGGTCGCGCTGGAGGAACTGCTCGCGCGCACCGCGTCCTTCACGGCGGTCGGCTGCCGCGAAGGGGCACGGATGCCCGAGCTCGGCATCGTCTCCTCCCACCTCCGCTTCGTACTCCCCGGCGATGAACGCCGAGGGGACGCTGAGCGCCGCTCGTGACGCATGGTGGCCGGCCCGCCTGCGACGTTCACGGCGCCTCGTCGGTGAGTGCGCCGTAGCAGAGCTGCAGGCTCTGCCGGAAGAGTGCGTGCTGCACCGCCGGCACGGCACCGAGCATCGACGCCTCGATCGCACCGACCAGCGGGTCGCAGCGCTCCAGCAGGTCCCGGCCGGCCGGGGTCAGGCTGATCAGCAGGACCCGGCGGTTGTCCGGGTCGCGGTGGCGGGCGATGTGCCCGTGGCGCTCGAGCCACTGGACCATCTCGTTCATGGTCTGGGGGGTGACGAAGGAGCGCCGGGCGAGCTGGGCGGACGACAGCCCGTCCCGGGCGCGCAGCGCGGCGAGCGCCGTGAACTGCAGGGTGGTCAGGCCGTGCGGGCGCAGCGCATCGTCCATCCTGGCCCGGATCGCCAGCTCGAGGCGTTTGACCAGGTAGAGGGTCAGGGGTTCGTCCGTCACATCCGGATCGTCCCGCACCGCCCGGACCATCACGCGAAGCGCTCGCGCACGGCCGCCTTCTGCATTCGGCCCGGCGTCATCAGGGCGCGGCGCGCAGGCCACGAGCCGGGTCCGCCATCGCGCATCGACGCGCCTCCCGTGCCGTCAGTCGTTCGAGTAGGCGGACAGGCCCGGCCGGAAGGACTTCTCGTCCAGGAACTGCGAGAGGCCCTTCTGCCGGCCGCGCTCGGCGTCGAGGAACTGGGACTGCTCGAGCTTGGCGTAGAGGTAGTCCTCGGCCTGCTCCCACGGCATCTCCTGGGCGAGCTTGTAGCCCACCTTCGCCGCCCGGATCACGGTCGGGTTCATCGACGCCAGCTTGACTGCCAGCTCGCGCGTCCGCTCGCGCAGGTGGGATGCCGGGACCGCCTCGTTGACCAGCCGCATCTCGGCGGCCCGTCGCCCGTCGAAGGCCTCTCCGGTCATGATGAAGTACAGCGCGTCCCGCTGGCTGACGGTCGCGGCCAGCGCGCGGGAGACCACGCCGCCCGGCGGGATGCCCCAGTTGATCTCGGAGAGGCCGTACTGCGCCTCCTCGTCGGAGATCGCCAGGTCGCAGGCCACGAGCGGGGTGAACGCGCCACCGAAGCACCACCCGTTGACCATCGCGATCGTCGGCTTGGACCAGTTCGCCAGCCGCTTCCACTGCCACTCCGCGGACGCGCGGCGGACGCGGATCTGCAGGGCGGGGTCGCCGGACTCGTCGACCTCGCGGAAGTACTCCTTGAGGTCCATCCCCGCCGAGAACGAGTCGCCTGCCCCGGTGAGCACCAGGACCTTGCAGCGGGGGTCGCCCTCGAGGGCGTCGAGGGTGCGGACCATCTCGTCGTTGAGGGTGGGGTTCATCGCGTTCCGCTTCTCGGGGCGGTTCAGCGTGACCCAGGCGATGCCATCGTCGAACTCGACGAGGACGGTGTTCCCCCACGCGGTCTCGGCCGGGGTGGTGGTGGGTGCTGCCATGACGGTCGTACCTCTCAGAACGGGTGCCGAGCGGACCCGGCGCGGACGGTGACCCACTGGGTCTCGGTGAAGGCTTCGATGTCGGCGCGCGCCGCCGATACCTGGGTGCACCCCCCGGCGAGCCCGCGATCTCGATCGCGGTCGTGGGTCCCGCCACGTCGCGGGTCCCTCCGGGACTCCCGCCCAGGAGGCTGCGTAGAGCCGGCCCCGCCACGTCCCGGGATCGAGGAAAGACACGAACCTCCTTGAATTTCATCAGGAATCCTGATGAATGGTCCCGATGTTCTCCTCGCCCGGGCGGTCGCGCAATGGATATCACCCGATGAGAGTAAGGAACCCTGATGGTTGAGGGCCGACTACGGGCCGGCCAGGTGCCGGGGCGGTCCGGTCGGGAAGGATGGCCCGGTGGCCGGCACGCGGGATCCCGAGTCGACTGCGGTGCCCCGGCACAGCCAACGGCTGCTCGGCACGTTGCTGGGGGACTACTGGTTCTGGCGGCCCGAACCCCTGCCGTCCGCCGCCCTGGTCGAGGTCATGGGGGAGTTCGGGCTGGCCGAGCAGGCGGCGCGGGCGGCGATGCGGCGTGCGGCCGCGCGCGGTGCGGTGGTGGCCACCCGGTCCGGCCGCACCACCGCTTACGGCGTGCCCGCACGCACCCGCGAGACCATCGTGGCCCACCTGACCCGGCTGATGCGCTTCGGCGCCGGGGATCGGCAGTGGGACGGCCGGTGGACGATGGCCCTGTTCACCGTGCCCGAGGAGGAGCGGGAAACCCGGCGCACCGTGCGCACCCGGCTGAGATGGCTCGGGCTCGCGCCGCTGTACGACGGCGTGTGGGTGTCGCCGTGGGAGGTCGGGGACCGGGTCGCCGCCGTGCTGGCGGACCTGGGGGTGGAGACCGCGACGGTCGTCCGGGCCGAGATGCTGACCGCGGGTCCCGCGGGCGAGCCGGTCGCCGCATGGGACCTCGTCGAGCTCCGGGAGCGTTACACGGTGTTCCTCGCCGAGCACGCCGCGCTGCGCGAACGCGTCCGGGCGGGGCGGGTCGGCCCGGCCGAGGCGCTGGTCGCCCGCACCCACCTGATGACGGCGTGGCGGGAGTTCCCCGACCTCGATCCCGAGCTGCCGGCCACGCTGCTGCCCGCCGACTGGCCGTTGCCCGCCGCCCGGTCCCTGTTCGTCGAGGTCTACGACGGGCTCGGGCCGCCCGCCGAGCAACGCTTCGCGCAGCTCGTCGGCAGGCACGATCCCGCGCTCGCGCCCCTGGCCGCCCACCGGACGAGTGCCGACGTCCTGCGGGGCGAGACCGCCGCCGCGATCCCGGCGGGCGACGGGCCGTGGATCGGACCCATCGGAAAATAGACGACAGTCAATTGTCCGGACGGACTTATGCACGTAACGTGTCGTCCGCCGGACGCCCGGCGCCCGTCGCTCCGGTCCCCGCTCGCCGTCTCACCGTGGAGGCACGACGTGACCAGCTCCGCACCCCCCACCCGGCCCGGCCTCCGCGCGCTGCTCGCGGGGCCGATCGGCATCTGCCTCGCGAACTACGAGTTCGGCGTGTACGGCACGATGTCCGCGCTCGTGATCAACGACCTGTTCTTCCCGACGCTCGACCCGGCGGCCGGCACGCTCGCCGCGTTCACCACCTTCGCGGCGGGGTTCCTGGCCAAGCCGCTCGGCGGGCTGCTGTTCGGCCGGGTCGGCGACCGCTACGGCCGGCGCGCGGTCGTCGTCGGTGGTCTGCTGCTGATGGGCATCGCGACCATCGGGATCGGGGTGCTGCCGACGTACGCGACGATCGGCGTCGCTGCTCCGGTGCTGCTCACGGTGATGCGCCTGCTGCAGGGCCTCGCCGTGGGCGGCGAGTGGGGTGGGGCGGCCACGCTGGCCGTCGAGCACGCCCCCGAGCACCGCAGGGGGCTGTGGGGCGGCGCGGTGGGCGTCGGCGGGCCGATCGGGTCGATCCTCGGCGCGTTGACGGTGCTGCCGCTGACCGCCTTCTTCAGCCACGAGCAGTTCCTCGCATGGGGCTGGCGGCTGCCGTTCCTGGTCAGCGCGGTGCTGCTCGCCGTCGGCCTCTGGATGCGGATGGGGGTGGCCGAGTCCGCGGTGTTCCGCGAGAGGGTCGCGACGCGCACCCGGCACCGCGGCGACATGCGCCGGGTGCTCACCACCAACGGCGCGTCGATGGCGCTCGTGTTCTTCCTCGCGGGTGCGGCGGTCACCGGCATCTACCTGCTCAACACCTACGCGCTGTCGTACGCGGTGAACCAGGCCGGGCTCGACCGCACGACGATGCTGACCTGCATGACCACCGCGCAGATCATCGCGGTGGTGGCCGCGATCGGGCTGCTCACCCGCATCGACCGCATCGGCCTGCCGCGGCTCTACCAGGCCGGTGCGATCGGGCTGGCCCTCATGGCGTGGTTGCTCTTCGCCGCGCTGGACTCCGGCGCCGTGCCGGTCGTGCTCGTGGCGTTGTGCCTCGGCCAGGTCGCCGTCAACGGGATGGTGGTGTCGTCGGTGCCGATCTACGTCCTGCTCTTCCGCCCCGAGGACCGGGTGACGGGCGCGGGCTTCAGCTTCAAGACCTCCGACGCCGTCCTCGGCGGCACCACGCCGCTGCTGGCAGGCCTGCTCGTCCAGGCCACGGGTTCGGGCTGGGCGGTGGCGCTGTACGTCACGGTGCTGGTGCTGATCGCGCTGGCCGCGTCGGTCGTCGGACGGCGACTGCTGGCCGAGCGCACCGGGCGCCCGGCCCCCGAACCCGTGGAGGCGACCGCATGACACCGCCGGAAATGACACCGCCGGAAACGACACCGCCGGAACCGATCCCCGCCCGGCCGGGGGAGCACCACTTCGACCCGCTCGCGGAGGAGACGTTCACCAGCTCCCACGAGCTGTACAAGGAGCTGCGCGAGCGGTGCCCGGTGGCGCGGAGCGAGGCCTACGGCGGGTTCTGGGCGCTGTTCGCGCACCGCGACGTCGTCGCGGTCCTGCAGGACGCCGGGACCTTCACCACCAGCGTGCAGAACGTGGTGCCGAAGTTCGCCTTCACGGGCCGCCGCCCGCCGCTGCACCTCGATCCACCCGAACACACCGACTACCGCCGGGTCATCAACCGGTTCTTCACGAGGGGCCGGATGGCGGCGCTCGAGCCCGCCGTGCGCGGCCACGTCGCGCGGCTGGTCGCCGGGCTGGTCGCGGCCGGTGAGGCGGACGTCGGCCCGGCGTACGCCCAGACCATGCCGGCGCACGTCTTCGCCGAGTTCTTCCACCTCCCGCTGGAGCTGGCCGCGCGGATCGAGCAGATCAGCGCCGAGTACGTGCGTGCGATCCAGCTCGTCGACGACGACGAGGTCAAGCGGGGCAGCAGGCTCCTCTACGGCATCGCGGCCGACGTCATCGCGGCGCGGAGGGCCGAGGGCACCGACCCCGACGAGGACCTGACCGCGGCACTGCTCGCGGCCGGGCTGCCGGACGACATGGTGCTGGGCTGCGTCCGGCAGCTCCTGGTGACCGGCATGGTGGCGCCGAGCGTGTTCATCGGGACGATGCTCGCGCACCTCGCCGAGCACAAGGACCTTCAGGCGCTGCTGCGGGCCGAGCCGGAGCGGATCCCGGGCGCGGTGGAGGAGTACCTGCGGCTCTTCACGCCGTACCGCGGCATGTCGCGGACCGCGCGCCGCGACGTCGTCATCGGGGGGCGGTTGATCCGCGAGGGCGAGCCGATCGCTCTGGTCTACACCTCGGCCAACCGCGACGAGGAGATCTTCGAGAACGGTGAGGAGTTCGTGCTGGACCGGCCGAACCTGCGCGCCGCGATCCCGTTCGGCGCGGGCATCCACGCCTGTCCGGGGGCCCCGCTCGCCCGGATGATGCTGCGGATGACGCTGGAGGAGCTGCTCGCCCGCACGAGCGACCTCGCGGTCTCCGGCGACGTCCTCATGGCCCGCTGGGCGGAGTGGGGCACCCGCTCCGTCCCGATGCGCTTCACCCCGGCCTGATCGGACCGGGGTCAGAAGTCGCTGGTCTCCTGGTCGGTGGTGTTGCCGTTGGCGTCGACCCAGGTCTTCTGCTCGGTGCCGTGCCCGTCCGGCCCGTTGGTCCGGGTGACCAACACGCTCGAGCCGTCGGAGTGCATGACCCGCTGGGAGTAGGACCCGTTGCCCTCTGCGTCCACACCTCCGTAGGCCTCGCTCGTCGAACCGTCGGCGTTGGTGTCGGTTCGGCTGAACTCCGACGAACCGTCGGGATGCGTGACGGTGTGGATGTGGTACTGGCCGATGACGTTGCCGTTCGCGTCGGTCACGTCGCCGTACTCGTCGGATGCCTCGTCCGCGGCAGGCCGCTCCGGCGGCCAGGTCGCGCCCGCGTCCGTGGCCCCGCCCCCTCCGAAACCGCCTCCGCCGCCCCCTCCGAGACCGCCTTCTCCGCCGCCGCCCCCGCCACCCGAGCTGGTCTCCCAGATGACCGTGACTCCGTCCTCGCCGTCGGTGAGCATCTCCTCGTCCTCCGGACCGACACGCATCGGCGCAGCTCCTCCCTGGTGGCGCGGCGACAGGCGGCGCGCGGATCCCGACGGGCATCTGCTCGTCGCGGTTCTGCCCGTCGTTATCGGATGGGGTCGGCGCGGGACCGACGCTCAGGGCCGGGTGGTTCAGCTGGGTTCTCCGGCCGAGGGTGAGGCGGCGTGGGGTTGGCCCCACGCGTGCGCACGCTCATTGGGCTTTTCGGGTGGTCCGCTCGGTAGTCGTCGGAGACGGCTGGGTTCTGTCGGGGGTCGAACGTAGGTTCGAATCATGGCGGGGGTGGCAGCACTCGTGGACCGGGCGGTGGACCTACCGCCCGGCGCGGAACTGGCTGCTGTCCTGGAGGAGTTGGTGGGTGCGGCGGTCCCGAACGCGCGGCGGGTCGAGGTCCTGCAGGCCCGCTCGAGGCAGCTGGCGCACGATCACGCCCTGTTGTTCGCGGAGATGGTCGAGGTCTCCGACACCGTCGCCCTGGCCGACGCCGAGGGTGAGCGGGACGAGGTGGTGGCACGGGCGGCGGAGCGGTTCGAGTGGGCCGCCCACGAGATCGCCGCCGGGCTGACCTGGACGCCCACGACTGCCGACCGGGAGCTCGAGTTCGCCACCGCCCTCGTCGAACGACTGCCGCTGGTGCAGGAAGCCCTGCTGCAGGGTCGTATCGACCGGGGCAAGGCGCGGGTGTTCGTCGAGTACCTGGACCCGGCCAACGGGGATGTCACCGAGCGGCAGGCGCGGCTGCTGTGCGAGAAGTTCGTGCCGCTGGCTCCCGGGCTCACCACGAAGCAGTTGTCGGACCGGTTGCTGCGGGCGGTGCAGGCGATCGACCCGGACCTGCGGCGGCGCCGCTACGAACGCGCGGTGCAGGCCCGGGGCGTGGCGCTGTACCTGGATCCGAGGACCGGCACGGCCACGCTGGTCGGCAACGGGTTGCCGCCGGACGAGGCCGCCGCCGCGGGCGCCCGGCTGGACCGGCTGGTCGAGACCGCCAAGCGGGCCGGGCACCCCGGCACACGGCCGCAGATCTCCGCGGACCTCTACCTCGCGATGCTCAACGGCGCCTTCCACGGCCTCGACGAGCAGCAGATCATCGCCCGGCTGCTGGGCCGGCGACGACGCGAGGACCACCGCGACCCCGAGACCACGACTGCCGAGTCCTCGACTGCCGAGTGCGCGGCCGCCCAGTCCGATGCCGCGGCTTCGACTGCCTCTGGCGCCGCTGCCTCTGGCGCTGCCTCTGGCGCTGGCGGCTCCTCCGACGGTGCCGCCGCTGCCGACGCCTCCGCAGCTGCCGTCTCCGCCGTCGATTCCGCTGCCTCTGCCGGGAGCACGACCTCCGATACCGCGGCTGTTGCGACCGCTACCTCCGCGACCGCGGCCCCCGAAACCTCCGCGGCCGCTGCGGCCGGGCCTGCTGCTCCCGAGCCCGTGGCTCCGAGGGCCGGCGGTGGCGCGTGTTCCGGCCGGGTCGCCATCCGGGAGGGCATCGAGATTCGCGTCGGGCTGGCCACTCTGGCCGGTCTCGACGACCGGCCCGGCGAGATCCCCGGGCTCGGCCCGGTCGGGGCCGGCGTCGCACGTGCCGCGGTCGCCGCGCAGCGGCGGGGTGCCGCCTGGAGGTTCGCCGTCGTCGACACGGCGGGTTACCTGCTGCTCGCCGGGCCCCTGCGTCGCCGCCCGCGCAGCACGAGCCGTCCGCTCGCGGTCAGGGGCGGCGTGGTCGAGCTACACGTGACGCTCGAGGAACTGCAGCGCTACAGCACCGACCCCGATCCCCGCCTCGCCGCATGGGCCGGGGTGCTGGCCGAGATCGCCGCCGCCTGGGCCGACCGCGACCGCCTGCGGCGGTTGCTGGCCGCGCATCCGCATGCACGGTTCGCGCGTGGGCCGCTGGCCGGGCACGTCCGCATCCGTGATCGGAACTGTGTCGGCCCGGGTTGTACCCGCCCGGGCCCGCCGCTGCGATCTGGACCACACTCATGATCACAGTCGCGGTGGTCGGACCGTCGAGGCCAACATTGGTCCGGGCTGCAAGCGCCACCACCCGGACAAGGATCGGGGCTGGACGCTGGACCAGCCCGAGCCGGGACTGTTCGTGTGGGGCAGCCCGCTGGGGCGTACCTACCGCACGCGCGGCGAACCGGTTCGGCCCGACGTCCCCGACCCGGACGCCGCGCCTGAGGTGTCCGAGGAGAGTACCGCCGAGCTGGATCGGCGGTTGCGTCGCTGGGAACGACGAATCCTGGAACCACCCGCCACCGAAACCCCTCGCACACGCCCACCTCCGGCGCCGGAGCAGCCACGCGACGAGGAACCACCGCCGTTCTGACCCATGCCGCCCGGCAACACCTCAGCCCGATAGGGCCGGTTGAACCGTGGCGGCGTGAACGGCAGGTACCGGGGCCTCTGGTCCGTTCCGGCCTCGACGGCCCGGTCGTTCATCGCCGCCGGGTCCGTCGCCGGCCACCGCCCGGTCTCCAGGCGCGTCGTCATCGTGCGCAGGGCGGCCTGCTGCTGGGCGGGGGAGAAGGCGCAATGGCCGACCGACTCGACGTAGGCCTGGCGGAGCAGCGCGTTCTTCCCGGCGCGGCGCATGCTCTCGCCGTAGAACTGTTGCTCTGCCATCGACCTCGGGCTCGCGATGTCGGGCTCGTTCCTCGCGACGCTCCCGCTGCTCGTGCTGTTCGTCTTCGTCGGCAGGCGGATGGTCGCCGGCATCCTGGACGGGGCGTTCAAGGTGAGTGCCGCTGGCGGTGGGCCGTGCCACGGCATCCACGACACCGCGCCCGCTGCCCGACGGGACGCGGGACATGGCACCGCCTGCGGTCGCCGGCGGCTGGACGAGGTGCGCGACCTCGTGCTCGCCGGCCGACCGGGTCACCCCGCGAGCCGAACTCGATGCCGCCGCTCGAGCCGCTTTCCGTGATCAGGTCGACCCCATACCTGCTGGAAGGCCCGGCGCAGACCAATGGGGCCGACGTGACCATGCACGGAGCCGTTCCGGGACGCGGCACCGCGCGCCACAGGCTGGACGCGACGGCGGGCCCACTGATCCACCTTCGCCGGGCTCCCCGTGTCCGGGTGAGTGCGCGCGAGGGGCCGCCGATTGGTAGTACCATTGCCGCTATGCCTGCCGAGCCGACCCGTGACAGCGGCCACTCGGACCCGTTCGCGGACGACCCGGTCGCGGCCTCGCTGGCGCGTCTCGTGCGTGATCTCGAGCCGGGCGAACGCCTGCCGAGCGAGCGAGACCTCGCGGTACAGCTCGAGGTCAGCAGGACGGCCCTGCGTGACCGTCTGCGTCAACTCGAGGCGTTCGGCATCCTGTACCGGCGGGGCGGCTCGGGCACCTACGTGCAGCACCTCCGCCCCGAGGGCCTGACGGCCGCGCTCAACCTCAGCATCAACGCCTCGCACCTGCCGCTGCGGGCGCTGGAGTCGGTGCGCATCGGGCTGGAGCGCCAGGCGGCGAAGGAGGCGACACGCAAGGCCGACCCCGTGCTCATCGCCCACATGCGCAAGGCGGTCGACACCATGACCACGGCGCCCGACCTCGACGCGATCGGTGAGGCGGACCTCCTGTTCCACCAGTCGCTGCTCAGGGCGGCCGGCAACCCCGCGCTGACCTTCTTCGCCGAGGTGCTGGACGGCGTGCTCGAGCGAGACCTCAGGGATCGCCGCAGCAGGGCGCGCCCTGCCTTGACCGAGAGCACGATCATGGTCGACCTGCATCTCGCGATCCACGAGGCGGTCATGAGCGGCGACGAGCACGCTGCGATGCGCGCCGTCGACCACCACTTCGAAGCGTTCGACGCCTTGCTGCGTGAGGTCGAGTCGGCGGGCTGAGCACTCCAGCCTTGACAACGCCCCCAAGTGGTCGTACCAATGTGCAGATCGGTATTACCGTTGGGGGTGTGGGCAGATGACGCAGGTGCACCACCATCACGCGGAGCTCGGTGACGTGCGTCTGCACTTCGTCACCGCCGGCAGCGGCGCCGCTGTGGTGCTGCTGCATGGATGGCCCCAGACGTGGTTCTGCTGGCGGAAGGTGATCCCCTTGCTCGCCGAGGGCCACCTGGTCGTGGCCCCGGATCTGCGGGGGCTCGGGGACTCGTCCCGTCCGTCGTCGGGCTACGACAAACGAACCGTCTCCGGTGACGTACACCGACTGATGCACGACGAGCTCGGCATCGACGAGTTCCACCTGGCCGGACACGATTGGGGCGGCGTGACGGCGTACTCGCTCGCCGCGCACCACCCCGAGTCGGTCGCTGCCCTCGCCGTCATCGACGTCACCATCCCCGGCCTCGGCGCCACCGACATCAGCCAGGGTGGGCGCAGGTGGCACCACGCATTCCACCGGACCCCGGGGCTGCCGGAGGCGTTGGTCGCCGGCCGGGAAGACGTCTACCTCGGCTGGTTCTACCGGAGCTTCGGGTACACGTCCGACGCCATCTCCGACGACGAGGTCCGCGAGTACCTGCGAACGTACTCACAGCCGGATGCGCTACGAGCGGGGTTCGAGTACTACCGCGCCACGCCCCAGGACATCGCCGACAACGCCGCCCTCGCCGGCAAGGGCGCATTGCCGATGCCGGTGCTCGCGATCGGCGGCGCCGGAGGATGGGGACGCGGACGCGAGGTCGCCGACTCGCTCCGCCAGTTCGCCGACCAGGTCCACGACGTGGTGATCGACGAAGCGGGCCACTGGATCCCGGAGGAACAGCCCCGGGTGCTCGCCGACCACCTGACCGAATTCTTCGCCCGGCGGTGAGCCCGCGCGGGTCACTCCCATGGCACCCCCGATCGTGGCTGGTCCTCGCCGGTCACGGTCACGATCACGATCCGGAGTCGACGTGACCACCTTCGTCCTGGTGCCCGGTGGCTGGCACGGCGGCTGGGACTACCAGCCGCTGACCGATCGGCTGCGCCGCCTGGGGCACTCCGTGCACGCCATCACCCTGCCCGGCCTCGAACCCGGGCAGGCGGCGCAACGGCCCAGCGGGCCGATCAACCTGGACACGCACATCGACTACGCCGCGGAGGTGGTGCAGTCGGTTCCCGGCGACGTCGTCCTGTGCGGGCACAGCTACGGCGGAATGCCGATCACGGGCGTGGCCGACCGCATGCCGGAGCGGATCCGGCACCTGGTCTACATCGACGCGTTCGTCCCGCATGACGGGGAGAGCTGGTGGGACCTCGCGAACGAGTACTACCGCTCGGTGGTGATCGAGGGAGCCCGCGGCGACGGGCTGCACGTGGCCGCCCCGCCCGGCCTCGACCCGCGCGCCGTGCCACATCCCATGGCCAGCTTCCTGCAGGAGGTGCGGCTCACGGGGGCGCACGCCCGCATCCCCCGCCGGACGCTGATCTTCGCTTCCGGATGGGACGCCACCCCGTTCCGCGAGCAGTACGACCGGCTCCGGGACGATCCGGCCTGGGAGACCCACGAACTGGCCACCCGTCACAACGTCATGAGGGACGCACCCGACGCGCTCACCGCGATCCTCACCGGCTGACACCTCGCCGCTCGGCGCCTGCGCGGTCGGTGATGGTGCCCGTCGGACGACGGAGTCGAAGGCGGGTCAGGCGCTGGGCGGGAGGATGACGACCTTGCCGTGCGCGGTGTGGGTGAGCCGTCGCCGATGGTATGAGCAGATCTACCGCACGCTGGGTTCTGCGATCGCGCACGGAGTTGGCGCGCCGGTTCTCGACGATGACAGAGGGCACTGACCGTGACCACCGCTCTCCATGGGCGAGCCGTCGGCGAACACCGGGACCGGCGCCCGGTCGCATCCGCGGTGTGCGGCCGACGGTGCCGGGGTAGCCCTTCGGACCAGAGGAGAGGAGCGCAATGGGCGACGCGATCGTGGTGACGGCCGAGTTCCGGCTCGACCCGGAAGCCGTGGACACCTGGCTGCGTCTCATGCTCGACCACTACGGGCCCGCCTGCGTGGCCGAGCACGGCATGCTGCGCTACTGGCTGCACCAGGACGACGGCGATCCCGCCCACATCCTCCTCTACGAGCAGTGGGCGGACCGCGCGGACTTCGAGGCCAGCCTGAACGCCGCCTGGCGCGCCGACTACCACGCCGACACCGAGCCGCTCTGGGCTGCCGACCGCGTGATGACGACCTACCGCAGGATCGCCACCCCGTGGGAACCGCTCGACGGCACCGGACTACCGGCCTCGCTCACCACGTCGGCTCCCTGACCCCGGCTCACCCCGGAGCCGTTTCGGTCGTTCGGCGTCGGGCAACCCTCGCGGGATGGGCAGGACGGTTCCCACCGAGACGCTCGGGATCGACTGCGAGTTCAGCGGCCCGGAGGACGGCCGGCCGCTGGTCGCGGTGCACGGCTGGCCGGACGACCCGCATTGCTGGGACGGTGTGCTGCCCGCACTGCACGACGCCGGGTATCGGGTGGTCCGGCCGTGGTTGCGCGGGTTCGGCGCGACGCGGTTCCGGTCACCGGACACGCTGCGGAGCGGGCAGATCGGTGCCCTGGGCCGTGATCTGGCCGACCTGTTGGAGGCGCTGGATCTGAGGGATGTGGTCCTGGTCGGGCACGACTGGGGCGCCCGCGCGGCGTACGTGGTCGGCGCGCTGTTCCCGGAGCGGGTGGCGCGGATCGTCGCTCTGTCCGCCGGTCACGTCACCAACCGCCCGGACGCGGCGTTGAGCTGGCCGCTGACGCATGCGTACTGGTACGAGTGGTTCGTCGCGACCGAGCGCGGACGACGGGCGATGCGTGAGGACCGGCGCGCGTTCTGCCGGTACCTGTGGCAGGCATGGTCGCCCGGCTGGTCGTTCCCGGACGCCGAGTTCGAGCTGGCGGCACGGGCGTGGGAGAACGACGACTGGCCGGCGATCACGGTGCACGCCTACCTGCACCGCTGGGGCGAGGCGGACGGCGACCCCGCGTACGAGGGGGTCGAACGGCGCCTGCTGGGTCCCGCGCCGGTCCTGCGGCCGACGCTGGTGGTGCACGGTGCGCAGGACGCCGACAACCTGCCCGAGACGACCGAGGGCAAGGACGAGTTGTTCCGGGCCGGGTACGAGCGGGTGGTCCTGGACGGTGTCGGCCACTTCCCGCCGCGGGAGGCACCGGCGGAGGTGGCGAAGGCGATCCTCTCCGGGCGGCCGGAGGCGTGAACCGGACGCCCGCCTCGTCCGCCGGGGTGGGGGCGGAGGAGCAGCGCCGTCGCTCAGACCGAGCTGAGCACGATCCGGCCTGCGTCCGGGCCGCCGCGCGGCGGGCCCGGCCCACGGCGAGCCGGTGCCCACGGACCGCATCTACTTCCGTTGCACCCCGCGGATGAGCACCGCGAGCGCCCGATGGGCGTGGCTCACCGAACGGATCATCGTGGGCACGGGGGAGCGGCGCCCGGACACGGTCCGGCTGCACTTCTACGTCGTCGGCTGAATCCGGCGCGAGCGCTCGTCAACGGGTGGTGAAGCGCCCGCTTCCCCGCACGAGCCCCGGAGGAGCACTCCGCCATGCGCATGCCAGCCGCGGAAGGTCGGAACACCGTCAGTTCTCGACCCCGCCGATCATCACGCGTGAAATCATCACGTACCAGGTTCTCAATTGAGCCGATCGGCTCCTGCGCCCGGGGTCGAGTCCGGGCGAGACGCGCTGCCGGTGGAGAAATGCAGAACACCAGAACTTGCCATCGTGCGACAGGGGGAGTGACAGAATGACCCGGCACCATCTCGAGCCATCTCCGGACACCGTGGTGGATGTGTTCGACAACAGCACGCCACCCGTCCTGGAGGTCGATCCCGGCGACACGGTCATCGTTCGCACGCTGGACGCGTCAGGCCATCTCCAGCCGCAACGCACGCCGGGTGAGCAGCAGCCCAAGATGTTCCCGGCGGGGCGAGGGCACTGCCTCGCCGGTCCCATCGCGGTGCGCTCGGCAGCACCCGGTATGACGCTCGCGGTTCACCTGACGTCGATGCGACCTGATGGGTGGGGATGGACCCGCGCCGGCGGGAAGGACAACACGTTGGCCCGTCAACTGGATGTGGCGGGCAAGCCACCGGCCTGGCTGCTGTGGGCGATCGATACGGAGAACGGATCGGCTACCAACCAGCTGGGCCACACGGTCGCGACCGCACCGTTCCTCGGCGTGATCGGACTGCCACCAGCGGATCCGGGCGAGTATTCGACGATCCCACCGAGAACCCGGGGCGGCGGCAACATCGACTGCCGGGACCTGGTCGCCGGCTCGACGCTGTACCTCCCCGTCACCGTTGCCGGCGCACTCCTACTCCTCGGGGACGGCCATGCCGCACAGGGGCACGGCGAGGTGTCCGGCACGGCGATCGAGTGTCCGATGACGACGGAGGTCACGCTCGACCTCCACGCCACCGCCCCCGTGCCGGGAATACACGCCGTGACGCCAACGGCTCGGTTGACCTTCGGCTTCGACGAAGTGCTCAACAACGCCGCGGCCGTAGCCCTGGCCGGAATGGTCGACTGGATCCAACATCTGTACGGGTTGGAGAGATCGGTCGCGCTCGCCCTGGCCAGTCCCGTCGTCGACCTGCACGTCACCCAGATCGCGAACGACACCTGGGGTGTCCACGCCGTACTTCCGCACGACGCGATTCACACGGTTTGACCCCCGACGCCGTCACCGCAGCAGTCTTTCAGCCGATTGCCGTGCCCGTCGCGGGGGCGCTTGCGCGCCGGCGGATGTAGCGGACGACTTCGACAGCCCCGGTGACGACCAGTGCGAGCTAACCGACGACGTCGTAGATCGCGCGGCCGTAGGCGGCGCTGCGCTCCGAGCCGATGATCCCGGGCGCCATCCGGTTCATCATGTAGGAGATCGTCATCCGTCGGCCGAGGTCCATGACGATCATGGAGCCACCCCATCCGCCCCAGAAGCAGATCCGTTCGTCGGGGATCCACGGCAGGGTGTCGAGCTGGGGCAGGCCGAAGCCCATGCCCCAGCGCAGCGGGATGCCGAGTACCAGGTCCACCCCTTCGGCCT
Organism: Pseudonocardia adelaidensis; assembly: GCF_039543345.1. Lineage (NCBI taxonomy): Bacteria > Bacillati > Actinomycetota > Actinomycetes > Pseudonocardiales > Pseudonocardiaceae > Pseudonocardia > Pseudonocardia adelaidensis. Next base: position 165,955 of record NZ_BAABJO010000004.1, on the reverse strand, counting down.
GCTCGTCGAAGATCAGGTCGATGGTCCGGGGCCCGAGCAGCCGGACGCCGTCCACCTCGCCGCCGCGGGCGACGATGGACAGGATCCGGGCCATCGAGCGGGCGTTGCCGTGCCCGTTGAGAGCGCCCATGTCGGCCCGCCGCCAGTCGGCGGTGTTGGCGTGATCGGCGGCGATCGGGGGACCGGAGAACGTCTTGGCGGCCACGCTGTCCGGGGGCAGTTCGAAGGCGGACGGTGGCGGCGGGACGACCGGCGCGATCCGGTCCCAATCCGCCTCGGCCGCGCCGATCTGGAAGTCGGCGCCCAGCGGCGCGGCGATGTGATCCGCCACGAACTGCCTCAGCGGGCTCCCGGTGATCCGCCGGACCAGCTCGCCGATCAGGTGCCCGTGGTTCGCGGCGTGGTAGCCCGATGCGGTGCCCGGCTTCCACCAGGGGGCCTGCGCGGCGTACCGGGCGGTGACGGTGCCCCAGTCGTAGAGGTCCTCGACCGCGGCCGGCTGCTCCAGCCCGGAGACCCCGGAGGTGTGCGCCAGCAGGTGCCGGACCTCGACGTCCTGCTTGCCGTTGGCGCCGAATTCCGGCCAGTACTTCGCGACCGGTGCGTGGACCTCCAGCTCCCCGCGGTCGACGAGCACCAGCGCGGCCAGGCTGGTGACGGTCTTGGTGGCAGACCAGACGTTGGTGATCGTGTGCTCGTCCCACGGCACGGTGCGGGCCTGGTCGCGGAAGCCGCCCCACAGGTCGATCACCCGCTCGCCGTCGATGTCCAGCACCAGCGACGCGCCCAGTTCCTCGCCGGAGTCGATGTTGTGCTGCAGCGCCTCGCGGACGGCGTCGAACCGCGGTGCACAGGTGCCCTGCAGAGTGGCCATGGATGTTCCTCCTCGTCGGATTCAGCGGCGGGTTCCGGCTCCTCGCAGCAGGGCTGCCACAGCGATCTCCACCTTCTCCGCGTCCGGCTGCTCGCCGGTGATCAGGTCGGAGTAGACGAACGACTCCACGATCCGGACCACCAGGTACGCCAGGTCGCGCGGCTCCATGGCCGGGTCGAGGTGGCCCCGGTCGCGCTCCTGCTCGAGCAGCCGCTCGACGGCGCCGACCACGTGCTGCTGCAGCGGGCTGGCCCGAGTGGTGATCAGCCGTAGCGCGCGCTCGGTCTCCCGGCGCAGAAAGCTTCGGTAGTACGGTGCATCGATCAGGGACTGGGAGAACAGCCGCACTATCTGCGCGATCCGGTCCGGTCCGGTGCCGGTCGCGGCGGCTGCAGCATTGCGCAGGGTGGGGTCGGCCAGCGAGGTCAGCACCGCCACGAGGAGCTGATCCCGGTTGCCCACCCAGCGGAACAGCGTGGTGCGGTCCACACCGAGCGCCGCGGCCAGATGCTGGACGTCGATCCGCTCTCCGGCCATGAAGGTGCGGCGGGCGAGCTGCAGCGCGGAGGCGGCGCAGGGCCGCTCATCGTGATCGCCGTCACGCACCTGTGCAGCGTATGTGGGAAATGATGCAACTTACAAGGCAAACGTTGCAGACCGAGCGTGTCGAGCCCGGATCGACGCCGGAGCAGGTGCCCGAGGCGGTTCGGCCGACTGTCGCGACGTGGGGCCGCTCAGGCGGGGGAGGCGGTGAGCTGCGCGGCCAGCGCTGCGTCGGCGGCAGCGGCGGCGAGGTCGGCGTTCATGTGAGCGCCGGCGAGGGCTCCGGCCGCGGCCGAGGCGCCGACCTGTGCGGTCAGGTCGGTGGCGTTGCCCGCGACCCACACCCCCGGGACGGCGGTGGTGCCCGCCGTGCCGGTCACGAAGCGGCGGCCCATGCCGTGCGGGAGGTCCTCCATCGGTAGCTGCAGACCCTCGAGACCGTCGGCGCGGGCCAGCATCGTGGTGGCCACGGCGAGGACGCGCCGCGGTAGCACCCGCCCGTCGCCGAGGCGCACGCCGGTGATGCCGTTCTCGTCGGACTCGACCCGGGACACCGGGGTGTCGACGACGCGAACACCGCGGGCGGTCAACCGGGCGCGGGAGTACTCGTCGAGGTCGGTGCCGCGAGTGAAGTACACGAGGTCGTCGGTCAGCTGGCGGAACAGCAGGGCGTGGTGGATCGAGGCGGGCCCCACCGCGAAGACGCCGATGGGCTCGTCGCGCACCTCCCAGCCGTGGCAGTACGGGCAGTGCACCACGCCATGGCCCCAGTGCTCGGCCAGGCCGGGAACGTCGGGGAGCACGTCGCGCAGCCCGGTGGCGACCAGTACCCGGCGGGCTTGCACGGTCCTGCCGTCGGCCAGCGCGATGGTGAAGCGCGGGTCTCCCTCGCCGGACGCGGCGGCCGGGGACGCAGACGTCACCTCGCCCGCCACGACCCGGCCCCCGTAGCGGCGCACTTCCTCCCGGCCGCGGCGCAGCAGCTCGGCCGGGGCCGTTCCTTCCATGCCGAGGAGGCCGTGCACCTCCTCGGCCGGCGCGTTGCGCGGGCTGCCGCTGTCGATCACGACGACCGAGCGGCGCGAGCGGGCCAGCACGAGCGCGCCGTTCAGGCCGGCGGCGCCGCCGCCGATCACGACGGCCTCGACCGTGCCGGTCGGAAGCGAGTCGTCGACGTTCCTGACGGTTGCCGTACGCATTGCCGTGCTCCTCGGGCTCTCATGGATGGGGCCGATCGTCGGCCGTCCTGCCCAGAAGGTAGGCGCGGGGTTGCGGTGTCCGCACACTCTCTTGCCAGAGCGGCAAGAAGGTGGCGATCTGGACAGCGTGGCGCGCAAACGCAGGCCTCCCCGGCAGCGACGACGCGGGAGCGAGTCGCACATCGTCCCGGCGGCTCGCCGGCGGAGGGGATGGGCATCAGCGGGTCTCCTCGGTGGTGTCGAGCGCGCCCGGACGGTGGGGGAGCTGTGCGTAGGCCAGCTGGTGCTCGCGGGCGTGCCGGCAGGCACGCTCGACGTCGTCGTCGACCATGTCCTGGAGCAGCTGCTGGTGGTCTTCGGCCACGGTGGCGAGATCGGGTTCGAGAACCATCAGCGCGATGGACGTACGGGCCTCGATCTGCAGCGCTTCCCAGGCCCGGATGAGCAGGCGGTTCTCGCTCGCCTCGACGACCGCGCGGTGGAAGGCGCTGCTCGAGGCGCTCATGAGGTCGGCGTCTCCCGTTTCCGCGCTGCGACGCATCTCCGTGATGGCCTTCTCCATCGCGGAGCGGGGGACGGCGCCGCGCAGCATGCACAGGCGGGTGGCCGCCTCCTCGAGGGCGGCCCGGACCACGTAGGCCTCGCGGATCGTCTGCTCGGCGAACGGTACGACGGTGCTGCCCAGCCTCGGGCGGCTCTCGATGAGCCCGAGGGCCTCGAGGTCGCGCAACGCCTCGCGGACGGGGGCCTGGCTCGTGCCGAACTCGGCGGCGATCCTGGTCTCCACCAGCCGTTCACCGGGGGCGTACTCGCCGGACGTGATGCGCTTGAGCAGCCCGTCCCGGATCAGGCTGCTGAACGTCGGGCGAGACACGCGTCGAGCGGCGGGCCGCCTCTCGTGGTCCGTCATGCGGCCATCCTCCGTCCTGGCGGTCGCTGTACACCGTCCGGCTCTCCTTGACCGGGGCCGGCGACGCTCATACGCTTATTATCGATATCGATAATCCTGCGATGACGCTGGAGGCTCGACGAGATGCTGACCGCGGTGTTGGTTCCGGAGAGCCTCGACGCGGCGCGGGCCGCGCTGGCCGAGGAGGCCCGGCCACTGGCGGGGGGCACGTACCTGATGCCCCGCCTGAACGACCACGCCACCCCGCCGACGCGCTTGGTCAGCCTGCGCCGCGTCGGTCTCGACGGAATCGCGGTGGGCCCGGACACGGTGACCATCGGAGCCACGACCACGCTGGCCCGGATCGAGGACGACGAGCGCCTCGCCGTCCTGCACCCGTGCGTCCGCTCGATCGCGGCCCGCCCGGTGCGGAGCCTGGCCACGGTCGCCGGGAACCTCTTCGTGGGCCAGCCCTACGGCGACCTGGCGGTGGCCCTGCTCGCCCTCGGCGCCGACGTCGAGATCCAGGGAGCCGCAGGAGCTCGCACCCTGCCCCTCGAACACATGCTCTCGATCGGCGTGGCGGGGGACGAGCTGGTCACGGGCGTGCGGTTCAGCCGGCCGGCGGCCTTCCGCTACCACAAGGCCGGCCGGCGGCGGTTCAACACCGCCAGCATCGTCACCGTCGCGGCAGCGCTCACGATGGCCGACGGCGCGGTGCACGACGCGCGCATCGCACTCGGCGGCCTCGCGCCGCGGCCGCTGAGGTGCGCCACGGCCGAACGAGCGCTCGTCGGCCGCCCACTCGACGAGGCGAGCGTGCGCGACGCCGCCCACGCCGCGGACCCGCTGATCGAGCCCTTCGACGACGCCTACGCCTCTGCCTGGTACCGCCGTCGCGTCTTCCCCGTCCACCTGCGCCGGGCCCTGCTCGGCCACTGATCGAGGAGTGTGTGGTGCCATCCCAGATCGTCACCCTCAGGGTCAACGGCTCGCCACGGGAGCTGATCGCCCGTCCGTCGACCACACTGCTGCGCGCGCTTCGGGAGAACCTGGGCCTGACCGGCACGAAGCGCGGGTGTTCGCACGGCGCCTGCGGCACCTGCACGGTGCTCCTCGACGGCGAACCCGTCGTGTCGTGCCTCGTGCCGGTGGTGACCGTGGACGGCGCGGAGGTCACCACCGTCGAGGGTCTCGCCGGCCCCGACGGCGGGCTCAGCCCGTTGCAGCAGGCGTTCCTCGACAACTTCGCCCAGCAGTGCGGCTTCTGCACCCCCGGCATGCTGATGTCGTCGTGCGCGGTCCTGCGCCGCACCCCGGCGCCCACGCGCGACGAGGTCAGCGAGGGGCTCTCGGGCAACGTCTGTCGATGCACCGGCTACGAGCCGATCGTGGCCGCCGTACTGGATGCCGCCGAACGCACCCGGCAGGCACCGGCGGTCACGACCGCGGAGGTCGGCAGCTGATGGTCCGCGTCAACCCGATCGACCACGACTACTTCCCGCACGAGCGGCGCGGCTCGTTCAGCGTGATCGGCTCCACGGTCCAGCGCCCGGACGCGCACGGCCACGTCACCGGGCGCACCCGGTTCTTCGAGGACACCGCGCCGCGAGCCCTGCTCCACCTCAAGGTGCACCGGTCCACCCGGCACCACGCCCTGATCGACCGGGTGGACATCGCCGCTGCCCGGCAGGTGCCGGGGGTCGTCGCCGTCCTCACCCACGAGGACGTGCCGAACAACTGGTACACCGTGCTGCGGCTGATCGGGATCGAGCCGAACGACGAGCCGGTGCTGGCCGAGGACCGGGTGCTCTACCGGGGAGAGCCGATCGTCGCCGTGGTCGCCGAGACCGAGGAGGCCGCCTGGGAGGGAGCGGGCCGGGTGGTCGTCGACTACACCGACCTCCCCGCGGTGCTCGACGTCGAGGAAGCGCTCGCCCCCGACGCCCCGGTGATCAAGCAGTCGGGCACCAACTACTTCGTTTACGAAGGCCACCACTGCCGCCGCGTCCGGTTCGGCGACATCCAGGCTGGGCTCGCCGCCGCCGACCACGTCTTCTCCTGGACGTACGGCTCCGCCCCGATCGAGCACGCACCCACGGAGACGACGGGCTGCATCGTCGTCCCGCAGGGCGACGGGCGGTTGCGCATCCACAGCAACACGCAGGCGGCCTTCTTCACCCTCGACAACACCGCGCTGATCATCGATCGCCCGTTCGCCGACCTGCAGGTCGTCGGCGGCACCGTCGGTGGTGGGTTCGGCGGCAAGGTCGACGTGATGGTCGAGCCGCTGGCCTGCATCGCCGCGTCGGTCACCAACCGGCCGGTCCAGTACAGCTACAGCCGCGAGGAGGAGATGCAGGTCTCCTCCTCCCGCGCCGCGGAGCGGATCGTGATCACCGACGGGGTGCTGGACGACGGCAGCATCGTCGCCCGCAAGATCGTCCTGTACGTCGACGCGGGTGCGTACTCCCGGCACAGCCCCTACGGCACCACGAAGGCCGCCGCCCACTTCCCGGGGCCGTACACGATCCCCAACGTCCACATCGACTGCTACTGCGTGTACACCAACCGGACGCCGTCCAGCGCGATGCGCGGGTTCGGCGTCACGATCGGGGACTTCGCGCTGGAGTCGCAGATGGACCAGATCGCGCGCGAGCTCGAGATGGACCCGCTGGAGTTGCGGCTGAAGAACGCCTACCGCGACGGCGACGTCAAGGCCCACCGCAAGGTCGCGTCGGGCACCGGCCTCATCGAGGTCATCCAGCGGGCCGCCGACCTCGTCGGTCACGAACTGGCTCCGGAGTACCGCCGGCTGTCGTCCACCACACCGCGGGAGCACTGAGAAGATGGCACTGCGTCGCGGCCGGGGCTACGCCGCGGTCAACTACCCCACCGGGATGAACCTGGGCGGCGACCCGTCCCAGGCACTGGTGCACGCCACCACCACCGGGGCGTTCGTCGTCACGCTCTCCTCGGTGGACCTCGGGCAGGGGCTGCGCACCGTGGTGGCACAGTGCGCGGCCGAGGTCCTCGGCATCCCGTTCGGGTCGGTGATCGTCGACACCGCGGACACCGACACCGGGCCGCACTGCATGGGCACCTTCGCCAGCCGCGGCACCCACCGCGTCGGCAACGCGGTGATCATGGCGGCCCGGGAGGCCCGGGAGGTGATGCTGCAGGTCGCCGCCGACGAGATGGAGGTGGACGCGGCCGACCTCGAGACCGACGGCACCGGCCACGTCGCCGTCAGGGGGGCGCCGTCGCGGCGCATCCACATCAGCGAGATCGCCGGCGCGGCGCACTTCACGCACGGGAGGAGCATCTCGGGACGCGGGATGTTCCTGAAGGAACGCAGCTACCCGGATCCCGAGACCGGAGAGATGGATCCGGACTCCTGCCAAGCGCACGCGTGCACCGTGGCCGACGTGGAGGTCGACGACGAGACCGGCGTCGTCGAGGTGCTGAGCCTGCACAACACCTACGAGATCGGCCGCGCGCTCAACCCGGCGCTGGTGAACCAGCAGGTGGAGGGCGGGGCCTGGATGGGCGTCTCGCACGCGCTGTTCGAGTCGACCGAGCCGTACTACCCGCACTCCCGCGAGCACGGGCCGATCGACTACAGCCAGTACCTGATGCCGGGTCCCGCGGACACCCCGGCGCAGACGAGCGTGCTGCTGGAGCGACCGGCGGACAACGGCCCCTTCGGCGCCAAGGGGATCGGTGAGATGACCGCGAACGCCCCGATCCCGGCCATCGCCAACGCCATCTTCGACGCCGTGGGCGTCCGGTTGACCACGATGCCGTTCACCCCCGAGCGGGTCCTGCGCGGCCTGGACGAGCTCGCCGACCGGAAGGCGGATGGATGAACCAGCACGGACGGTACGGCGGCCCCGTCGTGGACTGCCACCACCACGTCTGGCGGCCGCGTGACCTGCCATGGCTCGCAGCGGGGAACGTGCCCCGGATCTTCGGCCCGCACGAACCGATCCGACGCGACTACCTCATCGACGAGTACGTGCAGGACGCGAAGAGCGCCGGGATCGTCGAGTCGGTGTACGTGCAGACCAACTGGCCGATGGACCGGGCCGTGGACGAGGTGCGGTGGCTCGCCGAGGTCCACCGCGAATCGGGGTGGCCGTCGGCCGTGGTCGGGTCGGCGGACCTGTTCAGCCCGGACGCGATGTCCGTGCTGCGTGAACAGGCGGCCGTCTCCCCACTGGTCCGGGGCACCCGGCTGCAGCTGCACTGGCACCCGCGGGAGGAGTTCCGCTTCGCCGGTGCGCCCGACGCTCTGCTCGACCCGGTGCTCGTGCGGAACGTCGGACGGCTCGCGGAGCTGGGCTGGCTCTTCGAGCTGCAGGTCTTCGCCGACCAGATGCCGGCCGCGGCCGAGCTCGTGGCCGCATGCCCCGACACGATGTTCGTGCTCGTGCACGCGGGCATGCTCGTCGACGCCGGCGACGAGGACGAGGTCGCCCGCTGGGCGAGCGGCCTGCGCGCGCTCGCCGCGCACTCCAACGTGGTCGTCAAGCTGACCGGGCAGGGCACGTTCGTCCATCGCGTCGACCCCGGCCTGATCACGCTCGTCGCGGAGCAGGTGCTCGCCCTGTTCGGCCCGCGGCGGGCCATGTTCGGCAGCAACTTCCCGGTCGAGAAGCTCTGGACCGCGATGCCCCCGCTCGTCGACGCGTGGCGCGACGCCCTGTCCTCGAGGTCTCCCGAGGAACAGCGATGGATCTTCGCCGACAACGCCCGTCGCGTGTACGGGTTGTCCGCCTGAGCGGCCCGACCACCGATCCCGCACATCCCGTTCGCCCAGGAGGAACCGTGCCCCTGTTCGTTCTCACCTAGGGCTACAACGACACGCCGCAGCGCAGCGAGCGCCGCGCCGATCACCTCGCGCACCTGGAGCGGCTGAGCGCCGACGGCGCCGTCGTGGCCGCCGGCCCCCTGGCGGACCTGAGCGGCGGCATCATCGTCATGCAGGCCGACGACGAGGCGAGCGCACAGCGGCTCGTGGAGCAGGACCCGTACACGCAGCACGGCGTCACGAAGGACCGCACGCTGCACGAGTGGAAGGTGACGGTCGGCTCGCTCGCCGGCTGAGCTGAGGGCGCGCGGCTTCTCGCTCGTGCAGACGTCCCAACGCTGCTTCGGCAGATCGGACTACTGCCGGTGGATCCTGGTCCCGAGCTGATCTCGACCACCTCATTCGTGGGTTCAGCGTCCGCCGGTCGGGTAGCCACACAGAACCTGGCAGCCTCATGTGATCGCAATGCGACCGCGTCGGAGTCGAATTCCTTCGCTACCCGAGTTGCGAATCTGCACCCGGCGGACCTGATGCCCGGCTCGCTCGCCGCCGAGCGATATCGACTACGCAAGATCGACCGCGCAAGGGAGTCACCCAACGTGAGCGAACCATCACCGGTCAATGCTGTCGACATCAGCGGTTACATCCTCCTGGGCACGAAAAGGCTGAACATCCGCATCACCCTTGAAGACACCGATACCGCCGGTGAAATCGGCACCGAGTCCGACGATCAGGATCCCGACGTCGCCGAGTTCGACGCCGAGGAGGACGCGGAGTTCGACGAGGAGGACGACCGGGCCGGCGACCAGGACGACGGCGGGCGAGACGAGGACGACGACGAGGACGACGACGAGGACGAGGACGACGACGAGGACGAGGACGAGGACGAGGACGAGGACGAGGACGACTACGACGAACAGGACGACGGGGAGGACGACGGGGAGTTCGACTCCGAGGACGACTCCGAGGACGACTCCGAGGACGACTCCGAGGACGACGCGGAGGACGACGCGGAGGACGACATCGACGAAGTCGACCAAGACGACCGAGCAGCTGCGCAGGCGAGCCTTCGTCACCTGCTCCGTCCTCGGCCCAGACGACGCCCGGAAGCCGAGCATGAGGAGAGCGGGGGCCAGGACGGCGGAGGCCGCCCGCGCCGGGCCGCCGACGACCGGGGATCGAGACGGCGGCGCCAAGCCTCCGGTCAGTCCGCCGAGAGTCCGGACGGGCACCCGCGCACAGCGGGCGACCCGTCGGGCTCGTCGGACCGCGATGACCCGTCACGGCAGCGACGAGCACGTCCGGCCGGCCCCTCGTCCCCGAGAGCCGGCGAGGGGCAGACCGGGCAACCGATCCGGCGGACCGGCAGTGACCGATCCTCCCCTCGGGGCACCAGAGAAGGTGCGGCGCGGCCGCGCCGCTGACCGAGGGCCGGACGATGTCCATTCGAGGGGTCGATCCCGCTGTGTCGGACGTTCGGAGCAGTACCGGCGGCCAACGGCGAGCTGGGCATAGCCCGGACCGGTCGAGCCCGCTCGGGTCGGGCATGGCGATCCCTGCCCGCGGGTACCTGCCGCTGCGCCGGGTTACGGGGGACAGGAGCGGTGTCCGGTCACCGAACATTGCGGAGGTGCCGATGGCCGAGCGCTCGACGGATCAGGAGCGTGATTTCGCGTTGGGGCGTGTCATCGCGATCGTCAACGACAAAGGTGGTGTCGGTAAGACGTCGATCGCGGCGAACCTCGCGGGCCAGTTCGCCGGCGCGGGCTACCGCTGCCTGCTGATCGATCTGAATCGACAGGCGAACCTGGCCGACGATCTCGGTTACCGCGACTCGGATGCCGACGACCAGGGCGTTGGGCTGCTGGGCAGCGTCCTCGCCGGCACGCCGCTCGTACCCGCGCTTGACGTGCGGCCGAAGTTGGACGTGGTGTGCGGGGGAGCGCGGCTCGAAGACCTGACGCCGGTCATGGTCTCGCGCCTGCAGCACCGCGGGCGTAGAGCGTTCCGGGTGCTGGGCGACGTGCTCGCCCCGATCGCGACCGACTACGAGGTCGTGTTCATCGACTGTCCACCGGAGTCGACGATCCTGTCCGACCTGGCGCTGGCCGCGGCTCGCTGGGTGCTGATGCCGACGAAGTCCGATGTCGGTGGCCTCGTGGGGATGACCCTCGTCGCCGAGCGGTTCGCCCTCGCCCAGGAGATCAACCCGAGGCTGAGCCTGCTCGGGGTGGTCCTCTTCGGGACCGGCTCGCGATCGCGCGCGATCCACGGCGAGGCCCGCGCGGCGATCGACAGGGCGTTCGGTGGTAACTCGCCGCGGTTCGAGACGACCATCCGGCACGCGGAACGCACCGCTCAGGACGCACGGCGTCTCGGCAAGCTCGCCCACGAGCTCGAGGTCGAGGCTGCCGCTCAGCCGGCGTGGTGGGAGGCACTGCGGTCGGACATCAGGACGCCACGGGTCTCTGCTACCGCTGCGAGCGTCGCCGGCGACTACCGCGCTCTGGGTGTGGAGGTGCTCACTGCGCTGCAGGCCGCCGAGGAGGCCGAGCGGGCGGAGGCTCCCGACGGTACAGCGGCTGCTCGGGCATGACCTCGAGGGGCTCGGCCGGCCGCCACGGCCACCACCACCGGCCTGCCGCCGATCTGTCGTCCGTCTTCGGCGCCGCGGCAGCTGCGTTGTCGCGGCGCCGGATCCGCACACGTCGCTCGAGGCAGTCTCGGGAGCCAGAACCGGTCGAATCGGACATCATGGAGGACGACGTGCCTGACCCGACGAGTCGTCATGCGCCGCCCGCGGCCGGCCCGGCGCGCGCCTCAGCACCGCGGCGGCGGTTCGGCGTCGTGAAGGTCCGCGACCGCCGGCACGTGGACCTGCTCCTGCTCGCGGCGGCGACGAAGGGTCCGGCGAACGGGCACGAGTTGATCGATCTCGTCCGCGAGCGCAGCGATGGGCTGTTCGTGCTGCCCCTGGGCGTCGTCATCCACGAGCTGCACCGGCTCGCGAAGAACCGGCTGATGCAGGTCACGGGGAACCGAAGGGGTCGCTGCTATTCGTTGACCGCACTCGGGGAACGGGTCCTCGCGACGCGACGGCGAGAATGGGAGGCGTTCTCCCACGGATCCCACAGGGTGCTCGCCGCGGCCGACGGCCTCGACCGTTGCCGCGACACCGGACGCGGGACCGCGTGAGCCGAGGTCGGTCTCCGGCGGAGCTGACCCCCGCAGCACCTGTGGGGCGGGGTGCGTGGTCAGATGGGGCGGACGTTGTCCGCCTGCGGCCCCTTCTGGCCCTGGCTGGATTCGAAGGAAACCCGCTGGCCCTCCTCCAACGACTTGTACCCGCTGCCCGCGATGGCCGAGTAGTGGACGAAGACGTCCTTACCGCCGTCGTCGGGGGCGATGAAGCCGAAGCCCTTCTCGCCGTTGAACCACTTCACGGTGCCCTCAGGCATATTTCCTCCTTGGTGTCCGATCCCGGCGGCCGCGTTGCCATCTCACGGTCGTCGGGCGACAGATCACGACCGGTACGGACGCGGAGACCGCACCCCACCACCGACCGTCCCGTGTCCTGCGCGGCCGGGATGATCGTGGACGTCGGCTCGGTGCACACCGCTCTCGGCGAGCAGCCCGGGCGCCCGGGTCGCTGGGAGCAGCAGGTGCAGCCGGCGGTCCGGCAGCGTTGCGCGCGGTGCCGGTCGGTGTGCCGGCGCCGGGCGTGATCGGCCGCGGGTACGGAGCCGGCCGGGCGGTGGGGCACGGCGCCCAGTGTGCGCCCCCACGGCCCACGTCGCTGTGCGGGGTTCGAGCTGGAGTTGCTTCGGCGGTGGTTCGGTACAGCGGGAGGACGGGCCGCGGCCGACGGCGGGTCCTGCTGACGGGCGCGCGGCTGTTTCTGGGAGCGGCCGTTCCTGAGTGGCAGTCCGGGGCACTCACGGAGCGACAGGTGGGCTGACCAGCACGACTTCGGTGCCCGCGGTGGTGCCGTCGCCTCGCGTGATGACCACCCGGTCCATGAGCCCCTTCATCAGCGTGAAACCCCGCCCGCGGCCGCAGGGGACCTGCGGGATGGGCCGCCAACGGCCACGGTCGCTCACCCGGACCCGCACCCGGCGCATGCCCGTCGGTAGCAGCTCGACCTCGGCGGTCACCGTCACCGTCGCGCCGTCGACGCCGGGTGGATACGCGTGCTCGACGGCGTTGGTCACGGCCTCGCTGACCCCGTAGGAGATGTCGTCGCTCGGCTCGTCGGGCCACCGCTCCCGCTGAAGCCAGCTCCGGAGGTGCAGCCGGGCAGTACGGGCTGCCACCGGGATGGCGGGCAGCAGCAACTGCAACGGGGCGTTCCGCGTCGCGCCCAATGTCCTCTGCCCCGACTCTCCTTCGTCCACGCTCGAATGTCGTCAGGGGCGCACTACCCGCTGCGGCGGCCAATCCACATTCCCGTGGCGGTCGAGCTCCTGCAGGGCGTCGTCCAGGCTGTGGCGAACAGTCCGTACGTCGTCCAGGCCGGTGATCGCGAGCGGCCGGATGACGTGGCGCGTCGAGCGCGACTTCCTGACCCTCGTCGCGTCCGTGGTCGCCGCGTTCGGTGCCGGTCCGTGCTCGCCCGCGCCGGGTCTGATGGAGCGATGTACGCACAGCTGGTCGACGACGAGGGTGAGTATGCGCGGCAGGCGTACCGGCCCGGGTGGTGGCGGCGGGCCTACGCTCGCGAATGGTGGCAGGGTAGCTGTGATGACGGAGGATGCCGCAGCTACTCGGCCCGGCGTCGGGGCGCTGTTGAGGGATCTGGATCGAGCGCCTCCGAGCGAGCTGGTCGATGTCTGCTCGGGATGGTTGGCTCGGCACGTGTCGGCGCAGGGATGCGTCGTTCTGCTGTCGGACTACGCGGAGGCGAGTCTGGAGCCGGTGACGGTGGGGCCTGCCGATTCGCGGCTCCACTCGCAGGACTTGGTCGACAGCGCTGCGGGCGTGGCTTATCGAGAGCAGCGCAAGGTGACAGCCGTTGTGGATCGTTCCGGTGATGCCGCTGCGGTCGGGGCCGCGGACGGCGGCGTCCCCGGGCCGGCGGTGGTGGTCTACCTCCCGGTGTCGGTCCGCGCCGAGCGCCTCGGGGTCCTCGCCGTCACCCTGCCCAGCGGTCACGTCGCCGAGGGCGCGATGGAGGTGCTCGACGACGTCGCGCGGGTGCTGGGACACGTGCTGACCGGCGCGCGCCGCTACACCGACCGGTTCGAGATGCTGCGTCGTCGGCGTGAGTTGGGGTTGGCTGCTGAGATCCAGTGGGAGCTGCTGCCCGGCCTCGCGTTCGAGCTGCCCGCGTTCTCCATCGCGGGCACCCTGGAGCCTGCGTACGAGATCGGAGGGGACAACTTCGACTACGCCGTCAGCGCGCATCGACTGACCGTGTCCGTGAGTGACGCGGCCGGCCACGGGCTGCGGGCGTCGCTGCTGGCCGGCCTCTCCTGCGCGGCGATGCGCAACGCCCGCCGCGGGAATGCCTCGATCGTCCAGCAGGCCGAGATCGCGAACCTGCACCTTGTGGAGCAGTTCCCGGGACCCGACTTCGTCACCGGCCTCATCCTCGACCTCGATGTGGACAGCGGCGGCGGAACGATCCTCAATGCGGGCCACCCGCCGCCGCTGCTGGTGCGGGACGGCGCGGTCAGCGAGCTCCTCATCCCGCCCGAACTGCCACTCGGGCTGCTCGGCTCGACGCGCTACCCGACTCATCCGATCGCGCTCCGGCCGGGGGACCGGTTGTTGCTGCTCACCGACGGAATCACGGAGGCCCACGAGCGAGGTGCACCGGAGTTCGGCTATCGCCGACTGGCCGCGCTGCTCGCGGACCACCGGACGCTCGCGCCTCCCGAACTCGTGCGCCACATCACCCGGGCGGTCACCGAGTCGTGCAATGGCGACCTGAGCGACGACGCCACGGTCGTGTGCCTCGATTGGCATCCGCCGCAGGCGCGGGCCCAGTGATCACTCCTCGTGGTCGCTGACGCCGGGCCGGCTCGACCGCCTGACTGTCGTCGTGCTCCCGAGATGCGACGTGGTCACGCCGAGCGGGCAGACGAGCGGGCCCTCCGACGGTGCTGCGGCAGGCGACGGGTCGTCCGCGGAGGAGGGCAGGCCTGCGGAGGCCTGCAGGCGATGGCGCAGTGATCGCAGGTCCGACCGGGCCGCCCTGGTGTCGGCGAGGAAGTGAGTCAGCAGCTCGGTGAATCGACCCGGCTGCTCGGCGTGTGGGAAGTGCCCCGCCCCCTCGAAGATCTGCAGGCTGCTGTTGGGCAGCAGGTCGTGAGCAGCCACTGTGTGCTCGACCGGGATGACCGGGTCCCGGCCGCCGCCCACGAGCAGCACCGGGACTTCGGCGAGCAGGTAGAGCCGCTCCGTGCCCTCCAGGCGCTGGCCCGACCAGTTCAAGGCGCCACGCACGGTCTGGGCGAAGGCGCCGCGCGCCCCGCCGTCGGCGAAGGAAGTGAACGCGCTGGCCAGCCCCTCGAGGTCGGGCCCCGGCAACACCGGCACGGCCCGCACGGTGCGGTGGACGACCATGGCCAGCCACGGCGAGGTGAGCGCGGCGAGGGCCTGGAGGACCAACGGGGTGCCCGGCAGCGTGGCGGCGCGCAGGGCGATAGTGACGCCCTGGCCGAGGCCGCCACTCGCGACCAGGACCAGGCGCTCGGTCAGCTCCGGGAACTGATAGGCGAACTGCATGGCCACGCCGCCGCCGAAGGAGTGTCCGGCGATGGTGGCCGGGTCCAGGTCCAGCGTGACCAGGAGGTCACGCAGTCCGGCCGCGTAGGCGCCCAGCGAGTAGTCGCCGGTGGGTGGCTTCGCGGACCGGCCGTGACCGAGCAGGTCCGGGGCGATGACGTGGGCGTGCCGGCCTAGGTGCGGCATCACCGATGACCAGGTCTGCGAACTGCTCGCGAGTCCGTGCAGCAACACGACGACCGGCCCGCCGCTGTCGGCGCCGGCTTCCAGGAACGTCACCCGCTGGCCGTGCAGCAGCACCTGCCGCCGTGCTATGGGGGCGGCGGAGCGCTGCCGCAGCGGGACGCTCGGCCGTCGGCGGGGGTGGAGCGAGCCGGGTGCCGAGATCTTCGACATGGTTGGCTTCCGTTCGGGGGTTCAGGCAGCGGCAGGCAGGGTCACCCTCGGGGGACTCCCGAATCTGCTGCGGGGAAGGTTCGTCAGCCGGTCGGTGTGGTGCCTGCGGCCCGCCTCGAGGGTCGAGCCGGCGTACCGGTCCTGCGCGAACGGCGACCGTCAGCGGGGATGGCCCCACTGCCGGTCCCGACGGGGTACCCGCCCGCCGGCGTCGGACTCAGCCCCCGCGGGTGATACCGCCGACACCGCCCTGTGGAATCCCGGGGGTCGGCGCCGACGCTCGAAGCGTGATCACCTCGAACCGGCGCTGCCGATGGCGTGCTCGGCCATCTCGGCGATGTCCGCGAACGGGAGGCTGTCGAACCTGCGCCGGCCGTCGCCCCTTTCGCCGGGTTCCAGTGCGGGCGTGCGGGGTATCAGAGGATCGAGCGTCTGGAGATGAACCATGATCGAGCACCCTGCAGGCCGCGACACCGGTTCCGACCCCGCCGGTTGTCCCCGCCCCCCGGAGTGAGGACGGCGCAGCCGGCTCCCGCTCCGCGGATCGCTCGGACGATCTGGGCGGGGCCGTCCACGCTCCCGTCGCTTCACGATCTCCACAGAACCCAGGGCGATTCAGCTCGGCCATGGGGGAGCGGGCGGATCATCGGTGCATCGTGACGACGCCGACCGGGCCGGCGCCGGGCGGGCCGGCTCCGCGCAGTTCGATGACGATGCCGACAGGTGGCTCGTCGACAAGGCGCGGGCCGGCGACATGGACGCCTACGAGGTTCTGGTGCGCCGCCACCGCGACCGGATCTACCGGATCGCGCTGCGGATGCTGGGCGATCGACACGACGCGGAGGACATCGCGCAGGACGTGATGATCCAGGTGTGGACCGCGCTGACCGGGTTCACCGGGGCGAGCTCGTTCACCACGTGGCTGTACCGGATCGTGGTCAACCGCTGCCTGAACCAGCTCCGACGCCGCCGCTGGACCCGCCCCGTCCTCGAGGGCGACCCACGGCCGATGGCGGGCGCGGAGGATACGGTGATCGCACGCCAGCGGGCGGGAGCAGCGATGGAGGCGATCGCAGCTCTACCCTCGGACCAGCGGACCGTGATCGTGCTGCACCAGTTGGAGGGATTGAGCTATCGGGAGGTTGCCGCGGTCGTCAACATCTCGGAGGACGCAGTGCGGGGGCGTTTGCATCGCGCGCGATTGAATTTGCTGGAGTCCCTGCGGAGCTGGTCATGAGCGAGCTCCGCTCATGAGCGACACGAGGGGCGAGCGCCTGACGTGCGGCCGGCGGGTCGAGGACGTGCTGGCCCAGGTCACCGCCGGCCGCGGCGGCGACCGCGATACCCATCAGCGGCAGTGTCCGCACTGCCAAGCCGCGCTGGTCGAGTACGAGCGATTGTGGGCCCCGCTCACCGAGCTGGCCGCGGAGAAGCCCCGTGCACCGGACAGCGTCGTGGAAAATGCTCTGCGCCGGATCCGGGGCGCCGTGGAGCACTCGGACTACGGGGTGCTCGAGTCGGCGCGGGGCCGTACCCGCATCTCCGCCCGAGTGGTGGTCGCGGTTGCACGGGAGTCCGCTCAGGCGGTGCCCGGGGTGCGGGTGGCGCTCGGCAAGCACATCAGCGGCCGTACCGGCGACCGCTCCGACGTCCGCGACGGCACCGCCGGGAACCCCGCCGGTGGTGCGGAGGTCGTCGCGGGCGTCGCCGGGGGCAGCACCGCCATCGAGATGACCCTGGCCGCGGACTACGGCACCGACCTCCACCGCCTCGGCGAGCACGTCCGCGCGGCGGTGACTGCCGAGGTTCGTGCGCTCACCGACCTCGAACCGGTGCAGGTCACGGTCATCATCGACGACATCCTCGAGTAGCCGGATCTCCGAGATGCGGGGAGCGTCGCACCGGGCCGGCAGGCCGCGACGAGGCTGCGGCACCGCCGCGCTCGATGGTGCTGTACGTCACAGCAGGTGCGCGTGAGGTCTTCCCCTCCACCGTGTCCATCAGACGTGACCGCAACGCCTCCTCGTGACGTACCGGGCGAGGGCGAGCCACCGGTTCCGGGCGAAGGAGATCGAGCAGATGACCAGTGCTGCCACAGAGCAGACCTCGACGCGTTCCACGAGCGGCGCCAGCACGGCTGGGTCCGGCGGAACCGTGGCGACGACCGGCGGTGGGTCCGGCAGCGGGGGCCTGGCGAGCAGCCATGGCCGCACCACCGTCGCCGACACCGTGGTGCAGAAGATCGCCGGACGTGCCGCTCGTGAGGTGAGCGGCGTCCACGACTTCGGCGGGGGCGCCTCCCGGACCTTCGGGGCGATCACCGAGCGGATCCCGGGCGGCCGAGCCAGTTCGAGTCGCGGCGTCACCGTCGAGGTCGGGGAGAAGCAGGCTGCGATCGACCTCGACATCGTCGTCGAGTACGGGGTCCCGATCGGGCAGCTGGCCCAGTCGGTTCGCCGCAACGTGATCGGTGCAGTCGAGCAGATGAGCGGCCTGGAGGTCGTCGAGGTCAACATCAACGTCAACGACCTGCACCTGCCCGAGGAGGACCGCGCCGACGAGTCCTCCGAACCCGCGCGCGTCACGTGAGCGACCGGCCCGATCCGCTCGGCCCGGTCGAGGTGATCGACGAGATCGCCGAAGCTGCGCGGACCTGCCCCGCTGTCGCCGGGTTGCACGGCGGACGGTTCGGCCAGCACACCACCTACCTGCCGGGGCGGCGGGTGGCCGGCGTGGCGGTGTCGTCCCGGGAGATCCTGGTCGGTGTCGTCGGCTGCTATCCGGTCAGCGTCACCGAGATCGCCTCTCAGGTCCGAGCTGCGGTGGGAGCGCTCGTGCCCGGTGTGCCCGTGACGGTCAACGTCGAGGATCTCCTGCTGCCCGGGGAACGGCTGCCCGGAGACACGCGGGACCCAGCTGCTGACGATCCAGCTGCGCCTCGGCCGCCCGCATCCGCGCAGGCCGAATCGGTCCGCCCGCTACCGGTGCCGGCGCCTGTCCCGGGGACGGGGCCTCTCCTGCCGGCTGCGCCTCCCGCCACGCGCCGCGGTGATGCCCCCGTTTCCGCATGTCAACCGTCGGCGACGCCGCCCGCGCCGCCCTGGAAGGAGCGGTTCTGATGAATCTCACAGTGGTCGGCCTGGCCGTGGGTCTGGTGCTCGGACTGACTGCCGCGTGGGGCGGCTTCGGCGCGATGGCCATCGTCGCCCTGCTCGGCGCGCTCGGAGCGTTGATCGGCCGGTTCCTCGACGGGCAGTTGGATCTGTCCGCCATCGGCCGCGGCGCACGAGACCGCGGTCCGCGATGACGACGGCCGCGCCGGGAATCAGGCCATTCGACGAGCGTGGTCGGACCACGATCGACCGCCATGTCATCGAGGCCATCGCTGCCCGGATCGCCGGGGAGGAACGTGGTGTGGGTGGGGCGGCGCGGCACGTACTGGGCGTGGCGGTGCCCGGTGAGCCCGCCGCGCAGGCCCCGCGGGTAGAGGCGATCGTGGCGGGCGAGGTGGTGTCGCTGCGGATCCGGCTGTCGGTCAGCTACCCCGACCCGGTGCACGAAGTGACCGACCGGATCCGCCGGCGGCTGGTCGAGCGGGTGTGGGAGCTCACCGGAAAGCGCGTCGGCGTGGTTGATGTCATCGTCGCCGCCCTGCACCGCCCCGCCGGTCCTGGGCGGGTGATCCGATGACCCGTCGCCCGCGCCGCTCCGTGCCTGCGACGATCGTCGGCCTGCTGCTGCTCGTCGCCGCCGTGGTCGTGGTGGTCTCGTGCATCCGGTTGATCGCCGGTAGCCCGCCGCTCGTTCCGTTCAGCAGGCTCGGGGAGCTGGGGCACGAGACGACCTGGAACGACCCAGCCGTCCTGGTTGCAGGCGGGATCCTGGCCTTGGCCGGCATCGTCTTGCTGGCGTGCGGTCTGCTTCCCGGGAATCCGCAGGTGCTCGCTCTGGCCCCGGGCGACGACCACACCACTGCCGGGATCTCTCGTCGGAGCCTGACCGGTGACCTGACCAGCCTCGCACGGCGCGTGGACGGCATCACCGCCGCACGAGTCGGGGTCGGTGCACGAACCGTCACGGTGAACGTCCGCACCCCGCTCCGGGACCGCTCCGGGTTGGCCGAGCGGGTCCGCGAGCTCGTCACCGAACGCCTCGACGACATCAACCTCGCCCGACCTGCACGGCTCCGGGTCACCGTCACCTCCGATCGGGAAGCCTGATGAATCCGAACCGTCCCGCCCGGCTCAACCGCAGCGTTCTGGCCCTGCTCGGGCTGCTCTGCCTCGCTGCGGGCGGGCTCGTCCTGCTGGCCGGCACCGGCCTCCTCGGCGGTCTGCTGCCGGTTCCGGCCGATGCACCGCTGCTGCCGCCCGGGCTGGTCCTCCCGGGGTGGGGGCCGGTCGCTGTCGCCGCCGTCGCCATCGTCATCGGGCTGCTGGCGCTGCGCTGGCTGATCGCCCAGACGATCCGGCGGCCCGCCGGCTGCAGTTGGCAGCTCTCGTCCGACCCGACCACCGGCACCACCCACATCGACAGCGACACTGCCGCGCGCCCGCTCGCCGACGAGATCGAGGACTATCCCGGTGTGCGATCTGCGACGGCCCACCTGACGGGCCCGCGCCAGCACCCGCGTCTGTACCTGCGCGTGTCGGCCGACGACCGCGCCGACATCTCCGATCTCCGCCGGCGCATCGGTGCCGACGCCATCCCCCACCTCGTCCGGGCCCTGAACCTGCCCGCGCTTCCCGCCGACGTGCTGCTGCGCCTTGTCATCGCCGGCGGAGCCCGAACCCGCTGACGCCGGCAGCAAGCGGAGGCCGGGCCGTGATTCCGCACGCTCGGTTCGCGTCGTTCATCGTCCGGTTGCCATACACCGGACGAACAGTTCCTCCGGTGGTGAAGCCATAAATCTCGCGGGCTGCGCCCGGCGCCCGTTGTGATTCGTTGTAATCCCGGCGGGGCCGAGCAAGTTCCCGCCCGTGAAGAACGCTGAGCGGACCCTCGGCCTCGTTCGATTCGGGGTCGTGACCACTTGCTGTCAACTGCACCGCTCGGCGACCCGACAACCCATGGAGTGGCCAGTGAAAGATGATCACGCGGTCTCCGCGGATCGACTGTCGATCATTCGAGCCCGACCTCGTCGGGGGGCGACTGGTACCGCCGCGGTGCAGCTCGACGGCGAGATCGATTTTTCCAATGCCGGACAGGTGGCGGGCCTCGCCGATGCCCTCGGCGGCGCGAGCGTGATCATCGTCGACCTGAGCGACGTGACCTTCCTGGACGCCGCCGGACTCACCGCGCTGCTGCGACTGGCCGCGCGGTTGAGCCTTTCCGGCCGCCACCTCGTTCTCACCGGTACAGATCACCACCCGGTTCGGAGGCCCCTCGCGATCTGTGGACTCGACTCCATTCTCGACTGCCGTCCGGCGCTGGAGGTGTGACCAGAAAAATCATCGATCTGGTTCGCTTGAATGGATTGGGTCGAACCCCAGCGGGTATCCAGGAGATGACCGACGAGAGAAGCGGTCGCCCCCCGAGGAGAGCGCTCCGGCCGAAAGTCGGGTCCGCCCCATCCGTATCGGATACAGCCCGATCGAGGGCTGCCGAGCAAGCCGCCGTAGCTTCACCTGCTGCGGCAGAAAGAGATCCCATGACGACCGCGAACATGTCCGACCCGAACACGGTGATCGGCGCACCGGTGCACAGCACCGACGGCGAGAGGCTCGGCAAGATCACCTCTGTCTACTTCGACAACGAGACGGACCGGCCCGCATGGGCTGCGGTGAAGACCGGCCTCTTCGGCGGCCACGTGTCGCTGGTACCGCTGGACCAGGGCACGTGGGACGGCAACGCCCTCACCGTCCCGTTCGACAAGGCCGCGCTGAACGACGCTCCGCACCACGATCCCGAGGCCGCGATCACTGCCAGCGACGAGGAGGACCTGTACCGCTACTACGGGCTCGGCGCCGCCGGTCCCGCGCACACCGAAGAGGTCGGATCTGCCGCCGGGGACCCGCGGCGCGATCGGACGGGCGAGCCCGGAATCGAGGGACGAGACATCTCGGGCCCGACGACCGACGAAGCGATGACCCGCTCGGAGGAGAAGCTGCATGTCGGTACCGAGCTGCGCCAGTCCGGGCAGGCCCGGCTGCGCAAGCACATCGTCACGGAGAACGTGGCCACCACGGTGCCCGTCTCACACGAAGAGGTCACCGTCGAACGTGAACCGATCACCGACGCGAACCGTGGCGAGGCGATGACCGGTCCGGGGCTTTCCGAGGAGGAGCACGAGCTCACCCTCACCGAGGAGCGCGCCGTGGTGCACAAGGAGACCGTCCCGGTCGAGCGGATCCGCCTGGGCAGGAAGACCGTCACCGAGCAGCAGCAGGTCGACGAGACCGTGCGCAAGGAGCAGATCGAGACCGAGGGCGTCGACCCCGGTCTTCGCGACCCGAACGAGAAGTGACACCCGGCCGCGCGGTGGTGGGAGACCTGGGGGCTGCGAGGGGTGCTCCCCACGTCCCCCCACGGCACGAGCAGCACGAACGGCCACCGAAGTCGCGTGCACACGTCCGCCCGCACCACTGCACACCGAACTGCCGAACACAAGGACCAGAACATGTCTACTCGTGACCAGGGCGCCTACCGCGCCGCCGGCTCGACGCCCGCCAGCCGCGACAACTTCCCGGACGCGGCTGATCCCTTCACGCCGCCGCCGCACGCCGGCCACACCAGGGCAACCGCGACCGAATCAGCCGTCGCGTCACACGTCGATCAACGAGGCGCCACCGACCGACCCGAGGAGGCCCGCGACCGCGTGCGATGGGGCCCGACCTGGGCGGGCGCGTCCGTCGTGCTGACGGTGTTCATCATGTTGCAACTGCTGTTCTTCGCGCTCGGATGGCTCGACCTGAGCTTCAACGGTCGGGACGGGTCTGGTGTCGCCACCGGGATCGTGACCGGCGTTCTGGCGCTGATCGCATTCTTCGTCGGCGGCCTCACGGCCGGCGCCAGCACGATGTGGCGCAAGATCGGTGACGGGATGCTCCACGGTGTCCTGGTGTGGGCGCTGAGCGTGCTCGGCATCCTCGCCCTCACCCTGATCGGTGGCACCGCCCTGCTCGGCCCGCTGACCAGCGTCGCCTCCCAGGCACCGGACGCCGCCGCGCAGACCGCACAGAACGTCGATCCCGTTCAGGCGCTGGAGACCGCCCGCGACACGGCCGGCTGGGCGGCCCTCGGGCTGGGCGCAGCAGCCGCTGCCGCTGCGATCGGCGGCATCACCGGATCGAAGATCTGGCCCAGGCGAGAGGACGCCGGAACCGACCATCGCATCCCCGCTGCGTGATCGCGACGAGTGCACACATGTGCTCCGCCGGCCCGGTTGGCGTCAGCCATCCGGGCCGGCGGTCGGCCGCTGGGCCGCGCCCGCGGTTACCAGGGCAGGTGACCCTCGTCATTGAAGAAGCCGCCGCTGGGGCCGTCGTCCGGCAGTGTGGCCAGGGTGGTGACGATGCGGGCGCCCTGCGCCGGGGTGCGTGGTCCCCGTCGGCCGTTCAGGTCGGTGGCGATGTGCCCCGGCGTGGCTGCGTTGATCTTGAGGTGGGTGTACGCCGCTGCGCGGCGGAACGCGTTGGCGTACTGCACGGTGAGCATCGTGACCGCCGACTTGGAGGCGGCGTAGGCGAGGTTGCGGGGCGCGTCGGCGAACCGGGCGGACGGTCCGGTGTTGTAGGTGAGCGACGCGGTGGTGCTGGACACGTTCACGATCCTCGGCGCCGCCGCCTCGACCAGCAGCGGCAGCATCGCAGAGGTCACTGCCACCACGCCGAAGACGTTGGTCTCGAACGTGGCACGCATGTCGTCCACGGTCGTCTCCAGTGCCGGGGGGTTGATCAGGATGCCGGCGTTGTTGACCAGCACGTCCAGCCGGCCGTACTCGACGCGCAGCTGCCGCGCCACCTCGCCGATCGAGTCGGCATCGGTCACGTCCAGCAGGACCGGCTGCACGGGCAGGCCGGCGGTGCGCAGCTCGGCCGCCGCCCGTTCGCCGCGCTCCGGGTCCCGGCTGCCCAGCAGCACGTTGATGCCGCGTGAGGCAAGCTGGCGTGAGACCTCCTTGCCCAGGCCCTTGTTGGCGCCGGTCACCAGGGCGATCCGGGTCATGACCGCCCCACCGGGTAATCGGCGGAACCGCTCAGCTCCGCCCACTGCCGAGCCTCTGCGCTCCGCTCCTCCGCCGAGCGCAGCGCCAGCTCGACCGCGCTCGCGCCCAGGAGCAGGCGCAGCGGCGGATCGTCCATCGCCACCACGTCGAGGATGATCGTCGCCGCGCGCGCCGGGTCGCCGGGCCAACTGGCCGCAGTGGCCTCGCGCATGCGGTTCACCTCGCCGACCGTCCGCTGGTAGTCCGGGCCGACATCGGCGCGGATCATCGAGGTGGTGCTCCACTCGGTGCGGAACGGGCCCGGCTCCACGATGACCACCTTGATGCCCAACGGTCTGACCTCGGCGTTGAGCACCTCGGAGAACCCCTCCACGCCGAACTTGGCGGTCTGGTAGGCGCCCATGCCGGGGGTACCGCCGACCCGCCCGCCGATCGAGGAGAACTGCACGATGTGCCCGGAGCGCTGCCCGCGCAACACCGGTAGAGCGGCCCGGGTGACGTTCACGACGCCGAACAGGTTGGCCTCGATCTGCGCCCGGAAGTCGTCTTCTGCCATCTCCTCGATCGGCGCGCTGTTGGCGTAGCCGGCGTTGTTCACCACCACGTCCAGCCGGCCGAACTCGCGCACGGCGGTGTCGACGGCCGCCCGGGCCGCCGTCGCGTCGGTGACGTCCAGTGCCACCGCCCGCACCCGGTCGCCGTAGCGGGCCACCAGGTCGTCCAGGTCGGCCGGCCGGCGCGCGGTGGCAACCAGGTTCTCCCCAGCGTCCAGCACCGCGCTGGCCAGCTCCCGACCGAAGCCCCGCGAGCTTCCGGTGATGAGCCACGTCTTCGCCATGTCTTCTACCCCGTCCAGTTGACCGAGCGGATGGTGCCGCCGTCCACGCGCAGTACCGCGCCGCTCACGTAATCGGCTCGCGGACTGGCCAGGTAGGCCACGGCCGCTGCGATCTCCTCGGGCCGACCCAGCCGGCCCACGTCGTTGGGTACCAGGTCACGCACCGCGCCGTGCTCGATGTCCGCCCAACTCGACCCCCAGCCGTAGCCGGGCGCGGCCCGGGTGAGCAACTCCCGGACCGAGGACACCAAGATCACCCCAGGGGCGACCACGTTGGAGGTGACCCCGGAGCCGCGCAGCTCGCGGGCCAACGACACGGCCAGGTTGTGCCGGGCAGCCAGCGTTGCGTTGTAGTCCGGCTGCGCGGCGATGGGTTGGACGGCCAGCCCGCCGCCGACCTGGATCACCCGGCCCCATCCGCGCTCGCGCATTCCCGGCACCAGCCGGTTGATCAACCGCACCCCGGACACCACGTTGTGCTGGTAGCTGTCCAGCCACTGCTCGGCGGTCAGCTCGGCCCACGATCGGTGCTCGTATCCGCCGGCGTTGTTCACCAGGATGTCGATCTCTCCGCCCCGCATGGCCCCGACGGCCACCGCGTCCGCGCCCTCGTCGCTGCTCAGGTCACCGATCGTCACCTCCGCCGCGCCCCCGCCCGCGCGGATCGCTCCGGCGACCAACTCGGCCCTGGCCTCGTCCCGACCGTGCACCACTACCTGGACACCCTCGCCGGCCAGCAACGTGGCGATCGCTTCGCCGATGCCGGCGCTCGACCCGGTGACCAATGCCCGCTTTCCGGACAGCCCTAGATCCATGTCAGCCCCTGAACTCCACCAGACGGCGTGGCGTCTACAGCTGTAGACATCGACAAGTCTACACTCGTAGACATGGAGGACGCACCGACCGGACGGCAGGCTCGCCGGCGCGACGCCGCCGCCACCCGGGAGGCGATCCTGCGATCGGCGCTGATCGCCTTCACCGGCCACGGCTACGACGGGGTGGGCGTGCGGGAGATCGCGAACGCGGCGGGGGTGACCGCGATGCTGGTCAACCGCTACTTCGGCTCCAAGGAGCAGCTGTTCGCCGAGGTGGTCGAGGTGGCCTTCGCCGAACGCACGCTGATCGCCGACGACGTCGAGTCGCTGAGCCGGTTCGCCGCAGCGGCGCTGGTCGCCGCCGAGCCCCGCTCCGTGGACGGCTTCCTGCTGATGCTGCGTTCGGTGGCGAACCCTCGGGCCACCGAGATCCTGCGCGCGGCCATCGACACGCACTTCCAACTCCCGCTGCAGGCGCTGTTGCCCGGCGCGCAGGCGCACGAGCGAGCCGCACTGTTCCTGTCCGTGTTGGCCGGCGTGCGGCTCATGCAACAGGTGCTGGGCAGCTCGGCGCTGGCCACCGCCGACGCCCCCGCGCTGGAGCGCCGCCTACGGCCGCTGTTCGACCTCCTGGTCCACCCGCCGGCTGACGCCGAACCTCCCTGAGCCGGCCTCGGGGCTCGCCGCTCATCGTGCTGGTGGTGGTGCGACCGAGCTTGCACCGTCGCATGCTGCAGAAGAAGCATCCGGTCGCCCGAGCCGATCGGCGACGCTTCGCCCACGCGAGGACCAGGCGGTGTACGCCAGACCCTGTTGCCGAGGGCGGGAGACGGCAGTCTGCGGAGAGGGGTGCGGCCGGTAGGGGAGCGTGGTTCGAGATGCCGTGGTTTCCGGACTTCGGCAATGCCGTGGAGCTGGTCCGCAGGCAGACGCGCGCCGCGGGCCGGACTGATCCGGTGGAGCGGTACTTCACCGCGTTGAACAGGGGTGATACGCACTTGCTGGAGACCGTGTGGCCCGGCGAGGTGGTGGTCCACGACCCGCGCGCCGGTGAGATCCGCGGGCACCGGCAGCTGCGGGGGTTCGTCCGTGCCAACCAGGCGTGGCTGGCGGAGCGCCATGCACGGATCGAGACGGTGGCCGCCACGTGCGTCGACGGGCGCGCGGTGGTCGAGCTGCTGGCCCACCTCACCGACGACGGCCGGGAGCTGGCCTGGCCGGTGGCGGTCGTCGCCGAGTCCCCCGACGACCGGTCGGTGGTGTTCCGCACCTACTGCAGCCAGCGGCCGGTCGACGGGCGCCGGCACCTGCGGCCTCCGATACTCGAGCCAGGGCCCGCCCACCCCGCTGATGTCGTCGGCCGCTACCAGGACGCGCTGGAGACCGGTGACGCCGAGGCGGTCGTGAGGACGTTCGCCTCGGACGGGTACTTCCGGGGGCCTTCCGGCCCGCGCAACGCCCACAGCGGCACCCGTGAGCTGCGGTCGTTCTTCACCCGGTGCTTCAGCGCGGGCGGCGGCATCGGCCTCCAGCACTGCGCCGTGACCGATGACGGCACGCGCTGCGCCCTGGAGTACAACTGCGTCCGCTGGGGCAGCCATGACCTGCCGCCCCAGGCGGGACTCGGCGTCTACGAACGCGGCCCGGACGGACTGCTGGCCGCGGCCCGCGTCTACGACGACATCGACGCACCTGTCGAGCGCCCCTGAAGCGCTCGGAATGCGACGCATTCCGCCGGGCAACGTCCGGTTCACGAGCAGTGGATGACGCCGCTGGACGGAAGGAGCTCGCGATGGTGTCGTTGCTCTCCCTCAACGTAGGCCTGCCCCAGGACGTCGCCTGGCGGGGCCGGACCGTCCACACCGGGATCTGGAAGCGCCCGGTGCCGGGGAAACGGATGGTCCGCCGGCTCGACGTGGACGGCGACGGCCAAGGGGATCTCGCCGGCCACGGCGGCGTGAACCGGGCCGTGCTGGTCTACCAGCTGGGCTCCTACCGCCACTGGCGGCGGCACTTCGGCCGGAACGACATCGAGTTCGGTGCGTTCGGGGAGAACTTCACCGTCGACGGGTTGGCCGACGACCAGGTGTGCATCGGCGACCGGTACCGCATCGGCGAGGCCGAGCTCGAGGTCAGCCAGCCCAGGGTGACGTGCTTCCGGGTCGGCATGCGGCTCGGCGAACCCGACATGCCCGCGCTGCTGGTCGCGCACCGCCGCCCCGGGTTCTACCTGCGGGTGCTCACCGAAGGGCAGGTCGAAGCGGGCGATGAGATCGTCAAGATCGCCGATGGCCCGGAGCGGATGACCGTCGCCGAGATCGACGGCCTGCTGTACCTGCCGGACCGGGACCCCGCCGCCCTGCGTCGCGCCCTGCGGATACCGGCGTTGAGCCCGGGCTGGCAGGGCTCGCTCCGGGAGCTCCTCGACGCGGCGGACGGACAACAGGACGAGGCGCCACAGCCGGCCCACGTCGAGGTCGGGTGGCCGGGATTTCGCCTGCTGCGGGTCCACGCCACCGTCGCCGAGAGCTCCACGATCACCTCGATCCGGCTCGGGCCGGAGGACTCGGTGTCCCTGCCGGTCGCGCGTGCCGGTCAGTATCTGACCGTTCGCGTGGCGGGCGCGGGTGACCCGGCGCCGGTACGCACGTACTCATTGTCCTCCGCGCCCGGGGAGGCCGACTACCGGATCAGCGTGAAGCGCGAGCCGAAGGGCCTGGTCAGCCGCTACCTCCTCGACAACCTTCGACCCGACTCGGTCATCGAGGTCGCAGCCCCGCGTGGTGAGTTCGTGCTCCGGGACGGAACGAACCCGGTCGTCCTGGTCTCCGCCGGGGTCGGTGTGACCCCGGTGCTGGCCATGCTGCACCAGCTGTCCGGCCAGCACGCCGAGCGCGAGGTCTGGTGGCTGCACGCCGCCCGCGGGCCCGGGGCGCATGCGTTCGCCGCCGAGGCACACCGCCTGCTCGCCACCCTCCCTCGGGCCCACGAGCACATCTTCTACACAGCGGCCACACCGGCCGAGCTGGCGGCGACGGGCGCGCACCCCGGGCGGATCACCGCCGAAACCTTGGCCGGGCTCGCCCTGCCCGGCGACGCGAGCGCCTACCTGTGCGGTCCGGCCGCCTTCATGGCCGACATCGGCGCGGGGCTCGGCGGGCTGGGGATCACAGACGTCCGCACCGAGCTCTTCGGAGCCCTGGACGCGATCAACCCGGGCGTGATCGCGGATGCACCTGTCCCACCACACCCGCCGGCCGGTCGGCCCGGGCCCGGCCCGCTCGTCACCTTCGCGCGCAGCGGGCTGTCCGTGCCCTTCGACGACCCCACCACCCGCACCGTCCTCGAGCTCGCAGAGGCCTGCGACGTGCCCACCCGCTGGTCCTGCCGGACCGGGGTCTGCCACACCTGCACCACCCCGTTGCTGTCGGGCCGGGTCAGCTACGAACCCGTCCCGCTCGAGCCACCAGCCGACGGGTCGGTGCTGATCTGTTGCGCTCGCCCGGACTCCGAGCTCGTCGTGGACATGTAGCTGTTCGACCACCTGTGTCCGACATGGCCGCAAGCCTGGCGCGATCGGATCGGCTCCACGCCGTCCGATCAGTGGCCCGACCGGCTCGTCGTGCCCGGGCACGGGCAGCATGACGCGGTGACCGCACAGGTGGACGGTCGGCGAGCGTGCGAGGAGATCTCATGGACCAGTCAGCTCGGCCGGCACGCCTCGAACACCCGGTGGTCGCCCGGATGCGTGAGCACCGGGCGGGGGATCTGCAACTGCGGGTGGCCGACCAGATCACTCGGTTCGCGGGCTCGATGGTCTTCATCTACATCCATGTCGTGGTCTTCGCCGCGTGGATGGTGCTGGTCGAGTCGACCCCGTGGCCGACCCTGACGCTGGTGGTATCCCTGGAGGCGATCTTCCTGTCCACGTTCGTGCTCATCGGGCAGAACAGGGCGGCGGCGTTCCAGCAGGCCAAGGCCGATCACGACTTCACCTAGCAGGAGACCGAGCTGCGCACCAACACCGAGATCACCCGGGAGATCGCCAGGCTCACCGCCGACCTGCACCGGCGGCTGGTCGAGGAAGGCTAGGGGGCACTAGTGCCTCTTGACAGAACGTCGGCGCGACAGGCGGGCACTCCGAGCTCGTCGTGGACATGTAGTTGTCCGACCGTCCGGGTACGGGTGGGTCCTTGCCAGTGTCACCTGACCGGTCCACTCTGGGCGCGCGGCTGGCAACGAAGACCGCACGGCGAGTCGACCTGGGACCGATTCGCGTACCCCGGGACCATCGAGAACGAGAACGTCGACGCGGGTGACGTCGCCGCCGACCGCTCGACGCGGTACCAGCTGGAGCGGCATCCGCGACCGGGGCCTACGGACCAGGGCCGCGCGGTGTCTCCCGGTGCGGCGCGGCCGTGAAGCGGAACGGTCATCCTCTGACACCTCCCGAGGAGGCCCTATCCAGCGCGGCGCCGGAGGAAGGTGAGCGGTGCGGCATCCGCGCTGTGTCCCAGAGGTGGCAGTGCGTACAGCTCCTGGAGCGTGCGCAGCAGCGAGTAGTGGTCGGCGTGTTCCGGGTCCGGGCCCTGGGTGACCCCTTGGCCGACCGCGATCGTGGCGATGTGGTTGTTCGGGTCGCCGTGGCTCTCGGACTCGTCGAACGTGACGAGTAGCAGGCTGTTGTGCGTGCGGGCCCATGTCGCGTAGTCGCCGAGGTGCTCTCGCATCCAGGCGTCGCCCTGGGCGACCGGGCAGTCGTGCATGTCGTGGCACAGGTTCGGGATCACGAAGGAGACCGTGGGCAGTCGCGCGAAGTCCGTTGGCATCGCGGTGAGCGGTTGGTGAAGTTGTTCCGGAACGTCGGTGAAGTTCGCCCAGGGTGCGTGTTTGCGCGCGTACCCCTCGTGGCGGCAGCCGGTGAAGCCGGCTTCCGGGAGGTCCTCGGAGTAGGCGGCGAAGGTCAGCCCGGCGGCGAGGAGCTCACCCCCGAGGCTCGGCCCGGGGAAGGAACGCGGGCAGTCGTCGTCGCTCACGCCCTGGGTGTCGCCGGAGAACAGGGCCAGGTAGTTGGGCTGGCTGGGGTGGGTCTCGGCGTGCATGTCGGTCAGGGAGGTGCCAGCGGCGGCGAGTGATGCCAGGAACGGCGCCTCGTCCATGACCTCGCCCTGCTCCTCGTTCTCCAGCACGACGATCACCACGTGGTCCGGCCGTGGCACGGCGCCGGCCGTCGCCGCCGCACCGGGCGTGGGGCTCGGCGCGGGGACCGGCTCGGACGGGTGCGGTGAGCCGGAGGAGGTCGCGGCGGTCATGCATGCCGTCAGGAGCGCCGCGCAGCTCGCCGAGGCCAGCGCGGTGGCGATCTGTCGGATACGACCCACCTCGGGCTTCCTCTCCGCCGGAGTCCGTACCTGCCGGGACAGGCAGCCACCGTACTGCCGCCGTCCTCCACGCCGGCCGGCACGGCCCGATCTGGGGGCATCCGTCGCCCCTGACGCATCGATCGCGTACTCCGACTTCTGACGTCGCGGTCAGCGGCGACACGTGCTCGACGTTGTCGCGCTCGACGACCCGCCGGGTCACCTCCAGGGCCCAACGCGTCTTCCCCCGCACCGCCCGTGCCGGTCAGCGTCACCAGCCGTTCAGATGCTGGCGAGAACGTCCTCGATGTGGATCGGCAGTCGGCGGAAGCGGGTGCCGGTGGCGTGGAAGACGGCATTGCCGATGGCCGCGGAAACGCCCACCATCGCGACTTCACCGAGTCCCTTGACGCCCATCGGGTTGAGCAGCGGGTCCGGCTGGTCCACGAAGTCGACGTCGATCCGGTGGACGTCGGCGTTGACGGGGATCGGGTACTCCTCCATGGTCGAGTTGAGGAAGCCGCCGTAGCGCGTGTCGACGACGCTCTGTTCGCGCAACGTCGCCCCGATTCCCCAGATCACGCCGCCGCGGACCTGGCTCGCGGCCGTCACGGGGCTCGCGACCCGGCCGCAGTCGGCGACGCTGACGACGCGCGGGACGCGGATCCGGCAGGTCGTCGGCTCCACCCGGACCTCGACGAAGTGCGCGATGTAGCTGAACGTGACGAACTCGGGGTACTCCGGCCCGGCGATGGCGACGAGGCCGGTGCGGAGCCGGTCCACGACGGGTTCGGTGGGCTGGCCTGCGCCGACGGTGGCGGCTTCCACGTCGACCCGTGAGCGTCCGGCCGCGGCAACCTCCGCACGCAGGTCGAGCGCACCCGTCGCGGGTAGGCCGAGCTCGGTGCGGAGCCGGCCGAGGGCGGCGTGTACGGCCGGGAGCGCCGACGCGGTGCCCCACGAACCGGCCGTCAGGTGCTGGGGTGCGTGGCGGGTATCGCCGACGCTGATCACGATCGCAGTGGGGTCGATGCCGAGATCGTCCGCCACGAGGCGCGCGATCGCGGTGCGGATGCCCTGGCCCATCTCGTGGCCGGCCACCGCCACCGTGATCGTTCCGGTGGCGTCGACGGACAACCGTGCGATCGCCGGGGTGACGCTGCCGGGGTAGGCGCCGATCGCCACGCCCCAGCCGACCAGCGAGCCGTCGGAGGCCCGCATGGACCGCGGTTGCGGGTCTCGCTCCGCCCAGCCGAACCGTTCCGCGCCCCGCCGCAGGCACTCGGCCACGTGGCGGGAGGAGAACGGCAGCCCGGTGACCGGGTCCGCCGTGGCGTCGTTGGCGAGGCGGATCTGGACGGGATCCTGGCCGGTGGCGTACGCGATCTCGTCGACAGCTGACTCGATCGCGTGGACGGACATGTGCTCGAACGGCGCCCGCATGTAGCCGGGGGTCTGCACGTCGGTGCGGACGAGCCGCTGCCTGCCGCGGAAGTCCCTGATGCCGTAGAGCCGGGAGGACACCTCGGTGTACAGGCCCGGGAACAGGTCGTGCCGGGAGGTCTGCTGGTCGATCTCGTGGATCGCCGCCAACAGCCGCCCGGAGGTGTCGGCACCGAGCCGCACGCGCTGCCGGCTGGCCGGCCGGAAGCTGGCCTGGTGGAAGGTCTGCGGGCGGGTCAGCACCAGCTTGATCGGGCGGCCGAGCCTGCGGGCGGCGATGGCCAGCGGCCCGATGTGCGGCTGGAGCGAGTTCTTCTGCCCGAAGCCGCCGCCGACCGACGGGGAGATGACCTCCACCCGGGCCGGGTCGATGCCGAGCTGCTGGGCGACGCCGTTCTGGATCGCGCCGGAGTTCTGGGTGCCCTCGTGCACGACCAGTGTGTCGCCGCGCCATTCGACGACGCTGCTGATGAGCTCCATCGGGACCTGGTGCTGGGCGGGGCCGTGGAGCTCGACGTCAACTTGCACCGGAGCCGCGGCGAAGGCGGCGTCGGCGTCGCCGGTGATGGTGTCGGCGAGCATCGGGATCGGGATGGCCTCGGCCTGCGTGATCGTCTCCGCGCCGGGATCGTCCAGCGTGACCGCGATCGGCTCCGCCTCGTACGTGGCGGTGACGAGCTCGGCCGCCTCGACCGCGGCGAGGAGCGTGTCCGCCAGGACCAGCGCGATCGGCTGCCCCCGGTAGGCGACGCGGTCGTCCACGAGCGGCTGCAGGCTCTGGAAACCGTAGCCGTTCGCCATGATGAACCCGGGCGACCGGAGCTCGTCCGGGTCGATACGAGTGATCACCGAGTGGACGCCCGGCACCCGGTGCGCGGCATCGGTGTCGATGTCGACGACTCGGCCCTTGCCGATGGTGGCCACGGCGAACACCGCGTACGCCAGGTCATCGGGCAGGCGGTCGGCGCCGTACCGGAGAGCACCCGTGACCTTGGCGTGGGCGTCGACGCGCTGTGCTGTGCTGGTCGGGTTCATCGGGAAGCCCGCTCTCCGGCGATGCGCAGCGCGTCGGCGACGGTGCGCTTGGCCAGCTCGATCTTGAAGGTGTTGTGGGCACCGGCGTGGGCACCGGCCAGCGCGGCCTCGCCGGCCGCGCGTGCGGTCTCGTCGGTCAACGGCCGGCCGATCACGGCCTGCTCGGCGCTCCGGGCGCGCCACGGCCGGGTGGCGACCCCACCCAACGCGATCCGGCACTCCTGGACCTGACCCCCGGCGGTCAGGGTGAGCCCGACGGCGGCCGACGCGAGCGCGAACGCGTACGATTCCCGGTCGCGGATCTTCAGGTAGGTCGACCCCCTGCCGGCCGGGGTGAGCGGTACCCGGATCCGCAGGATCAGCTCGTCCGGCGCGAGCGTGTGCTCGCGGTGCGGCGTATCGCCGGGCTCGAGGTGCAGGTCGGCAAGCGTGACCGTCCGCTCGCCCCGCGGGCCGACCACGTCGACGGCCGCGTCGAAGGCGAGCAGCGCGACCGGCCAGTCGCCCGGGTAGGTGGCGATGCAGGCCTCGCTGGTGCCGAGCACGGCGTTGCCGCGGTCGATGCCCTCGCGGGCCGCGCAGCCGCTGCCCGGCTCCCGCTTGTTGCACGGGTACGCCGTTTCCCGGAAGTACGGACACCGGGTCCGCTGCAGCAGGTTGCCCGCGACGGTGGCCATGTTGCGCAGCTGCTGCGACGCCGCGCGCCACAGCGACTCCGACAGGACCGGGTAGTCGCGCCTCACGACGGGGTCGGCGGCGACGTCGGCCATCCGGGCGCCCCCACCGAAGACCAGGTGGTCCCCGCGAGAGGTGTCGATGGTGGTGAGCTCGGCGAGCCGGCTGACGTCGACCAGCGCCGGTGGCCGCTCCACACCGAGCTTCATCAGGTCGAACAGCGTCGTGCCGCCGGCCAGGAACTTCGCACCCCCGCCCGCCGCGGCGATGGCCTCGACCGCTTCGGCGACCGATGAGGGCGCGGTGTAGGAGAAGGCACGCATCGCCTCAGGCCCCCGTCTGCCTCGTGGCCGTTTGCCCAGCGGCTTGCCGGATGGCGGCCACGATGCCCACGTAGGCGCCGCACCGGCACAGGTTGCCGCTCATGTGCTCGCGGATCTCGTCGTCGCCGCCGGTGTGGCCTTCGGCGATGCAGGCGAGGCCGGACATGATCTGCCCCGGGGTGCAGTAGCCGCACTGCATGGCGTCGTTGTCGATGAACGCCTGCTGGAGCGGGTGCAGGGTGCCGTCCTCGGCCGCGACGTCCTCGATGGTGCGCACCTCGCGCTCGTCGGCCTGCACCGCCATGGTCAGGCACGAGACGACCCGGCGGCCGTCGAGGTGGACGGTGCACGCGCCGCACTGGCCGTGATCGCATCCCTTCTTCGTGCCGAACAGCTGCAGCCTGCCGTGCAGGACGTCGAGCAGGGACTCCCGTGGATCGAGATCCACATCGACCTTCTGCCCGTTGACGATGAATGTGGTCACGGTGTGTCCTTCCGTTCGTTCCAGATGCGTGGGAACGGCCAGCGCCGCCCGATCCCCACGTGCAAGATCACCGGGAGCCCGATCGCGTTCAACGCCGCATGAGCCACCCAGTCGGACGCCGTGGCGCGCTGCCAGAGCACCGTGCCCGCGAAGCGGGTGAGCACGATGAACAGGGCCGCCGAGACCACGGCTACGAGCGTCAGGGCGCGCCACCGCCGGACCGGGCGCGGCCGGCCCTCGAACAGGATTCCGACCAGCAGTCCGCCGGCGATCACACATCCGCAGACGGCGCTGATCGTGTCCGCCCCGAGACCTGCCGGGGCGGACAACGCAGCGTAGGTCAGCAGCGCACCGACCGCGACCGCCGCGTTGTTCGCCAGCAGCCGCGGTGCCCGGGACTCGATCCTGTCGAGGGGCCAGCCCTGCAGCACCACGAACAGGACGGTCTGCCACATGCCGGTGGTCACCATCAGTGCACCGAAGTCGGCGCCGCCCACCACGCCGGATGCCACCAGCGTCCGGGTCAGCAGGAGCGCGACCGCCCAGGCCGTGATCAAGGCGAGAATCCCGGACCACGTGCGGTCGAGCCGATCGAGCGGCCACCGCTCACAGGCGAGGGTCAGCTGCAGCATCACCACGAAGGCCGCGCCCGCCAGCGGCATCGTGGCCGGGAACGTGGCGGCGTGCTCCGGGCCCGCCCCCGGATCGAAGATCCCGGCGAGGTCCGGCCTCGCGGTCACGGCCTGTCCGGCGACGGTCAGGGCGACGGCCCCGACGATCACCAGGGCGGTGTCCGCCCAGCCCGCCCAGGCCGACCGAAGCCGGGTGCCCGGCCAGTCCTCCCACCAGAACGCGATCACGGCCACCACCGGCAGTGCGAACGTGGCCAGGGGCCCCAGCACGAACAACGACCCCTCGGCACCACCCACACCGAACGCGAGGGGCACGGCGAAGGGTACGACGAACACCAGCCCGCCCACGAGGCCCAACCAGGGCTGGCGGGCCAGCGGGCTCCCCTCGGCCCGCCGCCCATCCCGTGGCGTCGTGATCGGGGGGCGGCCGACGGGTGCAGGACTCCCGGTCATCAGGCCGGCAGGTGGCATGGGTGGGCAGCCATGGCGAAGCCTCCGTTGCGACGGGGGTGGGAGGCCGGACCGGCGGGCGCCGCCGGGTGGCAAGGCACAAGGTTCCCCGCCGTGGCCCGGTACGTCCGCCCGGCGACCATCAATTCCGAATACCGGTCAGCCCGAAGAACCGAGTTGGTGCTGACCCCACCCCGTGCCGCGATGCCGGTGGGCCGGCGCGGCCGCTGACGGTCCTCGAGGTGGCGGATAATCCTCGACGTGGTGGAGAGCGGTACGCGGGTGGTCGTGGCCGACGACGACGTGCTGCTTCGCGAAGGGCTGGCGAGCCTGCTCGCCGGGTCCGGGTACGACGTCGTCGGCCGCGCGAGCATGCCCACCGAACTGCTCACGCAGGTCCGGCAGCTCCGCCCCGACCTGGTGATCGTCGACATCCGGATGCCCCCCACCTACACCGCGGAAGGGCTCGAGGCGGCGGCGGCGATCCGCGAGGAGCTGCCCGGGACCGCGATCCTGGTGCTGTCCGCTCACGTCCTGGTCGAGCAGGCCACCGAGTTGCTGAGGAGCGGGCAGTGCACCGGCTACCTGCTCAAGGACCGCGTGAGCGACGTCGGTGACTTCATCGCCACGCTCGACCGGATCGTGAAGGGCGCCACGGTCGTCGACCCCGTTCTCGTGCAGGAGCTGCTCACCGTCCGGCGGTTCGAGGACCCGCTGCGGGCCCTCTCACCGCGCGAGCGCGAGGTGCTCAAGCTGATGGCCGAGGGCCGTTCCAACTCGGGCATCGCCCAGCAGCTGTGGGTCACCGACGGAACGGTGGAGAAGCACGTCAGCAGCATCTTCGCGAAGCTCGCGATCCCGGAGACCCCGGCGGACCACCGCCGCGTGCTGGCCGTGCTCACCTTCCTCGACAGCCACTGAGCCCGATCGGACCGTTTCTTTCCGTCACCCGTGGACGGTGCGGGCCGGGCGCAGCGGCAGCTCGGCCTGCACCGTGGTGCCGGTGCGCGGGGCGGTCTGCAGGGAGAGCCGGCCACCGAGCGCCTCGACCCGGTCCTTGAGCCCGACCAGGCCGGATCCCCCGCCGAGGTCGGCGCCGCCTCGGCCGTCGTCACGCACGCAGACCCGCAGGACGGCGTCGTCGGCCTCGGCGGCGACGATCACGACCGAGGCGTGAGCGTGTTTGGCGGTGTTGGTCAGGGCTTCGGCCACCACATAGTAGGCGGCGATCTCGACCTGCTCGGGCAGCCGCTGGTCGGCCTGCACGGCCAGGCGCACCGGGACGGTGGAACGGCGGGCCAGCGCTTTGAACGCCGGAAGGAGACCGCCGTCGACGAGGTCCGCGGGGTGGATGCCACGGGCGAGCTCGCGCAGCGCGGCCAGCGCGCCGCCCGCCTCGGCGGCGAGGTCGTCCAGCCGCGCGGCCAACTCGGCGGACTCGGGTGGCACCGCGGCCTTCGCCACGCCCACCTGCATCGCGAGGGAGATCAGCCGCTGCTGGGCACCGTCGTGGAGGTCGCGTTCGATGCGCCGGCGGGCACGGTCCGCTGCGGCGACGAGCCGGGCGCGCGACTCGGTGAGCTCGGCGTAGAGCTGGGCGTTGTCGAGGGAGACGGCGAGCTGGCCGGCGATGAGCGTGACGGCGTCGAGCCGCTCGTTGGTGAATGCGGCGCGGATGAGGCGGTTCTCCAGCAGCAGCACCGCCCGCAACGTGCCGCGGCCGAGGATGGGCACGGCCAGCAGCGCACAAGAGGGGAGACCGGCGAAGTAGGGGTCGCGGGCGAAGCGGTCGTCGCGGGTGGAGTCGTCGACGACGAGTGGCTCACCGGTTCGCCGGACGTAGTGCAGCACGGACGCCGGCGCCGCACGAGCCGGGCCGCTGTCGTCCTGCGCGGGGAGCAGCCAGTCCTGGCGGTCATCGCTCCACAGCAGCAGGTGCACGTCGGTTGCCCCGGTCATCGCCCTGAGCACCTCGGCCACGCGGGAGTGCAGGCGTTCGACGCTGGTCTCGGAGCTCAGCGCCTGCGAGGCGGACAGGATGCCGAGCAGGTCCAGCGCGCCCGTCATGACGGTCGAGCGATGGCGGAGAACGTCAGCGGGTGCGACGCCGCCGGGCCCGGCGGTCGTTTCTGATCCCGGTCGCAGGGTCGGGTACGCCCAGTCGAGCTGGGCGACCTTCGCGGTCGCACCCCACGCGGCGTAGTACTCGCGGGCCCGGGCGAGCTGGTCGTAGCCCGGCTGTTCGACGCCGTGGGCGAGGTAGAAGCGCGCTGCGCGTTCGGCGATCAGCGCCCGATGCCATGGCCGCTGACCACCCCGGGCCTCCCGTCGTGCCATGTCGAAGGCGAGGGCGGCGGCGCGGAAGTCGCCGACCGCCCAGGCCTGTTCGGCTTCGATGAGCCGCAGCTGGTGCAGGAAGTTGTCGGGTGCGTCCGCGGCGCGGGCGGCCAGCCACCGCACCACCTCGTCCAGCTCGGACAGCAGCGCGCCGCGCTCCCCGCCGCCCGCGGCGCGCGCCTGCCCGGCGAGTGCCAGCCCGCGCAGCAGGCGGACCACAGCGGCCGGATACGTGACCTGGGCCGCCGGTAGCAGCGACGTCGCCGCCTCGGTGTGCTGCACCAGGCCGAGCGGGTCGTCGAAGACGGCGGCGGCGACCGCGCGAGTGACATGGGTGAGGAGGAGTGCGAGCGGGTTGTCGGCGTACCGGTGGGCCGGGTCGCCGGCACGCGCAGCGGCTGCGGGTTCACCGCGCAGCACACCGGCCAGCCACCGGTAGCGGTCGAGAGCCTGGGCGGTCTGCTCGTTGCCCGTGCGCGGCAGGAATGCCAAGCCCGCCTCCACCTCGGCGACGAAGCTGTCGAGCGTCGGCGCGCAGTCCCCGAGGTACTGCACGGCCGTGTCGTACGAGTAGCCGGCGTTGGCCAGGTCGCCTCCCGCGATCAACCCGTCGCGAGCTCGCCGGAACTCCTGGACACCGACCTCGATCGGCTCGAAGGACCAGGCCAGGAGGGCGAACAGGAAGCGTGCGTGCGAGGTCTCGGGCTCGTATCCCCGCGCTTCGCCGAGGGGGAGGACTCGCCGCATCGCGCTGTGCCCCACCGAGTAGTCGCCGCGCAGCGCCGCTGCTGCCAGACCCACGTGGCCGACCGGGCCGAGCAAGGAACGGCTCGGGCCGTGCTCGAGCCAGATCCCGACGGCCTCCAGGCTCAGCCACGCGAACGTGTCGAGGTCGGGGAGGAAGTAGGCCGGCGACAGGACGACGTTGATCAGGCGTGCCCCGGCGAGCAGTCTCGGCTCGGTGATCTCCGGCCGAGCCAGGTCGTCTGCGGCTCCCGCCTGGTCCAACCACCGGTGCAGGCGGTCGAACTGGCCGTCGAGCCCGGCGGTGAGCCGGTCCGCCTCCGGTACCGCGATGCCGCAGTCGCGCAGTGACTCCAGACCCAGGCCGATCGCGTCGGCGAAGCGTTTCCGATGGGTCAGGCTGCGCACCTGCAGGCACGTTGCGGCGACCCGCTGTACGGCGCTCGTGCACAGCCGGTCGATCGTGCGGTACTCCTCGTCCGCCTCGTCCAGGCGCCCCAGGCTGTACAGGGCGGCGTGGCGGCCGGTGTGCAGCTCGACCCGCCTGCCGGTCTCAGCCGGGTCGACCAGCCTCAGCGCGGCGGCCAGCAGGGCGTCCACCAGTGCGTGATCTCCGACCGTCCTCGCCTGGTCGGCGGCGGATCGCAGCAGCTCCACCACTCGTCTTCGCTCCGCGGGAGCGTCGATCGCATCGACCACCGGCAGGTACTGCTCGGCGGCGATCGCGAACAACCCCGGCACCTCGGCCAGCCGCCGCGCCATCGTCAGCTGGGCGGTGCGTCGACGCCGCGGATCCATCCCGCGCAGGACCCCTTCGCGGATGCGGTCGTGGCGGAAGCGAACTGCCTCATCCACCCCCGGCTCCACCACCAGGAAACCCTCGTCGAGGGCCGGTGCCAGCCGCCCTTCCACCACGCGCGCCGGTTCGCCGGTCGCGGTCTGCAGCACCCCCACCTCGACCCGACCACCAAGGCACGCCATCGCCTCCACCAGCTGCCGCGATGCCGGTGGGATGGCCGAGACGGGCGCCCCCAGCAGCCCGGCCACCTCCGACCGGCTCAGGTACGCGTGCAACTCCGTGGCATCCCATCGCCACCCGTCTGCCATCGGGGTCAGCACCCCGGCGCGGCGCAGTGCGCCCAGCAGCTCCACGGTCTCGTACGGGTTGCCGGATGTGTGCGCCGCGACCGCCTCGACCAGAGCCACCACCGCGGCCCGGTCCGCGTGCAGCATCTCGGCGACCATGTCGACGAGGCTCGCGACCCGGAGGTTGTGCAGCCGCAGATGCCGCACGCCTGCGCGTTCCGCGGGATGGGAGCGCAGCGCTGCCAGCGGCCCCGCCGCGTTCACGTCGTCATCGCGGTAGGCACCCACCACGAAGAGGCCTTCGATCTGCACCTCGTCGAGCACGAGGTCGACGAAGCCCAGTGGGGTACGCCCTGCCCACTGCAGGTCGTCGACGAACAGCGCCACCGGTCGATCCGGCGACGCGACGGCCCGCAGGACCTGGATGCCGCTGCGCTGTGTCCGCACCTGCGCGGTCAGCGGATCCCCCGGATCCGTCGGCACCGCCAGCAGCGCCGCGAACTCCGGCACCACCGCGGCCAACAGGCCCGCGTTCCGGCCGACCGCGTCGAAGATCCGTTCGCGGATGTGCGCCAGCTCCTCCTCGGGCTCGGCCAGCAGCAGCCGACCCAACGCGCGAAATGCCTGGTTGACCCCGTCGAACTCCAGGCCTCGTCGGTACTGGTCGAACTTGCCCGCCACGAACCAGCCGTCCCTGCCCGCCACGTACGGACGCAGCTGGTCGACCAACGCCGTCTTCCCCACGCCCGGCGCGCCGGCAACCAGTACGCCGCGGCC
This sequence comes from Pseudonocardia adelaidensis, assembly GCF_039543345.1. Lineage (NCBI taxonomy): Bacteria > Bacillati > Actinomycetota > Actinomycetes > Pseudonocardiales > Pseudonocardiaceae > Pseudonocardia > Pseudonocardia adelaidensis. Next base: position 125,346 of record NZ_BAABJO010000004.1, on the reverse strand, counting down.
CCGGCCCGCCAACGCATCCTCGAACGCCGCCTGCAACGCCGCCACCTCGGCATCGCGTCCTACCAGCCGCGACGGCGGTAGCAGGCGGGGCGGGAAGTCTCGTTCACCAACACGGGGCGGAGCAGCTGCCGGATCCGATCGGGCGTCCCGCAACCTCTCCAGGTCGTAGACCAGGCCTTCCGCGGTCTGGTACCGGTTGTCCGGCTCCTTCTCCAGCAGATGCATGATGATCTCGGAGAGCGGCGCCGGTACGGCCGGCTCCACGTCTGCCGGGGGAACGGGCACGCGGGCCAGATGGTCGTGGGTGAGGCGCAACGGGTCATCGGAGCCGAACGGCGGAGCACCGGTCGCCAGCTCGTACAACGTCGCACCCAATGCGTAGAGGTCGGCCCGCTGGTCGACCGGCCGGCCGGTGCGCCCGGTCTGCTCCGGCGCCAGGTACGCGAGCGTTCCCACGATCTGACTGCGAGGGGTGAACTCCGGACGAAGCTCGGCGATAGACGTCGCCAACGCGAAGTCCACCAGGCACGGGGTGCCGTCGAGGGAGAGCACGATGTTCGCCGGGGTGATGTCCCGGTGCATCACCCCCCGGCGGTGCATCGCGGCCACCGCCCGGGCCAACCCCAACCCGAGCCGGATCAGCGCGTCAACGGTCAGCGGCTTCGCCGGCCTCGTGCCGCCCACGTCCGCCAGCACGATCGACGCCGCGTACCGCGGCTCCTCCACCAGCTGTGCGACCCCCGCAACACCGCGCAGCTGCTCCAGCACCGCCCGCTCGTGGCGCAGTCGCCGTTCCGCGTCCGGGCCCAGCGGTTGCTTCCGGACGACGGTGTGCCCAGGGAGGTACAGCCGGGTGACACGCGTGCGCTCGCTCTGGTGCAGCACGTCAGCCCGCGCGGATGGATCTCGCCCCGGAACCGCCCTGCCCAGCGCCATCCGACACCTCCGTGCGCCGTCGGACACCCCGCGCCGTGCCCGCGCGTGCCGTGCCCGCCGCGAAAGTACCCCGGCCAGCTCGGCATCGCGCTCGACAACGGAGTCACTCCGGAAGAGATCGTCGAGGCGATCATCCACATCGAGGCGTACGGCGGGGCCGCCCGTGCCTTCGACAGCTACCAGATCGCACAGCAGGGCTGTGTGGGCTGATGCACGGACCCTTCGAGCTCGAAGATCGGCACCCGGTCCGCGTACGGGCTGGCCGGCGGGGTCGGCGACGCAGGCGTGGCGGCGGGCCCGATCTGCAGGCGTCACCCGGGGATGGTGGTGATGTCGACGAATGTTCTGTCGCCGTGGTGGATCGTGACGACGCCGGCAGGTGCTGTTGGGCTCGCCAACGGAAGATTGCCGCCGCTGATGCTGATCCGCAGCTGCTCGCCTGCCGTGAACCGCCAGTGGGTGTGCCCGAGATCCATCCGGTACTGCGTCGGCTCGCCCAGCGGGACCGGGACGGCCTGTTCGAGTCCGCTGCGCAGCTGCGCACGCAGATGGCCGGCCTCGATGGGCAGCACCTTCCCGTCCCGCGTGACGACCTCGAGTTTGCCGGCGAAGTACGTGTCGGCGGTGGTGAGGGACGCGTCGAGGTGCAGGGTGACCGGGCCGGCCACCGTCGTGTCGTTCTCGAACGCGGGGAGGGTGAACGTGGTCCGCGGGTCGGTCGTGCCGTAGCGGTCCCGGTCGTTGCGCACACCCTGTTCTGATGGGGCCTGGTTCTGCCCGGGATCGGTCGGGAAGCTGCCGAGCGCCGCCGCTGACGGCCCGTCGTACGGGTTGACCGAGTAGTGGCTGTCGGACGGGGCAGGCGGGGTGTCGCTCAGAGCCCCGTCGGCGGTGGGGAAGAGGCGGCGCGATTGCGCCGACCCGGCGGGCCAGTGGTCGAAGCCGGTCCACCGTCCGGTGCCGCTTGCGGAGTTGGATTCGTAGCTGATGACACGCGAGGGCGGGATGCTCGCGCCGGGGCGGTCATCGAGCCAGTGGTCGAACCACTGCAGGAGCGTGCCGGTCGTGATCGTGTCGGGTGCGCCGCCCGGGAGGGACACGAAGCCGTCGTGGATCCACGGCCCGGTGAGCAGCCACGTGCGGTCCGGCCGCTGGGCGAGCGCGTCGAACCCGCCCTGCTTGAAGATGTCGAAGTAGCCGCCCACGTGCAGCACGGGGACGGTGACGTCGGACAGCTTGTTGGTCGTCGCGACCTGCTTCCAGAAGTCGTCGTACAGCGGATGCTGCTGGAAGGTCGCCAGTGTGCTGGCGTGCGCCGCCGTGTCGATCGTCGGAGCCTCGCTGGCCCACCAGGCCATGTTGGTGTGCGACGGTACCCCGCCCGGGTAGATCCACTCGGCGTAGATGTTCGTCGGTGACACCATGGGGACGATCGTCGTCAGGTGCGGTGGTTGCAGCGCCGCCACCCGGTACGCAGTGATCGAACCGTAGCTCGAGCCGATCTGCGCGATTCGACCGTTCGAGCCGGGTTGCGCCGCGAGCCACTCGACGACGTCGTAGTTGTCGAGAGCCTCCTGGGGTTGGAACCAGCTGACGTAATCACCGGGGGAGTCGCCGGACCCGCGAACGTCGCAGACGAGCACGTCGTAGCCGCGTTCGGCGAAGTAGCGGTGCTGGGGCGCGCCCGACTCCTTGTCGTATGGGGTGAAGTCCATGATCACTCCCGGGTGCTCCCGCTCCGCGTCCGGCGTTCCGCCGCGACCGGGCTGGAAACGACGGCACGACAAGGCCGTGCCGTCGCGGGTCGGCACCTGGACCCTCGACTCGACGCTCTGGTACTCGGCCGGTCTGTCGTAGCCCAGCCAGTCGTGCACGGGTCCCGGTGCCGGTGCGTCCAGCAGCCGAGGCGGCTCACCGGCGCCGGCGGTCGGAGCGGCGGAGTCGGGTGCGGAGCACCCCGTCACCGCGGCCGTCGCGACGACGAGCGCGGCGAGCAGCGCGCGGCCGGGCGGCGACGAGGCTCTGCGTCGAACCATGGCAACCCTCCATCGGGTACGGAAAAGCGTACGCTAGTACCGCGTTCTGACTCGCGTCAACGGCAGGCAAGGTCCCTGCGCGGCGCAGCGGTGATCAGCGCGAGGTGTTGGTGAGTGCTGCGAGGACGAGCCCGCTGAGCTCGCGGTACGCCTCACCCGAGGTCAACCCGGTGCGTTCGAGCAGCTCACCGTGTTGGATGCCGTCGACGAGCAGGCCGACGGACTCGCCGACGAACTCGGCGTGCACGCCGCGGAAGCGACCGGCTGTCACGCCTTCGCCGATGAACTCCCGGACGCGCCGGGCGGATGCGCGTGCGTTCAGCGCCCAGATCTCGTACGTGGCGTCGTGGGAGACCATGTCGACGTGGCAGGAGCGTGACATCTTCTGCATCTCCTCGCCGACGGACGCGAGATAGGTCCCGATGCGGTCGGCGGGGTCGGAGATATCGGCGACGCGGTCTTCGATCCGGGCCGCCGCGTCACGGAAGAACTGCTTGAGCACGACGGTCACCAGGCGCTCCTTGCCGGACGCGATGGCGTAGAGCGTCGATTTCGAGCACTGCAGGCGGGATGCCAGCTCGTCGACGGTGAGGTGGGCGAAGCCCTCGTCGAGGACGAGCTTCTCGAGCCGGGCCAACAACTCGTCGCGCCTGTCCGCGTCGACCTTGCGGCGTCGCGAGCTCATCGCCCGCCGGGAGGCCAGTGTGGCCGGGGACGATGGCGCCGACGAGCGTGCTGACGACGCGGTCACTCCCGCACGCCCCTTCCGCTGCAGGCCCGTTCCGGTACCGGTCACGATACCGCCGGACGCACTGCTGTACCGGAGTCCTTGAGCTTCGTCGTCAGGTCGGGTACGTTCCTGTCCGAATTCGTACCACAAAGCGTACCCAACGGAGGTGTCGATGGCTGCTGCTGACCGGATGGCCGAGGCCCGCATCGGGCGGCTCGTCGAGGTGTTCTCCGCTCCCGACGCGGCCCCGGCCCGGCTCCTGTGCGACCGCCACCCCGCGCAGGCAGTGGCCTTCACACTCGTCGAGCCCGACGGGTCGTCGACGGACCTCACGTTCGGCGAGCTCCGCGAGCGGTCACAGCGCTTCGCCGGGGTGCTGGCCGGACTCGGGGTCCGCCGGGGCGATCGAGTCGCGACCCTGATGGGCAAGAGCGCCGATCTGGTGCAGGTGCTGCTGGGGATCTGGCGGCTCGGCGCGGTGTACGTGCCGCTGTTCACCGCGTTCGCCGAGGACGCCGTGCGATCCCGGCTGACCGCGGCGGAGGCGAAGGTCGTCGTCGCCGATGCCGCACTGCGCGCGAAGGTTCCCGTGGGGGGCTGGAACGTGCTCCTCGCCGGCGTCGACGATCTGGCCGGGGCCGAACCGGTCACCGAGACCCTCGCGATCGGGGGCGATGGTGCGCTCGTGCACATGTTCACCTCGGGCACGACAGGTGCCCCGAAGGGCGTGGTACACCGGCTGAGCCATCTCGCGGGGTGGCAGTCCTACCTCGAGTTCGGGCTCGGCGTGCGCGAAGACTCCGTCTACTGGTGCGCGGCCGATCCGGGCTGGGCCTACGGGCTGTACTCGGCGGTGGTGGCGCCGCTCGCGATGGGCATGCGCAGTGTCCTGCAGCGGAGTGGGTTCGACGCTGCGGCCACCTGGTCGACGATCGCCGCGCTCGGGGTCACGGACTACGCGGCGGCACCGACGGTGTTCCGGGCGTTGCGCACCAGCGACGTCCCGGTTCCGGGGGGACTGCGTCTGCGGCGGTTGTCCTCCGCGGGTGAGCCGCTCACCGCGGAGGTGAACGAGTGGGCACTGCCGACGCTGGGCCTGCAGGTGCACGACCACTACGGGCAGACCGAACTCGGGATGGTGGTCGGGTTCCCGCACCATCCCGACCTGCAGGTTCCGGTGGCTCCGCAGACGATGGGCGGCGCGCTGCCCGGGTGGTCCGTCACGGTGCTCCGGGAGGGCACGAGCGTTCCGGCCGAGGTCGGCGAGCTGGGGCTACTGGCCGTCGACGTCCCGCGCAGCCCACTGATGACCTTCACCGGGTACAGCGAGCGCGCCGCGGAGGGCAGGTTCACCGCCGACGGGCGCTGCTACCTCACCGGAGACCTGGCCGCTCGCAACACCGACGGCTCGCTGCGGTTCTCCTCCAGGGACGACGACGTGATCATCATGGCCGGCTATCGGATCGGCCCGTTCGACGTCGAGTCCGTTCTCGTGCAGCACGAGGCGGTTGCTGAGTGCGCCGTCATCGCCGCGCCCGACCCGATCCGGGGTGAGGTCATCGAGGCGTTCGTGGTCCTGCGCCCGGGCACCTCAGCAGCCGATGGCCTCGAGGAAGAGCTGCAGGACCACGTCCGCCGACGGTACGCGGCGCACGCCTATCCGCGCCGGGTGCACGTCGTGGCGAGTCTGCCCAAGACCGCGAGCGGGAAGATCCAGCGCGGGGAGCTGCGCCGGGGGCGTCGGGGTCGCCCGGTGAAGGAGCTCTCCACGGGCGTGCTGCGGGTCGAGCAGCGCGGCCCGGTCCGCCGCCTGGTGCTCGACCGCCCGGCACGGCGCAACGCCCTCGACGCCGCCCTGGTCGCCGCCCTCACCGCGGCGCTGGGTGCAGCCGAGCAGGATTCCGCGGTGCGGGCGGTGCTGATCCACGGATGCGGCCCGAGCTTCTGCGCCGGGGCGGACTTGCAGCACCTTCTCGACCTGCACGATGCCGGTCACGACCCGGCGCCGTTCCTGCAGACGGTGTCCGAGCTGACCAGGCGGATCGAGCTCAGCCCGCTCCCCGTCGTCGCGGCGCTGCACGGCCACGCGGTGGCCGGCGGCCTCGAGGTCGCTCTGGCGTGTGACGTCGTCGTCGCCGAGACCGGGACACTGATCGGGGACGGGCACATCCGCAACCACCTCCTCCCCGGCGCCGGGTCGAGCGTGCGCATGCGTCGCAAGCTGGGGGACGGACTCGGACGCTGGCTCGCGCTCAGCGGCGACCTGCTGCCCGCGGAGCGATTCCACGCAGCCGGTTGGCTGCACACCGTCACCGAACCCGGCGGCGCCGTGGGCGAGGGCCAGCGACTGGCCGAGATGCTCGCCGCGGCGGCGAACCCCGCCCAGAGCGGGTTCAAACGGCTGTTCGCCGAGCTGGACGACACCGCCTCCGTCGAGGACGGGCTTCGGCTCGAGCTGCAGACCTTCGCCCGGCACTGGGCAGCCCATGACGTCCCCGGTGAGCTGCGCGGGTTCTTCGCGCGCCGCTCGGCCGGCTGACCGGGGGGTGCACGTGAACCGCTACGCCGGACAGGTCGTCCTCGTGACCGGCGCCGGTCAGGGGCTCGGCCGTGCCATGGCCCGCCGCTTCGCTGCCGAAGGTGCGGCGGTGGTGATCGGCGAGATCAACGAAGCCGCCGGTCGCGAGCTCGCCGCCGAGCTCGCGGACGAACGGGGTGCGACCGCGCAGGCGCACGCGCTGGACGTCACCCGCTCGGGCGACGTCGATGACTGGGTCCGGCAGGTCCACGCCGACCACGGCCGCATCGACGTGCTGGTCAACAACGCCGGGATCATCCGCGACAACCGCATCGCCGACATCGACGACGCCGACTGGCACGCCGTGCTCGACACGAGCCTGTCGGCCACCTTCTTCTGCGTCCGAGCGGTGCTGCCGCTCATGCGGGAGCGCCGCTACGGCCGCATCCTCTCCTTCTCCTCGATGAGCTGGCGGGGCAACTTCGGGCAGGCGAACTACGTGGCGGCGAAGGCCGGCATCGTCGGTCTCACCCGCACAGCTGCGCTCGAAGGAGCCCGCTACGGGGTCACCGCGAACGCCATCGCGCCGGGCCTGATCGACACCCCGATGCTGGCCTCGATGAACGGCCCCGCGCGCGACCTGCTCGTCGCCAAGGTCCCGCTCGGCCGCACCGGCGAGCCGGCCGACATCGCCGAGGCCGCCGCCTTTCTCTGTTCACCCGCTGCCGGCTACGTCACCGGCGTCGTCCTCGACGTCGACGGGGGACTGGGGATCGGATCCTCCATCCGCTGAACCAACGGAGAGGGACGTCCGGCGCGATGGTCGGCGATCGTGGTGAAGCGGTCCACGGACCGGGAGGGTTCAGCGTGCCCGGCGGGCGTAGGCGGGGCCGAGCACGTCCGGCTCGGGGGTGTCGAGGGCGAGCCGCAGGAAGCCCTGCACGGGTGGGCTGGGCGGGTCGGCGCGGCGGCGTAGCAAGCCGGTCTCCACGACGGGCACGTGCCGGGCGAGCGGCCGGGTCACGGCGTCCGGTCCGCACACGCGCTCGGCCGACGCCGGCAGCACCGAGACACCGACGCCGGCCCCGACGAGGGCGACGACGGTCTGCACGAGGTCCACCTCGCGCAGCGTGGGTTCGAACCCGGAGAGGCGGCACGCGCCGGTCAGGTGGCCCGCGAGCCCTCCGGTGAGCTCCCGCGCCGGGCACACGAACGCCTCCTCGGCGAGGTCGGCGAGGTCGACGCGCTCGCCGAGGTCCGCCGCCATGTCCCGCGGCAGCACGGCGACCAGCGGCTCCCGCCGCACCACGGCCACGTCCAGGTCGGGGCCGACGCCGCCGGCCGCCCCGCCGGGGGCCAGGTGCACCAGGCCGAGGTCCGCGCGCCGGGCCCGCACGTGCTCCGCGACGGCGTCCGTCCCGTCCTCGCGGAAGCGCAGCTCCACCTCGGGGAGCGCGGAGTGGAACCGGCGCAGCAGCGGTGGCAGCACCGACCAGGCGGTCGCGGGCACGAACGCCAGCGCGAGCTGCCCGCTGCGGCCCTGGCCGGTGCGGCGCACCGACTCGGCCGCCGCGTCGACGTCGGCCAGCACGCGGCGGGCGTGCTCGACCAGGTGGCGCCCCGCCTCCGTCAGGTCGACACCGCGGCGGTGCCGCACGAACAGCGCCACACCCAGCTCGTGCTCCAGGCGGGCGAGCTGCGCCGAGAGCGGGGGTTGGGTGAGGTGCAGCCGAGCGGCGGCACGCGTCACGGAGCGCTCCTGGGCGACCACGAGGAAGTACCGGAGCTGCCGCAGGTCCATAGCTCATCGTATGGCTGGGCTAGGAAACCGGTATTGGACGAATGCCATCACTGCTTGCACTGTGAAGGGGCTCACGACGACGACGACGGGAGACGGGCCGGTGCAGGAGTTCACCCATGACGCGCCTCCCGGACGCGAGCAGGCGGTCACCGACGAGGTGGTGGCGAGCTTCGCGGGCGCGCCCGACGACCGGCTGCGCGAGATCGTGCAGAGCCTCACGCGGCACCTGCACGCCTTCGCGCGCGAGGTCCGGCTCACCGAACGGGAGTGGGCGGCCGGGATCGAGTTCCTCACCGGGGCCGGTCACATCACCGACGACAAGCGCCAGGAGTTCGTCCTGCTCTCGGACGTCCTCGGGCTCTCGATGCTGACCGTCGCCATCAACGCCCCGGCCGCCCCGGAGGCCACCGAGTCCACCGTGTTCGGGCCGTTCTTCGTCGAGGGCGCGCCGGAGGTGCCCCTCGGCGGCGACATCGCGCAGGGCGCGAAGGGCGTGCCGTGCTGGGTGTCGGGCAGCGTGCGCTCGACGGACGGCTCGCCGCTTGCCGGCGCCCGCATCGACGTGTGGGAGGCCGACGAGGACGGGTTCTACGACGTCCAGTACGCCGGCGACCGCACGGCCGGGCGCGGTCGGCTGCGTGCGGGCGCGGGCGGGGAGTACCGGTTCTGGTCGGTGCGGCCCTCGCCGTACCCGATCCCGGACGACGGCCCGGTCGGCAGGCTGCTCGCCGCCACCGGTCGTGGCCCGATGCGTCCGGCCCACCTGCACCTCAGGGTCGAGGCGCCGGGCCATCGCACCCTCGTCACGCACATCTTCGTCGCAGGCGACCCCTACCTGGACCGCGACGCGGTGTTCGGTGTGAAGGACGACCTCGTCGTCGAGTTCGCCGAGCACCCGCCCGGCACGGGGCCCGACGGCCGCGAGCTCGACACACCCTGGGCCAGCGCCCGTTTCGACATCGTCCTGGAGGCCCTGGAATGACCGAGGCAACGACCCCCGAGACCGGCGTGACCCTCGAGACCGACGTGCTCGTGATCGGCAGCGGTCCGGCGGGCGGCGGGGCGGCGCTCGCGCTGGCCACGCTCGGCGTCGAGCACATGGTGATCACCAAGTACCGCTGGACGGCCAACACGCCGCGGGCGCACATCACCAACCAGCGGACCATGGAGGTCTTCCGCGACCTCGGCATCGAGGAGGACGTGCTCGCCCAGGGCACGCCGCACGAGCTGATGGGCGACACGGTGTTCTGCACGAGCCTGGCGGGCGACGAGATCGGCCGCGTGCGCACCTGGGAGACCGACCCGGCGCGGGAGTCGGACTACCTGCTCGCGAGCCCGTCGCCGAACTGCGACATCCCGCAGACCTTCCTCGAACCGATCATCATCGGGCACGCGGCGTCGCGGGGCAGCCGGATCCGGTTCGACACCGAGTACGTCGGGCTCGTGCAGGACGCCGACGGCGTGACCGTGACCGTGCGGGACCGCGTCACGGGCCACGAGTACCCGATCCGCGCGAAGTACGTCCTCGGCGCGGACGGCGGGCGCAGCCAGGTGGCCGCCGACGTCGGGCTGCCGTTCGAGGGGCGGATGGACCTCGCGGGCTCGATGAACATCGTCTTCCACGCCGACCTGTCCCACCTGGTGGCGCACCGGCCGAGCGTCCTGTACTGGATCCTGCAGCCCGGGGCGGACATCGGCGGCATCGGGCTGGGGCTCGTGCGGATGGTCCGCCCGTGGAACGAGTGGCTGATCGTGTGGGGCTACGACATCAGCCGGCCGCCGCCCGAGGTCGACGACGAGATGGCCACGCGGATCGTCCACGAGCTTGTGGGCGACCCGACCGTCCCCGTGACGATCCGCTCCACCTCGCTGTGGGGCAACAACAAGATGTACGCCACGCGCTACCGGGCGGGCCGCGTCTTCTGCATGGGCGACGCCGTGCACCGCCACCCGCCCTCGAACGGCCTGGGCTCCAACACCTCGATCCAGGACGCATACAACCTCGCGTGGAAGCTCGCGTTCGTGCTGCGTGGTCAGGCAGGCGAGGCGCTGCTCGACACCTACGACGCGGAGCGCGCCCCGGTCGGCGAGCAGATCGTGCTGCGGGCCAACAAGAGCATCGAGGAGTTCGGGCCGATCTTCGACGCGCTCGGGCTGACCGGCCAGTCCGACGCCGAGCTGATGCGCCGCCACATCGCGGCCCGTACGCAGAACACGCCGGAGGCGGCGAGGCAGCGCGCGGCGCTGCGCGCGGCGCTGGAGCTCAAGAACTATGAGTTCAACGCGCACGGGGTGGAGCTGGGGCAGCGCTACGGCTCCACGGCCGTGGTGCCCGACGGCACTCCGGAGCCGGGGTACACCCGCGACCCCGAGCTGTACTACCACCCGACCACCTGGCCGGGCGCGCGGCTGCCGCACGCGTGGCTGGGCCGGGACGGCCACCGCGTCTCCACGCACGACCTGGCCGGAAAGGGGCGGTTCTGCCTGCTGACGGGCATCTCGGGGGAGCAGTGGGCCGAGGCGGCCGCCAAGATCGCCCAGGACCTCGGTGTCGAGATCGCCGCGTACGTGATCGGACCGGGCCGCGAGTACATCGACCTCTACGAGGACTGGGCGCGGGCGCGCGAGGTCGAGGAGGACGGCTGCGTGCTGGTGCGCCCGGACCTGCACGTCGCCTGGCGCCGCGCCGCCCTCGCGGACGACCCCGGGGCGGAGCTGCGGCGCGTGCTGGGCGCCGTGCTCGCCAGGGACTGAAGCGGTGGAACGAGGACGAGGAGCAGGCATGGGACGGATGGACGGCAAGGTCGCCTTCATCACCGGGGCGGCGCGCGGGCAGGGCCGCGCCCACGCGGTGAAGCTCGCGAGCGAGGGCGCGGACATCATCGCCACGGACATCGCGGGCCCGGTCGACACCGTGAGCTACGCACCGGCGACCCCGGAGGACCTGGCCGAGACCGTCAAGGAGGTCGAGGCGCACGACCGGCGGGTCGTGTCGTTCGCCGCCGACGTGCGCGACGACGAGGCGCTGGCAGGCGGCCTCGCCGGAGCGGTGGCCGAGCTCGGCGGACTGGACGTCGTGGTCGCGAACGCCGGGATCATCAACGCGGTCCGCCCGAGCTGGGAGCTCGACGAGGCCGACTGGCGGACCATGATCGACGTCAACCTCACCGGCGTCTGGCACGCGACGAAGGCCGCGGTGCCACACCTGATCGAGCGCGGACCGGGCGGCTCGGTCATCCTCATCAGCTCGACCGCGGGCCTGCGCGGCATCCCCGGCATCGCCCACTACAACGCGGCCAAGCACGGCGTGCTCGGCCTGGCCCGCACGCTCGCGAACGAGCTCGCCCCGCACCGCATCCGGGTCAACTCGGTGCACCCCACGAACGTGCGGACGACGATGATCGACAACCCGTCGAGCGCCAAGATCTACCGACCGGACCTGGAGAACCCGACGTTCTCCGACTCCCTGCCGGCCCTCGCGAAGATCAACATGTGGGACGAGCCGTACCTCGAGGTCGACGACGTCGCCAACGCGGTGCTGTTCCTGGCCTGCGCGGAGTCCCGCTACATCACGGGGATCGCGCTGCCGGTCGACCTCGGCATGAGCATGAAGTACTCGGGGGCCTGAGGAGGGTGGACATGAGCGAGCAGCAGGTGGCGGCCCGGGAGGCCGCGCGCCCCGCACCCGGTGGCGGGGTGTTCGACGTCGAGGCCGACGTCGTCGTGGTCGGCGGGGGCGGCGGTGGTCTGCCGGCGGCGCTGTTCGCCCGCTGGCTGGGCGACGACGTCGTGCTGCTGGAGAAGGCGCCCGAGCTCGGCGGCACCGCGAAGAAGGCCGCGTTCTGGTACTGGGTGCCCAACAACGCGCCGATGCGCGCCGCCGGGCTGACCGACGCGAAGGACGACTTCCTGCGCTACGTCGCCCGGCTCTCGCGGCCCACCCGCTACGACCCGCAGAGCCCCACCTTCGGGCTCACCGGGTGGGAGTACGCGATGGCCACGGCCATCCACGACAGCGCGAGCACCGCAGCGGAACTGCTCGCCGAGCGGGATGCGCTGCCGTACCGGCACTGCCCCGACGTGCCCGACTACTGGGCCGAGCTGCCGGAGGACAAGGCACCCTACGGGCGCGTGCTCGTCCCCCGCGACGCGTCGGAGTCGATGGCCGACGGCGGCGAGAACGCGATCCGCACCCTCGGCGCGGCGGCGCAGCGCGACGGTGTGCAGATCCGCACGAACCACCGCGTGCAGCGGCTCGTCGTCGACCGCGACCGCGTGGTCGGGATCGAGGCGAGCACACCGGACGGGCGCACGCACCGCGTCGGCGCCCGCAAGGCCGTGATCTTCGCGACCGGCGGCTTCACCCACGACGACGAGCTGCGCGCCAACTTCCTCGGCGTCCCCGCGTACCGCGGGTGCGCGGCGGCGACCAACGAGGGCGACTTCGTCCGGATCGCCTCGGCCGTGGGAGCCCAGCTGCGGAACATGAACTACGCCTGGATGTGCCCGGTGCCGCTGGAACGCTCCGGGCGCCCGGACCTGGTCGGGATGTTCTCCGTGGCAGGCGACTCGATGCTCTTCGTCGACAAGTCCGGCCGCCGGGTCGTCAACGAGAAGCTGCCCTACAACGAGCTCGCGCAGGCGTTCTTCCGCTGGGACGGCACGAGGGGGGAGTACCCGAACCTCGTGCTCGTCCAGATCTGGGACCAGCGCAGCCAGGACCACAGCGCCAGCACCGAGTACGGCCGCCTGATCGTCCCGCCGGGTGCGGACGACGCGCACCTCATCCGCGGCGCCACGCTCGACGAGCTGGCCGACGCGATCGCGGCCCGGCTCGACGCCGTCTCCGCCCGCACCGGCGGGCTGCGGCTCACCCCGGGCTTCCTCTCCAACCTGCGGGCCACGATCGACCGGTTCAACGGCTTCGCGGCGACGGGCGTCGACGAGGACTTCCACCGCGGCGAGACCGCCGTACAACAGCTGTTCAACGGGCCGGTGAAGGAGGAACCGGGCCGGACGAACCCGACGATGTGGCCGCTCGCCGGCACCGGTCCGTACTACGCGGCGCTGGTCACCGGCGGCACGCTCGACACCAAGGGCGGTCCGCAGACCGATCCCGACGGGCGCGTGCTCGACGACCTCGGCGCGCCGATATCCGGTCTCTACGGCGTCGGCAACTGCGTGGCGTCGGCGTCCGCCCAGGCCTACTGGGCCGGTGGCGCCACCCTCGGCCCGATCATCGCGTTCGCCCACCGGGCCGCCACCGCGGCGCACGCCGAGCAACCCGCCCTCACCGCCGCCCGCTGACACAGGAGGACCACCGTGGCCGTCACCACCGGGATCATGACCGACGAGCAACGCAAGTCCGTGGCGCTGGAGTACCTCAAGGCCTTCGACAACGCGGGCACGACCAGCACCGGAGGCAGCATCCTCGACCTCTTCGCCGACGACGCCCAGGTCTACTTCCCGAAATGGGGCATCGCCGAGGGCAAGGACCAGATCGGGCGGATGTTCGCCGACGTCGGCGGCACCCTCAAGTCGATCAAGCACGACTACGCCGCCTTCAACTGGATCTTCTCCGGCGGCGACACCCTCGTCGCGGAGGGCACCAGCCACGGCGAGCACCAGGACGGCCCGTGGCGCGCCGGCGTGCCGGACTGGGGCGCGGGGCGCTGGTGCGACGTGTTCGAGATCCGCGACTTCCTGATCCAGCGGGTGTTCATCTACCTCGACCCCGACTACGCCGGGAAGGACACCGACCGCTACCCCTGGCTCACCGGGCGGTCAAAGCCCGACCTGGTGGTGCCCGCGCGGCGGGAGGCAAGAACGCATGCCTGACGCCGGGTTCCCGGCTGCCGTCCCCCGGGCGGTGGCCGTCGCGGTGACGGCCGGCGCCCTCACCGCTGCTGCTCCTCGAGGTCTTTCGCCGTGACGCCGAACAGCAGGGGGCGCCGACACGCCGCACCTGCGCACGGCCCGGCGGCCGGGTCGGGAAGGGCTCACTGCTTCGCGTTGAGGCCCTTCGGGTTGAGGTGCTGGATGTTGCCGGACTCGGTGCCGTCCGCCGGGTCGATGATGCAGTCGATCAGCGCGGGCCTGCCCTCCGCGAGCGCCTTCCGCAGCATCTCGCCGACCTGATCCGGAGTCGTGGCCTGGTAGCCCGTGCCGCCGAACGCCTGCATGAGGATGTCGTGCCGCGCCCGCAGGTACGTCGGTGCCGGGTCACCCGATGGGGAGGCCTCGTCACCTCGGTACACGCCGCTGTTGTTGAGCACCAGCGTGATCACCGGCAGGTCGTACCGGGCGATGACCTCGGCCTCCATAGCGGAGAAGCCGAACGCCGAGTCGCCCTCGATCGCGACCACCGGCTGCCCGGTCTCCACCGCGGCCGCGATCGCGTAGCCCATGCCGATGCCCATCACGCCCCAGGTTCCGGAGTCCAGCCGGTGCCGCGGCACGGACATCGGGATGGTGTTGCGGGTGAGGTCGAGGGCGTTGGCGCCCTCGTTCACGAGGTACACGTCCGGGTGTTCGGCGAGCACGTCGCGGATGGCCTGGAGCGCACCCAGGAACTTCATCGGCTGCGCGGTCTTCGCCGCGTCCAGCCGTTTGGCCATCTTCGCCACATTCGCCGCGGACCTCTCGCCCAGCGCCTCCCGCCACGCGGAAGGAGCCGCGATCTGCCCGGGCTTCGTCCGCTCCAGCAGCGCGTCCATCACCGAGCCGATGTCGCCGACCAGCGGGGCGGCGATCGGCTGGTTGGAGTCCATCTCGTTCGCCGCGATGTCGACCTGGATGAACTTCGCGTCCGGGTTCCACTGCGGCGCGTCCCCGTGTGCCAGCAGCCAGTTCAGCCGCGCTCCCACCAGCAGCACGACGTCCGCCTGCTTCAACGCCAGCGACCGCGCGGTGGCCGCCGACTGCGGGTGGTCGTCCGGCAGCAGCCCCTTGGCCATCGACATGGGGACGTACGGGATCCCGCTCGACTCCACGAACTGCCGGATCGCGTGGTCGGCCCGCGCGTACGCCGCGCCCTTCCCGAGCACGATCAGCGGGCGCTGCGCGCCCGCCAGCAGCTCGATGGCCCGGTCGAGGGCCGCCGCGTCGGGTATCTGCTTCGGCGCCGGGTCCACGACCTCCCACAGGGATTTCTCGCCCTTGTCCTTGTCGATGATCTCGCCCAGCACCGCCGCCGGGATGTCCAGGTACACCCCGCCCGGCCGGCCGCTCGCCGCCGTTCGGATCGCCCGGGCGATGCCCCGGCCGATGTCCTCCGCCCTCGACACCCGGTACGCCGCCTTGCAGAGCTGCCTGGCGACGGCCAGCTGGTCCATCTCCTCGTAGTCACCGCGCTGGAGGTCCACGATGTGCCGCTCGCTGGAGCCGGAGATCTGGACCATCGGGAAGCAGTTGGTGGTGGCGTTCGCCAGCCCGACCAGCCCGTTGAGAAAGCCCGGCGCGGAGACCGTCAGGCAGATCCCCGCTCGCTGCGTCAGGAACCCGGCCGCCGCGGCCGCATGCGCCGCGTCGCTCTCGTGCCGGAACCCGATGTAGCGGATCCCGGACGCCTGTGCCAGGCGCGCCAGGTCGGTGATGGGGATGCCGACGACACCGTAGATCGTCTCGACCCGGTTCAGCTTCAGCGCGTCGACGACCAGGTGGATCCCGTCCGTCAGGGCAGGCATGTCGCCGCCCTCCGCTTCCGCGGCCTCCGCGACCGTCTCCGTCATGACCCGGGTCCTCCCTGGATGTGCCGTGGCTCCCTGTTGCACTGCGACCTCAACTCGCGTCGATTGTATGCAGTACACCGTCGTGACTGCGAACGCCAGGGGAGAGATGTCCGGCACGCCGGCGGGCAGCGCCGATCCGCAGCCGCGGCCCGGAACTCGCGCGACCGGTGCCGCTGGCGTGGCTGCTCACGTCGTACTCGTCGCTGCTCGTGGTCGGCGAAGGGAGTGAGTCCGGACCGCGTCGGGGTCCAGAGCCGACGCCCATCGGCCGATGGAGATTGCCGGCGTAGATCTGGGCGCGCCACTGATCGCCCCATCCGAGGCCGATCCACCCCTCGAGGAACGGGATCATCGCGGCACCCAGCCGCGTTCACCGATCAGCGGCCAGCACTGCCGCGAGGCCTTCTTGCAGGTCCTTGACGAAATACTCAGGAACCTCCAGCGCCGGGAAATGTCCCCCGGTTTCGGGCGACCTCCATCGGACGATCTGCCGGTACCGCTCCTGCGCCCAGGGGCGCGGACACTTCTCGACGTCGTGGGGGTACATGGTGAGTGCGGACGGGACGTCCACCCGGAGTTCGGGGTCGAGCGAGTTGTGGCTTTCGTAGTAGATGCGGGCCGCCGATGCGCCGGTGCGCGTCAGCCAATACAGGGTGACGTCGTCGAGAATGCGGTCTCGGGAGACCGTCTCGAACGGGCTGTCTGCGGTGTCTGTCCACTCGGCGAACTTGTCGAGGATCCAGGCGAGAAGCCCGACCGGTGAGTCGACGAGCGAGTAGCCGATGGTCTGCGGTCGGGTCGCCTGCAGCTTCGCGTACGCCGCGCGGTGGCGCCAGAAATCGCGGGTTTCCCCGGCCCACTTGCGCTCGACCGCTGTCAGCCCGTCCGTCGTCAACCCGGGCGGTCCCTCCGCGAACGTCGTGTGGATGCCGAGAACGTGCGCCGGGAACCGGCCGCCGAGAACCGTGGTGATATTACCTCCCCAGTCGCCGCCGTGGGCTGCGAACTTGCGGTAGCCGAGCCGTCCCATCAGTTCCACCCAGGCGGCCGCGATCTTTTCGGTTCCCCACCCGGTGGTGGCCGGTTTGTCGCTGTAACCAAAGCCTGGCAGCGATGGAACCACGACGTGGAACGCCGGCGCGCCTGCATCTTTCGGATCTGCCAGCTCGTCAACTACATCGATGAACCGGACAATGCTGTCCGGCCAGCCGTGCGTCAAGATCAGAGGTGTGGCATCTGCGCGCGCGGATCGACGGTGCAGGAAGTGGATTCCCAGATCATCGATGGTCGTGCGGAACTGGCCGATCTGGTTGAGGCGTTCTTCGAACGGCCGCCAGTTGTACCCGGTGCGCCAGTAGTTCACGACATCGACGAGGTCGGCGAGCGGAACGCCCTGTTCCCATCGGCGAGGGTCGGGCGCGGCGCGATGGACCGTCTCGGCCTCCGGCAGTCGCGCCGCGGCCAATCGCGCGCGCAGATCGTCGAGGTCGGCGTCGGTCGCGCGGGCTTCGAATGCTTGCACGTCGCTGGTTGGACGGGGCATGAGACCTCCTGGCCATCGCGGCACCGGCTACGAGCCCTTGCGAACCGGCTAAGGCGGTTCTAGCAGGTCCCATGCCGGCGTGCAACCAGCCGACACCGGTCTGCGACCAGGCCCTGGGTGCACTGGTCCGGGCGGCCCACGTCGGCGGCGATCTGGGTGAGCGTCAACCGGGTGGTGTTCATCCCGAACTCCCACGGCGGGAACCGACCCACCCCGTGCCTTCGGCGTGCGGGATGCGGTCCTCGAACTGACGGTCGAGGCTAAGGTGGTTCCATGCGTGCTCGGTTCCCTGACTTTCGCCTCGGCAACGTGCTGGCGACCAGCTTCACGGGGACTCTGACGGAGCGTCATGGCAACGCCGTGGAGCGCATTCCCACGCCGCAGCGACTCGTCGACTGGCTGGCAGCGAACGGCCTGGCCGTGGACTCCTGCACCACCGCCCAGCTCGAACTCGCCCGGCAATTGAGGGAATCAATCCACGCCGCCGCGACCGCGGCCGCGATCGGCGCCGCTCTCCCGGCGCCGGCTGTCCACATCATCAATGAACGTAGCATTCAGGGTCGGGCCGCGGCCGTCCTGACGCCGGACGGTAATCGTCGATGGCGACTCGGCTCCGATTCCTGCGTAGAAGATGCCCTCAGCGTGATCGCCGCCGACGCGATCAGTATCATCGCCGGCGAACGAGACGGGAAATTGGCCCTGTGTGCATCGCCGACCTGCCGGGCTGCCTTCTTCGACACCAGCCAGAGTCGCACCCGCAGATGGTGTGACATGAACACGTGCGGGAATCGTCAGAAGAAGGCGCGCTTCAATGCCAACCAACGCAGGAACGGGGCTGCCGCCCGGATGGATGTCAGCTGATCCGGCTTGCCCGGGAGGGCGGGCCGGAAAGGATGGACCGATGGTGTTCGCCGGCCGAATCATCCTCTGGATGAGCTCGACCGGCCTGGATTTCAGGAGAAGCAGGCAGAGGGACCACGGTGAACCCCGCGAGCGTCTGACGTCGTTTCGGGAGGCACGCCGGACGACGCCTGGTCGGACTGTACTTCCGGTGTACGACCGGACGGGCTCGGAGAGCCGGACAGCGCGTTGTGCGGCGCGATGGCGAGCACCTGTGGCGGTCTGGGCGCGATGGCTCGGAGGTGTAGTGGGTGCGCCACGATCGCGGCGGCGATTGCCGGCCAGGCGCTGACTCCGAAGCGGAGGGCGGCAGGGGCGGCGACTGTCTCCTGCCAGGTATGCGGGCTCACGATCGTCTTGGTCGGGAGTCGCATCTGGCCCTCATCGTCCCGTCACCAGTTGGAGGGTCGGTCGGCGGAGCGGTCCGTCCGCCGGGGAGTGCGTCGTGCCGCGCCCATCGGCCGGTCCATCGTGGCGAAGGCCGCGAATACCCGGGCGGTGGCAGCGATGAGAATTCGCGCGGTTGTCGCTGGGCGTCGAGGTGCTGACGGCGCCCCCGCTCGTCGCGTTCACTGCGTGCGAGTCCTCGGGCGAGCAACTGATCAGCAAGGTCCGTCCGGTCGCGGGCCGGTCCTCTCGGCCGAGATGGTGCACGAGCACGATCGCCACGAAGATCACCAGGGTCCAGAACAGTATCATGCCGGCAATCATCAGTGCATTGTTCATCATGCATCGTCCCTGTCTGTATCCGAATTCGTTGGGCGATCGGCCGCATGGCCGCGTGCTCGTCCTGGTTTCTCGGCAGCGTGCTCGCGTCGCGGCTGCAAAAGGGACTCCGTCGGAGGCATGCTCGACAGCCGCTGGACAGCTGCGGCGGTACGCGGCCCCTGCTTTCCTGCCTCCTCGATGTGTCACCCACGCGGACTCCGACGTCGTCCACTCGCTACAACGACCAGGAGGCGGGGCTGTCACGCTGGGTAGCATGATCATTACTCGGAGATAGGTTCCCGCGGGATGGTCATCGCGCTCCGGCAGTTGAAGATGGTCAGTCGGCGGATGAACGCCAGTGCTGTCGGCGGGCCCCGGTGTCGCCGGGCCGGGACGAGCGCGGCCGAGACGGTGGTGCCGGGTGGGGATCGGTGGTCGTGGCGAGCTCGGCGGCCGGGTGCCGCCGGTCCCGCGGGCCCGGGAGATGACGCCGCCCGCCTGCCCCGGAATCCTGGAAGTGCAGGAACATTTCGTGGCGCCGGCAATCTCGATGACGGGATGACGCGAACCGCCCGGTCAGAATCGAGCTGGACCGTTCGTTGCGTGTTGTTGACTCTCGCGCCGCCCGATGGTCAGGATCTGCGGACTTCTCGCCGAAGCACCTCGGCCCGGCGCATCGCGGGCGTCATGGCGTGCTCCGTGAGCCGTTGTCGCTGATCTGCTGACCGATTCCGGGCGGCTTCCGGTTGTTTCTGCCGGTGACGCTCTGTGTTCCCATTCTACTGACCGCCAGGGTGGCGATCGCCGCCGTGCCGGGTTCGTTGTTCCTCGTCACCGGGAAGGGCTCGCTGTGGGCGGCCGTCATCGGTGGCGTACTGGACCTGCTCGTCGCCGCGGTGATCGCGCTGCAAGCTCCGCGGACGGTGTCGTCGGGCTCGGCACGTACGCGGGGAACGGCCTCGGTCCGGTGGCGGCGTTCCTGAACGGGTGGGCGCCGATACCACCTCTCCGGCGGCCGCGGGGTGGAACGTCGTCACCACCCGCCGGGTCCCGGCCGCCCGCAACGTCGGGTTCCCCGATGTGCCGCTGCGTGACGACCGGTACGAGCGCGCCTCGGAGTTCGCCGACGTGGCGTGTGCGCTGTGGACCCCGCCGTGACCGGAGCGGAGGTGCTCCACCGCGACGCGTTCTTCGACGACGCGTTCTTCGACGGCGCGTTCTTCGACGGTGCGTTCTTCGACGGCGACGGCCGGGCGCGTTGCGGAGGACGTTCTCGCGGCGACGCGGGGCCGGCGACGTACTGGCTGGGCTGACTCTCCCGGTCGATCGGCTACGACGCCTCGAAGGTCGAGCTGGACGAGCCGTTCCCCGAGGAGGTGCTCGCCGCACCGGCGGACCCGCAGACCTGCACCGGCTGCACCGGGTTCCGCGAGTCGATCGTCGCGCAGATCCGCCGGACCAACCCGACTGTCCGCGAGTACCTGAAACAGACGCGCTACACCGGCTCGGGCCACGCCGGCGTCGTCGGCACCCCGAGCAGCTGGCCGACCACATCGAGGACCGGTTTCCGTTCGGGCGCCGTCGACGGCTTCAACCTCCAGCCCGACGTCCCGGTCGACGGCCTCGAGGTGATCGCCGACGAGCTCGTGCCGATCCTCCGCGAGCGGGGGCCGTACCGAACCGAGTACCAGACCGACACCCTTCGCGGCCACCTCCTGGCCGCTTCGCCGACGCCCGTGCTCTGACGAGCCGGTCGCCGGGCCCTGCGCCTGCCCCGCCGTCCCATCAGCGATGAGGGCCGCGCCGGCCACGAGCTGCCCTCCCCGTCGAGGCCCCCCGCAGCCAGCGCCGATGCAGATCACGACGACCGGCGCGGCCGGCATGACGTAGGTCTGGCCGCTGACGACGAGCGATGTCGGGTCCACAGTGGCGCTCCTCCCGAGGGCCGGATGCGCCACGACCGTCCGCCGAGCGGTGCCGCCGGGGAACCCGGCTTCCGGCTACCGCGGCGATGTGTACGGCAACGGCCTCCGGGTCAGGCGTTGTAGCCGCCGTGGGCGTCCAGCACCGCGCCCGTGACGTACGAGGCGGCAGGGCTCGCCAGGAAGGCGATCGCGGCGGCGATCTCCCGCGGATGGCCCTTGCGCTGCAGCGACAGCGTGCTGAGCAGCGCCTTGAGGGTCTCGGGCTCGGTTTCCATCCCGCCCTCCATCAGTCCGGCTTGCACCACGTTGGCCGTGATGCCCCGGGGTCCGAGGTCGCGAGCGGCGCCCATGGTGTACCGCTCGATCCCGGACTTGGTCGCCGCGTAGTCGGCGACGCCGGGGATGCCGACCCGGGTGCCGAATCCCGTGCTCACCGTGATGATGCGGCCGTTCGCGCGCAGCACCCGGGAGGCGGCCCGGATGATCGCGATCACGCCGAGGTAGTTCGTGGCGTGCATGCGGTCCAGCGCCGCGGTGTCGGCGTCCGGGTCGTCCACCGTGCCCGCCACGCTGATCGCCGCGTTGTTGACGAGGATGTCCAGGCCGCCGAAGTGCGCGACCACCTCGTCGATCAGCGCCGGCGCCCCGCTCGTGTCCGCCTGGTCGGACCGGAAGGCCGCGACCTTCGCGCCCGTGCCGCGCACCTCGTCGACGACGGCCTGCGCCTGCTTCTCCGAGCTGGCGTAGGTGAACCCGACATCGGCGCCCTGCTCGGCCAGGAGCCTGACGGTGGCGGCTCCCAGTCCGCGGGACCCTCCGGTGACCAGCGCGACCCTGCCAGTGAGCGGTTCGCTCATTCTTCCCACCTCGCTGTTCGATCATTCGACCGTCGTAACATTAGTTGTTACGACGCGATGTCGCAACTGTTGTTGTTACGACTGCGTAGTCGTAACATGGCGGGTTACGGCCGGGGGGAGGGGTTCGTGAGCGCCAACAGCAGGTTGACCATCGCCGCTCATGCGCTGGCCTGGATCAGCCTCTACCAGCGCCAGGGCCATGAGGTGGCCACGTCCGAGCAGATCGCGGCCAGTGCGAACACCAACCCGGTGGTGATCAGGCGGCTGCTCGGCGAGCTGCGCAAGGCGGGGCTCGTGGAGTCCCGGCGTGGCGTGGGCGCCGGTTGGTCACTGGCGCGCGAGCTGGAGTCGATCACCCTGCTCGACGTGTACGACGCCGTGGAGTCCGGTCCCCTTTTCGCCATGCACCGGACCACCCCGGACCAGGGGTGCGTGGTGGGCTACGGCATCCGGCCGGCGATGCAGGGCATCTACGGGGGCATCGAGGAGACGCTCAGAGCCGAGTTGGCCCGCGTCACGATGGAGGACGTGCTCCGGGACGTCCTGGCGGTACCGCGCTGACGTCGTCGCGTCCCCGCGCCCGCGAGTGCCCGGGTGGACACCGCCCTCGCGTGAACGCGGGTCAGTCCGCGGTGTCCCAGCCCTTCAGGTAGGACAGGGCGAAGCCGAGCAGCCCTGCGACGCCGGCGAGCGCGAACGTCGGCAGCCCGACCCAGTCGACGGCGCCGACCACGAGCGGGCCTGCGCCGGTGACGAGACCGACCAGCTGCAGCAGGACCAGGATGGCGCCGCCGAGGAGGAACAGTGCGAGGCAGACGCGGAACGCGCCGTCCAGGACGTGGGTGAGCATCCGATTCTCCAAGTCGTGCGTGGGTCGTCCGGTCAGACCGGGAGCAGCCCGGCGGCCACCAGCGAGCCGACCAGCAGGATCGGCACGACGTACCAGACGACGAGCGGGACGAACGTGCGCGCGGGGTTGACGTCGGCGATCCCGCTGGCGATGTAGATGGGGGCGGCGCCGGGCGGCGAGGCGCCCTCCGTCGAGGCGAAGATCAGGATCGCGACGGCGGCGGGGATCGGGGACACGCCGGCCGACATCAGCGTGGTGAACGCGACCGGTCCGATGGCCGCGACCGTGGCGGTGGCCGTCAGGGGCGCGGCGACCCCGACGACGAGCAGGCCGACCAGCAGCGCGACCAGGAACGGGGGCGCCTCGAGGTCGGCGAGCAGCGCCGCGAGCTGGTCGGCCAGGCCCAGCTCCGTCAGCGACTCGGCCGCGGCGAAGGCGAAGAACAGCGTCGCGCCGATCACCGCGTAGCGGGGCCCGACCTCGCCGAGCAGCCGCCACCAGCCGGCGCCGCTGCGTGGCAGCGCCTTGCGGCCGAGGACGAGCCCGATCGCGGTGACCAGCACCGGGATCCAGGTGATGAGGGAGATCTCGTCGGCCGGGTCCTCGCCGATCCACGACACCACCGCGTCACCCGTGGCGCCGGAGGTCAGCAGCACCGGCACGGCGATGCCGACGAACACGAGAAGGCTCGACCAGCCCGCCGCGAACGTGCGGCGGAACGGGTCGACGTGCGCCGCGTCCATCGCCCCGATGCCGTCCCGGCGGACGAAGTAGAACATCAGCACCAGTCGGTACACGAGCGTCCACGCGCCGCCGGCGAACAGGGCGACGAACAGCTCGTCGGCGGTCACGAAGCTACCGACGGCGGCCGAGCCGGTGAGGATGAACAGCGAGGAGCTCGGTGGGATCGCGATGCCGAGGCCCGCGTTGCCCGCGACGACGGTGGCCGACAGCTTCGGGCTGAAGTTCGACTTCGTCATCCACGGGATGGTCACCGAGCCGACTGCGGCGGCGTTGCCCGAACCCGAACCCGACACCGCCCCGAAGAGCGCCGACGCGATCGTCGCGACGTAGCCCGCGCCGCCCCTGCGCTTGCCGAGCAACGAGTTGAGCATCGCGATGAGCTGGTCGACGACCCCGGTCCTGCTCAGCACGAAGCCCATGAACACGAAGGTCAGCGCGGCGAACACGATCTCCTCGGTGGCGGCGCCGACGATCCCGGTCCATGCGACGTCGAGGAACGAGCCGCCGCCGAACAGGGCCACGGCGACGAACCCGATGACCATGGCTTCGCCGATGTTGCGCTTGAACACCCCGTTCCACACGATGATGACCGCGATGTAGGCGATCAGCGCCCAGATGCCGAGCATGTACGAATCCACTTCGTTGTAGGAGCAGTGGGGAGCAGACGTCGAAGGACGGGTGCGGGCCGGGCGCTCAGGCCAGGAGCTCCGCGAGCCGGACGGTGCGCCGGGCCGTCTCGACGATGGGGGCGTCGACGAACCGCCCGTCGGGCAGCGCGATGGCACCGGTGCCGTCGGCCTCCGCGTCGGCCGCGGCGGCGAGCACCTCGCGCGCGCGACGGACCTCGGTGTCGTCCGGGGCGAACGCTTTCACGATCACCGGCAGCTGCCGGGGGTGCAACGCGGTCCGGCCGAACATGCCGAGCGCGCGTCCGCGTGCGCAGGAGGCGGCGAGGCCGTCGGGGTCGGCGAGGTCGGTGTAGACGGCCATCATCGGGGCGGGCAGCCCGGCGGCCGCCGCAGCCACCACGACCCGGCTGCGGATCCACGCGTAGGCGTCCTCGCCGCGCAGGCCGAGCTCGGCGGCCAGGTCGGCCTCACCGAGCGCGAGGGTGGCGACCGCGGGGTGCGCCGCGATCTCGCTCGCCTGTTCGACGCCGGAGGCGGACTCCAGCAGGCAGTGCACCGGCGGCGGGGCCGGCGTGCCGAGGAGCTCCAGCGCGAGGTCGACGTCGGCGGGCGAGGTGACCTTCGGCAGGCGGACCCCGACGCGGCCCCCGCGGACGGCGGGATGCGTGCCGAGCGCGGTCAGGTCGCGCGGTCCGAACGCGCCGCGCGGGTGGTTCACGCGCACCTGGACGGCGGGTTGCTGCGGCAGGTCGTCCAGGAACGCGAGCGCGTTGTCCCGCGCGCGGTCCTTCTGCCCGGCGACCACGGCGTCCTCGAGGTCGACGAGCACGGCGTGCGCGCCGCTGGCGAGCGCCTTCGGCAGCAGCTCGGGCCGGCTCGCGGGGGCGTACAGCGCGGTGACGATCAGGGGCGCCATCAAGCGATCACCCCGCGGTCGCGCAGCGCCGCGATCCGGTCCGCGTCGAGGCCGGCCTCGGCCAGCACGTCGTCGGTGTGCGAGCCGAGCCGGGTCCCGGCCCAGCGGATCTCGCCCGGTGTGTCGGACATGCGGAACAGGACGTTCTGCATGGCGACGGTGCCGAGCTCCGGATCGGGGAGCTCCTTCACGGTGCCGAGCGCCCGGTACTGCGGATCGGCGACGACGTCGGACACATCGTAGACCGGCGCGATGGCGGCCTGCGCCTCGCTGAAGGCCGCGATCACGTCGCCGGCGTCGCGCTCCGCGATCCACCCGCCGACGGCGGCGTCCAGCTCGTCGGCGTGTTCCGCGCGTGCGCGGCCCGAGGCGAACCACGGCTCGTCGACCAGCTCCGGCCTGCCGACCAACCGCACCACCCGCTCGGCGATCGACTGCGCACTCGTGGACACGGCGAGCCAACGGCCGTCCCGCGTGCGATAGACGTTGCGGGGCGAGTTGTTGGTCGAACGGTTGCCCGTGCGCGGCGGGACCGTCCCGAGCGCCTTGTAGGCGGTGATCTGCGGGCCGAGGACGGTGAGGATCGGTTCGATGATCGCCAGGTCCAGCACCTGGCCCGTTCCGGTGCGTTCGCGGGCCCGGAGCGCGACCATGATCGCGTAGGCGCCCGCGAGCGCGGCGATGCCGTCGGCGAGGGCGAGTGGCGGCAGGGTGGGTGGGCCGTCGGGCTCGCCGGTCATCGCGGCGAACCCGCTCATCGCCTCGGCCAGTGTGCCGAACCCGGGCTCGCCGGCCATGGGGCCGAACTGGCCGAAGCCCGTCACGCGGGCGATCACGAGTCGCGGGTTGAGCTCCAGCAGCGCCTCGGGGGAGAGGTTCCAGCGTTCGAGCGTGCCGGGGCGGAAGTTCTCGATGAGCACGTCGGCGTCGGCGAGCAGTGCACGCATCACCTCCTGGCCGTCCTGGGTGGACAGGTTGACGGCGGCGGCGCGCTTGTTCCGCGAGAGAACCTTCCACCACAGTCCGACCCCGTCCTTGGCCTGACCGTGGCCCCGTGCCGGGTCCCCCTTCTCCGGGTGCTCGACCTTGATCACGTCGGCGCCGAAGTCGGCCAGCAGCATCGCGGCGGTCGGGCCGGCGAACAGCGTCGCGGCGTCGACGACCTTCAGCCCGGTAAGTGCGTGCACAGCGGTGCACCTTATAAGATGCATCCTTGGGTTGGTCAACCCGGCCGTTTCGGGACCTTCGGCGCAGCGGCTCCGTTACTGTGGAATGGTCTCCTCCTCCGCGTGAGCTCGAAGGGAACGTGAGTGGTCACAGCCAGACGAGCGCGACCGCGTCCGCCGGGCAGCAAGGCCGACTACGTCCACGAGGTGCTGCGCGAGGAGATCATGAGCGGGCAGCTGATGGCAGGCGCCGCGGTGCCGCAGGACGAGATCGCCCGCAGGCTCGGCGTCTCCATCACTCCGGTTCGGGAGGCGTTGCGCCGGCTCGAGAGCGAGGGCCTGATCTCCTACCGCTCGCACCGCGGGGCGACGGTGTCCGAGCTCAGCGCCGCCGCGGCCGGCGAGCTGTACCTGCTGCGCGGTGCGATCGAGGGGCTGTGCGCGCGGCTGGCGGCAGTCCGCATCACCGACGGCGAACTCACCACGTTGCGGGAGCTGCACGAGCGGATGCTCGGCGAACACGAGGCCGGGGTCGTCGACGAGATCGCTGAGCACAGCAGGCAGTTCCACGACCTCATCGCCCGAGCGGGCGGACCGGCGTTCCTCGCCGACCACCTCAGTTCGATCTGGAAGAACCACCCCGTGCCCGCGGAGAGCTCCCTGTGGCACCGGCCCGAGGAGGCCGAGCGGTTCCTCGATGCGCACCGCGAGCTGCTCGACGCCCTCGCCGACCACGACCCCCAGCGCGCCGAGCACGTCATGGTCGCACACCTGGAGCTCGCCGGAGCCGCCCGCAACGCGACGGGCTAGGACGCGGCCTGCTGACGCGCGTCGATCCCACATCTGCGCCGGAGAATGATGATGATCTTCTTCGTCGTTGATCCACCTACCGGAGACCTCCCTCATCTCCAGGAACCGACACGCCCCGCGCCGAGCCCCGGCACGACATCCTGAACAGCGCCTGGCACCTCGGCGTACTGCGCGCGATCATCGGGCGGTGCGATCGACGAGCCTGATCATCACGTCGCCGAACGGGGAGCGCCGATCGGTCGAGCTGCGGAAGGAGCGAGTGACCATCGGCCGCGGGAGCCCGACGTGTCAGCCGGACGTCGAGCTCGGCCCCGACCAGCAGCAATGGGTGAGTCGAGTCCACTGCATACTCGAGTTCCGTGCCGGAGCCTGGTACGCCAGTGACAACGCAACGGTCAACGGCACGCTGATCCGCCGGGGGGACCGGACCAGCAGGCTGGAGGGAGCCGTGCGTCTCCAGCACGGCGACACCATCCTCGTCCTGGGCGATGTCGACTCCTCGGGGGGAGCCCGGTACTGGAGCCTCGCCTACGTGGACCCGCACGTGACGAGGCCGGCGGACCTCCCGCTGACGCCGGAGGACCGCCCGCGGGTCGAGGTCGACCGGGTGGGCGCACGGGTGTTCCGCCGGATCGACGGCCAGCGCCACGAGGTGGTCGGCCTGCGTCCCAAGGCCTACCAACTGGTCCGCTACATGACCGGGCGGAGCTTCCGCAACCAGGGCGCGCCGGTCGTGTGCACCTACGCCGAGCTGATCACCGCGCTGTGGGGGGAACGACACGAGTGGCCGGCGGGGCGGTCGTTCACGAAGGAGGACGTCCGCGACGTCGTCAACGACGCGCGGGCCCGGCTCGAGCTCGACAAGTCCCAGCCCCGGCTGCTCGAGACCGTTCGCGGCATCGGGTACCGGCTCGCGGCCTGGGTCGGAGCCGCGCCGTTCCACGAGGTCGATGAATCTCCCATGGTCGATTCCCCCGGGTCCGCGAGAGACTCGGGTCGGGCGATCCGCGGTCGCGGGTTCGAACCGGTGGAACGACCCCCGACGGAGGACGTGTGAGGACGGACGGACCGATCCCGCCCGACCGGCTCGATTCTGCGCTGCGCAGCGCGACCTCCGACCTGGGGACCGTCGTGGCGGCGGCGATGGAGGCCGGCGCTCCGCGGATCGAGCCGTCCCACTTCCTCACCGCGCTCGCCCGGATACCGGGGAGCCTGACCGCGCGGCTCTTCGCAGGCGCGCGGATCCCCGTGGACGTCTTCGTCGCCGCGATGCGCAACGAGGCACCGGCCGCTGCGGCCGTCGCCGTCGAGCTGACCTCGGACACCGCAGCACCCGCAACCCGGAACCTGATCGCCGTGCTCGCCGGCCACGACGGCCTCCTGGACGAGTCCGCGGTGCTGGCGGCGGCGCTGACCCACCTCGAACCGGCCGCGAGGGAGGTGCTCGAACACCACGGCGGTGCCGACCTCGACGAGTGGCGCGCCGTCGCCGAGCGCGGACCGGTCACTCCCGCCTCCGTGTGGCGCCCGGACGGCAGGGTCAGCGAGACGGCGTTCACGCCCGCGGCGGCGCGGGTCCTGGAGTCGGTCACCACGGAGGCCGCCGCGCTGGGCATCCGCTCGCTCAGCACCCTGCTGCTGACCCACGCCCTGGCCATCCCCGAGCAGGGACTGCTCGCGCAGGGAGCCGTGCACGTGCGGTTCGACCTCCGCGACCTGCGGGCCCGCCTGCTGATGCTGCTGCGGGGCGACGGCCGGCGGGGAACCGCGCCGGAACGCGTCACGCGCGACTCCGTGGCACCCGCGTTCCGGCTCGCGCTGGAGCAGGCCGCGCGGGGAGCCGCCGCGCGCGGCTCGGCCGTCGTCGCGGAGCGGGACCTGCTCGAGGCGCTGATCGGCGCTCCGGGCAGCCCCGTCACCGGGATCCTGCGTGCCAGCGGGGTCGACGTGCCCGCGCTGAAGCGGTTCGCCGCCGAGATCTACGCCGAACCGGAGATCGAACCGGAGCCCGCGCCGGAGTCGGTGTCCGATGCCCTGGAGCGGTTCCAGAGGCAGCTGATCGGCCAGCCCGCGGTGGCCGCGCGGTTGTTGCCGAAGGTGGAGCTGATCAAACGCGCCGCACGGCGCGGGTTCCGCGTCGGCGACCGGCCGCTGGCGACGTTCCTGTTCTGCGGGCCCAGCGGCACCGGCAAGACGATGACGGCCCGGCTGATCGCCGAGGCGGTCTACGGCTCTACCGACGACCTGATCATGTTCGAGATGGGGCAGTACAACTCGCGGCACGCGATCAACAACTTCATCGGCGCCCCGCCCGGGTACGTCGGCTTCGGCGAGGGGAAGCTGACCAACGGTCTGGCGCGCACCCCGCGTTGCGTGCTGCTGTTCGACGAGGTCGAGAAGGCCGACCGGCTCGTGCTCGACGCGCTGCTGCGGCTGCTGGACGAGGGCCGCGTCACCGACCCGGCCGGACCGGTCCGGGACGGCCGCGAGGCGGTCGTCGTGCTCACCTCCAACCTCGGCGCGCGGTGGTTCGCCGCGCTGGGGAGGCGCACGAGCGGGGTCGGGGGCACCCCGTCCGGCCTGCGCGGCGAGCTCGCCGAGAAGCTGGGCAACGGCGTGCCGCCGGACGAGGAGGACGAGGCGGAGGTCTCCCGGCAGCTGCGCAACGAGCTGGAACAGTTCCTCCGTCCGGAGTTCCTCAACCGGATCGACGAGACGATCCTGTTCGCCCCGTTCACCCAGGACGACCTGCGCGACATCGCCGAGGCCACGCTCCAGCGGCGGGCGGCCGACATCCATGCCGAGCTGGGCGTGAAGCTGGAGTGGTCGCGCGATGTACCCGAGCACGTGGTCGACCAGGCGGTCACCACGCGGGTGGACGAGGCGGCCCGCGGGGTCGTCCGGTGCGCGGACGTCGTGCTGGGCCTCCTGCTGCGCTTCCTGGACGAGGCCGAGGACCGCGGTGAGCAACCGGCCGCGGTCCGGGTGGTCGTCCGCGACGGCGGGCTGGCGGTGATCACCGCGGATGGCTGACGAGGTCCAAGTGCCGTCCCTCGTGG
The DNA here is from genome assembly GCF_039543345.1 of Pseudonocardia adelaidensis. Lineage (NCBI taxonomy): Bacteria > Bacillati > Actinomycetota > Actinomycetes > Pseudonocardiales > Pseudonocardiaceae > Pseudonocardia > Pseudonocardia adelaidensis. Next base: position 95,488 of record NZ_BAABJO010000004.1, on the reverse strand, counting down.
GCGGCCGCTACGTGATCCGCGAGCTGATCGGGGCGGGCGCCTTCGGCAAGGTCTACCGGGCCGAGCACCGCGTCCTCGACGTGCCGCTGCGCTCCGTCGCGCTGAAGCGGTTCGCCAGCGGCGACGCGACGATGGCGATGCTGCGCGAGGCGTTGAAGATCGAGCGCCTCGTCGGCCGGTGCGAGGATCCGGTCGTGCGGCACCGGCTGGTCGGGTGCCTCGACGCGGGGGTCGGCGACGACGGCGTGCCCTACCTGGTCATGGAGCTGGCGGAGGGGAGCCTCGCGGACCGGGTGCTGCCGGACCGCGGCTGGCCGGCCGCGACGGTGCGGGCCTGGCTGCGGGAAATCTGCGAGGGCGTCGGGTTCCTGCACCTTCAGGGCACGGTGCACCTCGACCTCAAGCCGGCGAACGTGCTGCGCACGGCCGCCGGCTCCCTGCGGATCGGGGACTTCGGGCACGCCGAACGGATCACCGACCTGCTCCGGTCCGCCCCGAGGGGCGGGACGCTCACCCACCAGGCACCCGAGATCCTCGGCGGCGGTGTCATCGACGCCCGCGCGGACGTGTACGCGATCGGGATGATCGGCTACGAGCTGCTGACCGGGCGGCTGCCCCGCCACCACGAGGTGGCGACGGTGCTGCCGGAGGACGGGCCGGTCGACGTCGACGCGCTGATGCGGATCAGGACGCGACCGGTACCGCCGCCCGGCGAGCTGGCCCCGAGCGTCCGGGACGACCCGGTGGAGGAGCTCGTCCTGCGGGCGCTCGCCCCGAGCCCCGCCGACCGCCCCGCGGACGCCACCGCCCTGCTCGCGATGCTCGACCCGTCGGAGCCGGCCGGGACCCCGGCTCCCACGGCACCCGGGCCGGAGCGGGTGCGCGCCCACGGCCGGCTGCTGGAGCAGGCGCTGCGGGCCGGCGACCTCGACCACGCCGAGCGGCTCGCCGCGGAGGCGGGCGCGCTCAACGACGCGTTGCCCGCGCACGAGCGGGTCGTCGAGCTGTACCCGCTGCTCGTCGACCTGGCGCTGCGCCGCGACCAGGTCGACAGGGCCAGGGCCGTGGCGCAGCAGGGCCTCGCCGTGGCGAGCAGCCCCGTCACGTGGCGGGCGGCGGCGCGCGCCTATGCCGGCACGGCCGTCGGGGACGGGTTCCTGATGATGCTCCAGCGGCCCGTGAGCCGCGCATGACGCGCCGGACGGCCGACGTGGGCGCCGGCGAGGACGTGGGCGCGGACGTGGACGAGCGGGCGTGGGCGGCGCTGCACCGCGACGGCGAGGTGCACCCGTGGACCGCCGAGGCGGAGGAGGTCTGGGGCGGGACCCAGCCGTACCCCGGGCCGGACGACCGGCTGCGCCACCACCGGGCGATCTGCCTGCACACGCGGGCCTACGACCTGCAACGGGCCGGTGAGTACGCCCTGGCGCTGCCGTACTGGCGCGCGGCGGTGGGGGAGTGGGCCGCGCTGCACGCCTCGGACGCGTTCTGGGAGCGCCTCGCCGGGCGGATGCCGCCGATCGACGGTCGCCCCGTGCCCGCGGAGGTGCTCGCCGCGGTGCGCCGGGCGCTCCCGGGAATGCTCCTCGACGTCCACGTGGCGCTGGCGCGCGAGCTGCGGGGGACGGCGCCGGAGCCGGCCGGTGAGCACGTCGCGCTGATCCGCGGTTCCGGCTTTCCCGCCGGGGCGGTGGCGGCCGCGCGCGCCGCGCTCGTCGAGGAGCTGGACGGCCGCGTCGCGGAGGCGATCGACCAGCGGCGGTTCGGGCCCACGTTCGACGAGGTCGCGGACTGGTTGCGCCTCGACCCCGCCGCACCGGTGCCGGCCCGGCTGCTCGTCGTGCTGGCCAACGAATGGGCGTGGACGCTGATCGGACGCGACGACGGGTGGCGGGTCGTGCGGAACCTGCTCCGCCGGGTGGACGAGGTCCTGCCGCCGGAGGCGGTCGAGGTGGTCCCCGACGACGACCGGGCCCGCCTGCTGCACTGGCAGGGCGCCCAGCTGCTGTACACGGAGATGCCCCCGCGGATCACCGATGACCCGGCCGAGATCCAGCGGATCGAGCGGGTCAACCAGCGGGCCGAACGGTACTACCGCGAGTCGCTGACCCGTTCGCCCAGCGTGCGGCTGCCGCCGTGGGAGGTGGAGAAGGACCTCGCCAAGTGCCTCGCGAGGCAGGCCGAGTGCGCGCACCTGACCGGCCGGGACGCCGACGCGCGCCGGCTGCTCGCGGACGCGGTGGCGCTCGACGCCGGGTGCGAGTGGGCGGCCGACCTGGTCGAGCGGCTCGGCGCGCCGGGCCCGGGGCCGGCGCGCCGGTGGCCCCTCGAGGCCACCGTCGACGCCGCCGAGATCGACCACCTCCTCGTGGGCGGCCGCACGGTGGAGGCCATGGAACTGCTGGAGCGGCTGGAACGCACGGGCGTCGGGGCCGGGAACCGGCAGGGGCTCGCCGAGCACCCGGCGGTGGCCCGCTTGGCGGCCGCCGTGCGACCCCATCCCCTCCGCAGGCGACGCGTCGAGGCGGTGCTGGCGCGGTTGCGCGCAGGCGGGGAGGCGCAGGCGGGCACCGGCGGCGCCGCGGCGCTGGACAACCCGTGGCGCTGGCACGCCGAGGCGGACCCGTACCGGGACTCCGCGTTCGGGGTCCTGGGCGTGGAACCGACCACTGTCGTGCGCCGGGCGCACGCGGTGGCGCGACGGTCGCGGGTGCGCTTCGGCGAGGTGCGCTACCTGGGCCGGGTGGTCGACGAGGCCGCGATCAACGCCGCCGAGCAGCGGCTGCGCGACCCCGTGGGCCGGGTGCTGGAGACGTTGCGTGTGCACGCGGTCCGCGAGCCGCGGCCGAGGTGAGGGGGAGCGGAGTGACGGGACCGGTCGAGCGGGTCTTCGCGATCGACGAGCAGGAGCGCGGGGGCGCCCCGCCCGCGCGATCGGCCTACGGCGTGACGTGGGCGGCGCTGCGGGCCGGGTACGCGGCCGAGGACAGGCTGCGCGACGTGCTGTCCGACACGGAGCGGCGGGACAAGGAGCTGGCCCGGGACCTCGTCGTCGTGCTGCACAAGCTGCGTGAGCTCGTGGCCGCCTCCGGACCGCGGATGGACGAGGCGGGGCTGGCCGCCGAGGCGGAGCTGGTCGGGGCGCTCGCCGACCGCATCGCCGCGGCGGTCACCCGCCGGGGCGGCACGGTGATCGAACCGGTCGGCCTGCCCTACGCCGACGTCGCGGACGTCGTCGACGTGCTGGACGGCGACGGGCCGTGGGTGGCGAAGACGGAACGCGCCGGTTTGCGCTGGGCGGACGGAGAGGTGGTCTGCCGGGCCCAGGTGCTGTTGGGTGCCGAGCAGGGAGCGGAGGGGCGGCGATGAGTGAGAACGGCGGCGGTGCCGGGATCGCGGTGGGGATCGATCTCGGCACGACGAACAGCTGCGTGGCGGTGCTGGCCGACGCCCCGATCCCGGACAAGGCGGAGAAGATCGCCGCGGGCCGGTTGCGGCCGGTCGGCGGCGCACTCGTGATCACCGACCGGTACCGGTCGCCGCTCACGCCCTCGGCCGTGTGGATCGACCGGGACGGGACGCCGGTGGTGGGCGCGCGGGCGAAGAACAAGGCCCGGCAGACCGGCGAGCCCCCACCGGCGATGTTCTTCAAGCGCGACATGAGCGGTTCGGAGCCGCTGCGGGCCGGGCACGCGACGATGACGGCGACCGAGGCGTCCGCGCACGTGCTGCGCTACCTGCGGGAACTGGCCGAGTCCGTGCTCGACGTGCCGGTGCGCAGGGCGGTCGTCACCGTCCCGGCGTTCTTCGAGGTGGGCGCGAAGAACGCGACCACCCAGGCGGGGGCCGACGCCGGGCTGGAGGTCGCCGAGACACTGATCGAGCCGGAGGCCGCCGCGCAGGCCTACCTGGCGGGCCGTGCGGGCGAGCCGGCCGACCACGGGGTGTTCCTCGTCTACGACCTGGGGGGCGGCACCTTCGACGCATCGGTGGTGGAGTGGAACGCCGAGACCTTCGACCACCTGTCGTTCGACGGCGACCGGTTCCTCGGCGGGTACGACTTCGACCAGGCCATCGTGGGGCTGCTCGCGGACAAGGTCCCCGGGTACAACCTGAACATCGACGTCTCGGTGCCGGAGCACCGGGCGCTGCTGGGCGCCCTGCTCACGGAGGCGGAGGGAGTCAAGATCGAGCTGTCGCGCTCGCCCGCGGCCGACCTGGTGAAGTCGAACCTCCTCGACTGCGACGGGGAGCCCATGATCCTCACGGTGCCGTTCGAGCGGACGGAGTTTGAGGAGCTGATCGCGCGCCGGATCGAGCGCACGGTCGACAGCTGCGTCTCGGCGCTGGAGAAGGCCGCCCGGAGGCAGCCCGGCTTCTCCGCGGCGTCCCTGGACGGGATCGTCCTCGTCGGTGGCTCGTCCCGCATCCCGCTCGTGTCGGAGTCGCTGTCGCGGCGGCTCGGGAAGGAACCCGTGCTGGTCGAGCCGGATCTGTGCGTCGCGGCGGGCGCCGCGTTGAAGACGGCGTTCATCGACCGCCACAGCGCCCACCTGAAGCTCGGGCCGCCGGTGGTGCTGGACGGGCGGGGCGAGATCAACGGCCAGGTGCTCACCGGCCATGGGCTCGCCGACCCCGCGCACGCCGTGGTGGTGCTGCGCAGCGACGACGGTGAGTACACCGCGCGCGTGCGAGCCGACGAGCGCGGCGGGTTCCGGTTCGCCGACATCCCCCTCACCGACGCCGAGACCGGGGTGACGGTGGCGGTCGAGGTCGACGGCCGCGAGCTGGACTCGCAGGCCGACACGCTGCGGATGGGGCCGGACCTGCCCCGTGGCGGTGCGGTGCTCGCCAACACGATCTCGGTCAAGGTGCGGTCGGGCATGCGCACCGTCGCCGAGGAGGGCGACCCGGTGCCGCACCACGTCGAGATCGGGCTGCGGACGGTCAACCAGGGCGTGCTGCTCCCGGTCCCGGTGTACGAGGGCCCGATCCCGATCGGCGAGGTCGTGATCTCCGACCTGCCCGCGGACACGCCGGTCGGCACGCGGGTGGCGCTGTCGGTGACGATCGGCGCCGACTGGATGATCGACGTGCACGCGCGGGTCCCGACGGCCGGCCGGGAGGGCCGGGCTACCCTCAACCTGCGCAGCTTCGACTCCGACTCCTGGGAGCGGCTGCGGGAGCGCCTCGACTCGGTGCGGGCGTCGTGGGCGGAGAAGCGCAACCTCGTCGACCCCGAGACCCGGATCACGCACGGCCCGCGGATCGAGAAGCTCGTCGCCGAGCTGGAGGACCTGGTCGCGCACCGCTTCGACGCCGCGCAGGCGACCTACCGGATGACCGTCGTCGAGACCCAGCTCGAGAGCCTGCCGTTGGGGCCAGGCGCCCACCTGAGCCCGTCGTTCTCCGAGTTCGAGGGCAAGCTGCTGGACCTGGAGCAGCTCATCGACCAGCTCGCCGGCGTCGATGCCCGACGGGCGGCGGAGTTCCGCAACGAGCTCCCCGCGCTGCGGGCCGCGGGCAGCGCCGCGCACCGGGCGGAGCGCCAGCTCGACTGGAGCACGGCCGTCGAGCAGGTGGAGGCGCGCATCCACGCGGTCTGGAACCTCCTCGTCCCGCCCGTGATCGGCGTCCCCGGCGGGCCGTCCGCCGCCACCCTGCGCGCCCAGGTGCTGGCCGAGATTTCGCGGGGCCGCGACAGCCTCCGCGACCGGATGGCCGGCGTCCCCGGCGCGCAGCGCACGCAGGCCCTCGAGGAGCTCTACAAGAGCCTGGTCACCGAAGGCGATGTGGCCCAGGCGGACGTCCACCGGGTCGACATGAACGCCCCGGATGCGGGTCGCATCCTGCGGAGGGTGCTCGACGAGCGGGTCATGCCGTGGCTCGCGCGGGTCGAGACGTTCCCGCCGGTCGTCGACGTGGAACCGGAATAGGGTGGGCCGCGGATGAAGGCCTTCAGTTGCCCGCGGTGCCGCGGACAGCAGAAGCGGCTCGGGGAACGGTGCGTCCAGTGCGGCGCCGACCTGACGGCGCTTGCGCGGATCGTCGAGCGGGCCGATGCCGCCCACGACGCCGCGGTCCGGGCGGCGCGGGCGGGTCGCTGGGCCGAGGCGGGCGAGCAGGCGAGCGTCGCTCTGGCGTTCGTGCCCGACGACGTCGACACCATCGTGCTGCTCGCCAAGGTCACCCACCGCCAGGGCCGCCGCAAGCGCTCCGTCGAGCTGTGGGAACGCGCGGGTGAGCTGGACCCGGGCCGGGCCGACGTCCCGCTCGCGCTCGCCGATCTCCGCAAACCCGCGGCGCGCGTGCCCGCCCGGCGGGCCAAGAGGAAGCGGCGCTCCGGTGGCCGCTGACCGCGACGAGCCGCGGACGTACCAGCAGCACCTCGACTCCGCCCGGTCCGCGCGGGAGGCGGGGCAGATCGACGAGGCGCTCGCGGAGTACGCCGCGGCGGTGTGCCTGCACCCGGAGCGGGTGGCCGGGCACCTCGCGTTCGGCCGGGCGTTGCGCGAGTCGGGCCGCGAGGTGGCAGCCCGGCGGGTGCTGGAGCGGGCGGTGCGGCTCGCCCCGAACGACCGCGAGGCCGCGCGGGCACTGGACGACCTCGTGGGTGCCGCGCGCCACGGTCACGCGGTCGGTGAGGTGCTGCACGGCACCGACGGGTCCTACCGCGTGCGGCAGGTGCTGCGCGGCGGGCACGGCACCGTCTACGTCGTGGACGCCCAGCCCGACGGGCCGGTCCCCGAGGGCACGTACGCGTTGAAGACCTTCCAGGACCACCACCTGGCCGGCCGGGCGGCGTTCGAGAACGAGGCCCGCACGTGGGTGCGGTTCGACCCCCACCCGCACGTCGTCACCGCGCTGTGGGTCGAGTGGATCGCGGGCCGCCCCGCATTGCTGCTGGAGTACGTCCCCGGCGACCTCGCGGCGGCGATCCGGCGCGGCCCGATGCCGCCCGAACGCGTCCTGAAGCTGGGCATCCAGCTGTGCAGCGGGCTGGCGCACGCGTCGGCGTGGCACGGACGGCTGCACGGCGACGTGAAGCCGGCGAACTGCCTGCTCACCCCCGAGGACGACCTGAAGATCACCGACTTCGGGCTGGCGCAGGCGTTCGGGCCGGTCCAGGCCTCGGTTCCCGAACTGGCCGAGTTCGGGGCCCGCGTGCAGGCCGTGTACGGCCAGGTGCCGGGCACCCCGGCCTACCGCGCTCCCGAGCAGGCCGATCCCGACGGCCTGCTCGACGCGCGCACCGATGTGTACGGGGTCGGCATCCTGCTCTACGAGATGCTCGCCACGGACCGGCCGAGGGACGGGACGCTCGCGCTGCGCCACATCGCCGAGAACCCGCCGCCCGGGCCTCCGGAGCTCACCGGGCTGATCAAGCTGTGCGTGGCGCGGCGGCCCGATGACCGCCCGCACGACCCCGCGGCCCTGCGGCAGCAGCTCGAGCACGTCTACGAGGTCGTCACCGCGAGCCCGGCCCCGGTGATCGCGTCGCCGGTCTTCGACCGGCCGGCGACGCAGGCCCGGCAGGCGGCCTGCCTGGCCCGGCTCGGCAGCGCGGCCGCGGCCGTCGACCGCCTGACCGCCCTCGCCGAGGAGCGCCCGCAGGACCGGGCGACCCTGTTGCAGCTGGGGATCGCGCTCACCATGGCCGGCCGGCACCAGGAGGCGGTGCGCGTCCTCGCCACGCTGTCCGAGATCGACCCCGACTCGGTCCCGGTGCTGGTCGCCCACGGAACGGCGTTGAGTGCGGTCGGCCGTGCGGATGAGGCCGTCGCGCGGCTTCGTCGCGCCGTCGAGCTGCAGCCGCGTGCACGTGCGGCGCAGCGCGGGCTGGGGGCGGCCCTGCTCGCGGTGGGTCGTCCCGCCGAGGCACTGGAACCGCTCGCCGTCGCGCTGACGATCGACCCCCGCGACGAGCAGGCCTACGCCCAGCGGGCGGCCGCGAACGCGGCCAACGGCCGGTACGCCGAGGCCCTCGACGACGCGACCAGGGCGCTGGAGCTGGACCCCACCTCGGTGGCCGCCGCCGGCGTGCGCGGTCGGGCGCTCGCGGGTCTCGGCAGGCCGGCCGAGGCCATCGAGGCGTTCGACGCGCTCCCGCCCGGTGCGCTCGACCGGCTGGGGCTAAGGGTGCCGCTGGCGCAGGCGCTGCGCGGGCTCGGGCGCCACACCCAGGCGCTCGACGCGCTCGGGCGCGTCCCGCGGGACCGGCTCGGCGGGCCGGGCGTCGCCGAGCTCCTCGGCCTGCTGCGCGTGCTGGGCAGGCACGAGGAGGCCGAGGCGGTCCGGGCCGAGGTCCGCCCGCCCGCTCCGCCTCCGGCGCCCGTCGTGGACGGCCCGGACCGGGTGCTGCCCCCGCCCGAGCCGGCCGACCCCACTCCGGCGATCTCCCCCGCCGTCCTGCTGTGCTGGGAGCTCGCCGACGTCGAGTCCCAGGCCGGTGGGGCCGCCGAGATCGAGCCGGCGCACCTGCTCATGGCCGGCGCGAAGTTGGCCGACGTGCGGCTGGACGCCGAGGGCTCCGAGCTCGCCCCCGACGTCGCGGCGGCCCTCGAGAGCGAGGTGGCGGAGGTCCGCGCGCTGTTCCGGGACAGTGGCGTCGACGCCACCTGGCTGCGCCGCACGCTGCGCCGGCGCGAGGTCCGTGGTGCGCCCCGCCGGTCGGGGCAGTCGCACCGGTCGCCTGCCGCGCGACAGGTGTTCGCGCGCGCGGCGGCGCGGGCCGCCCAGGACCGCGTCGCGATGCGGTTGTGGCACCTGGTGCGCGCGACGCTGCTGACGCTCGTCGACGACAACCCGCGCGACCCGCACGCGGCCCTCGTCGTCCTCGCGCGCGGGCTGGAGTCCGTCGCCCGGACGGGCGGGTCCGCCACCCCGGTGCTGGACGCGACCGGCCGCGACCTCACCGCGCTGGCCCGCGCCGGCGAGCTGGGGCCGGTCGTCGGCCGCGCCGCCGAGGTCCGAAGGCTCGCGGTGGTGCTGGCCACGTCGCGCAAGCCGAACGCGATGCTCGTCGGCGAGCCCGGTGTGGGCAAGACGACCGTCGTGGAGGCGCTCGCCCTCGCCATCGTCGGAGCGGACCCGCCGAGCGCCCTCGCCGGGCGCCGCATCGTCGAGCTGCCGATGGCCGCGCTGGTCGCGGGCACCACCTACCGCGGCGAGTTCGAGGAGCGGATCGCGACCGCGATCGCCGAGGCCGCGGCCGCCGGCGTCGTCCTCTTCGTGGACGAGGCGCACACGATCCTCGGCGCGGGCGCGGCCCACGGCGCGATCGACGCCGCGCAGATCCTCAAGCCCGCGCTGGCCAGGGGCGCGATCCAGATGATCGGGGCCACCACCGAGAAGGAGTACCGCGCCCGCGTGGAGACCGACGGCGCGCTGGCGCGCAGGTTCCAGCTGGTCCGGGTGTCCGAGCCGACCGAGGCGGACGCCGAGGCCATCCTGGACGGCCTGCGCGGTCGGCTGGAGGAGCACCACCACGTCACCATCGGTGACGATGCCCACCACGCCGCCGTCCGGCTCACCGCGACCCACCTGCCCGACCTCCGGCTCCCGGACAAGGCGATCGACATGCTCGACACCGCCTGCGCGGAGGTCTCGTCGGGCCCCGGGCGCGACGGCGTCCCGACGGTGACGGCCGACGACGTCGCCGCGGCGCTCGCCGCCCGGCTCGACGTACCGGTCGAGCGGGTGCGCACCGGGTCGGCCCGGCAGCTGGCCGGTCTCGCCGACGCGCTCGGCGCGCGGGTGATCGGCCAGGACGAGGCGGTCGCCACGACGGTCCGCGCGGCGCGCGCGGGACTGGGCCGTGGCGCGTGCTGCTCGATGCTGCTGGCGGGACCGCCGGGGTGCGGGAAGACCCTGCTGGCCACCGCCCTCGCCGACGAGCTCGCCGCGGACGGCGTCCGGCTGGTCCGGATCCCGATGACCGACTACGGGGACGCCGCCTCGTACTTCGGCCTCCTCGGCACCCCGGCCGGGTACCGCGACCACGACGAGGACGGCGTGCTCGTCGGGCCGGTCCGGCGGCACCCGCACAGCGTGGTGCTGCTCGACGACGTGGACCGGGCCCACCCGAAGGTCAGGGAGGCGCTGTTGCCGATCCTCGCCGAGGGCATCCTCACCACACGGGCGGGCATGCGGGTCTCGTTCGCCGACGCGATCGTGGTGTGCACGGCGAGCACCGGGGCGGCCGGGTCGGCGCTCGGGTTCGGGGCGGGCGGGCGCGGCGCGGCATCCCGGGCCGACGACGCGCTGCGTGCGGCGGTGGGGTCGGCGTTCGTGGACCAGATCGGCGCTGTGGTGCACCTGCGGCCGCTGGACCGCGCCGCGCTGGCCGCGATCGTCGAACGCAGCCTCGACGACCTGCGGGGCCGCCTCCCGGATCACGAGCTCGTCGTGTCCGAGGCCGCGCGTGACCTGCTCGTCCGGTCGGCGACCGACGGCCGGTCCGCGGCCGGTGTCGTCGAGTCGATGGTGACCGCCCGGATGGCGGACGGCCTGACCGCGGGCCGGTTCGACGATGCCCGGACGATCGTGGTCGACGTCGACGGCGACGCGCTGGTGGTCCGGACGGATCGTGGATCGTGACCGGTGCGAACTCGCTCGACGACCTGACCGCGGGCGCTCTCGTCTCGTGGCAGCTCGCTGCCGAGGCCGCCGAGCAGGCCGTCTCCGACCGGATCGAACCGATCCACCTGCTCATCGCTGCCTGCCGCTTCGGTGCGGCCGCTGCGGGGGCCCAGCCCGGGGGCGTCGGCCCGGAGGCGCGGGCGGAGGCCGACGCAGTGCGGCGGCGGTTCGGCTCGGCCGGGGTCGACCCGGCCGAGTACGCGCGCCGGTTGGCCCGGTGGGCGGGCCGGGCCACCCGGGTCTTCGAGACCGAGCCGCGACGGCCGGAGATGAGTGCGGACGCGCACGCGCTGTTCACCCGCGCCCGCGTCGCCGTCCAGTCCGCGACCCCGGGCGGGCGGACCGGCGCGGACGACCTGCTGCGGGCCCTGCTCGCCGTGCCGGCGACGGCCTGGGTGCGGCTGCTCACCGACCTCGCGGGGCCGCAGGCGCTGGAGCGGCTGCTCGCCGCCGCTGCTGACCCGGAACCCACCGTGGTGGCGGTCGCCCACGTCCGCCTGGACGTGCACGACCGTCCGGGGCGGGCCCGCCAGGTCCGCTTCACCGGGCCGGCTCGGTGGGTCATCGGCCGGTCGGCGAGCGCGGACCTGCGGCTGCTCGACGACGGCGTGGCGCCGCACCATTGCCTGCTCGAGATCGACCCGCCGGACGCGTGGGTGCGAGACCTGGGCAGCCCCTCCGGCACGTTCGTCGGGGCTCAGCGTGTCGAGCGGCACCGACTGACCGACGGGGACCGCCTCCACATCGGGGGCGCGACGATCGGCGTGTCCGTCGTCGTGGCCCTGTGCCCCCGCTGTGGGGAAGCGTCCTCCACCGGGGAACCGTGCCCGCGGTGCAGGCCGGCACCCGCTCCGCCTCCGCCGCGCAACAGGCCCAGCACCGCGCGGGTGCTCGGGACGTGCCCGGTCTGTACGGAACCCGTCGCGTCACCGGGCCCCGATCTTGTATGCCAGGCATGTGCCGGCGATCCGGTCCGGTTGGCCGAGATGATCGACACGCGGGTGCAGCGCGGTCAGCAGGTGACCGGTGTGTTCGGCGGCTACACCGTCGAAGGCCTGCTCGGGCGCGGCGGGATGGGCGCGGTGTACGCGGCCACCAGCCTGCACACGGGCACCAGGGTGGCGCTGAAGCTGATGCTCCCGCACGGCGCGGACGAGCAGCGGTTCGTCCGGGAGGCCCGGCTCGCCGAGACGCTCCGCCACCGCCACATCGTGCACCAGCTGGAGAGCGGCCGGTGGCACGGTGTGTTCTACATCGTCACCCAGCTCTGCGAGGGGGGCTCGGTGGCGGACCTGATGCAACGCACCGGTGGGCCGCTGGACGTGCGCCGGGCCGTGTTGATCACGACGCAGGCGCTCGCCGGCCTCGCCTACGCGCACAGCGTGCCGGTGCCCGTGCACCTGGCGGGCGGCGGGGTCGTGGTCGCCACCGGGCTGGTGCACCGGGACATCAGTCCAGGCAACCTGCTGTTCAAGAGCGGGGTCGTCCAGCTGGCGGACTTCGGGCTGGCCAAGGCGTTCGACACGGCGGGGCACAGCGGCGTGACCCCCGACGGGGCCGTCGGTGGCAAGGCGCGTTTCGTGCCGCGGCAGCAGGTCACCGGGTTCAAGCAGGCCCGCCCGGATGTCGACGTGTGGTCGACCGCCGCATGCCTCTACCACATGCTGACCTGCGAGTACCCGCGTGACTTCGGCGAGCCGCAGTACGAGTGGGCCGTCGTCATGGGCACCGCGCCGGTGCCGATCCGGGAACGCAACCCGCACGTCCCGGCCGCGCTCGCCGCGGTGATCGACCGGGCGTTGGTGGACGACCCGGTCATCGAGATCGGCGACGCCGCGCAGCTGCGCGCCGCCCTGCTGGAGGCGCTGTGACACCCACTCCGACGGCATCGGCGTCGCACGCGATTGCGACGATGCCGGGGCCCGCCGGCTCCGGGAACGACGACTGGACCGCCGCCGACGGTGCGACCGGGACGTACGTGGTCGCGGACGGGGTGGGCTCGGCCCGCCACGGCGGCTGGTCGGCACGGTTCGTGGTCGAGCGGTTGCCCGCCCTGCTCGCGTCGACCGGCGACCCCACGGACCCCGAGCTGGTCGCCGCGTTCCTGCGTGCGCTCAGCGGCGACCTCCGCGTACGGGCCGGCAACCGGCTCGGCGGCATCGGAACGACCGTCGTGGCGGCCGTGGTGCGGGGTGACACGGCCACCATCGCCCACGTCGGGGACAGCCGTGCCTACCTCAGCCGCGCAGGCCGGCTGGCCCGGCTCACCACCGATCACGCATTGGGCGAGTCACTGGTGGCGACCGGCATCCTGGACGCGGGCGCGGCGGCGCGGCTTCCCGGCCGGTCGCGACTCACCCAGCACATCGGCATGGCCGGCCGGGTCGAACCGGCGGTGCGCACCGTGGAACTGCTCCCGTCCGACCGGCTGCTGATGTGCTCGGACGGCCTCACCGCGGTGGTCGACGACGCCACCATCGCCACCGTGCTCGCCTCGGTGCCGGCAGGGGAGCCGAGCCGGTGCTGCGACGCCCTGCTCGCCGCCGCGGCCGCACGTGGGCTGGTGGACGACACCACGGTGCTGGTCATCGGCTGACCGGTAACCGGCGTCAGCCGTCGGAGCCGGGGAGTCCCAGGCACCGCCGGAGTTCGGGGAGGCCGTCGGTCAGCTCGGCGTGTTCCTCGTCCATCATGGACGCCCGTTTCTCGAGCTCCTCCACCGCCTTGCGGTACTTTCGGCGGTGGTGCCAGCGCATCGGTGATCCCCCGTCGGGGTGGGCGGTGATCTCCCGGGACAGCGACAGTGCATACGCGATGTGGGAGTCACAGACATCGAGCAGTGCCCGGGTCACCCGGATGCGGGCACTGAGGACCTCGTCCCAGGCCTGCAGTCGTTGTTGTTCGGCAAAGCCCACCTGCGCGGATCGAGCGCGCGCCCGGTCCCGATCCGCGAGCGTCCGCTCCAGCGTCCGAACGAGCTCCTCGACATTCGGGCGGTGGCCCGACATCTGTTCGGCGGCCGCCGTTGCACGGTGGGTCATCGTCCGGCAGAACACCTGGATCTCGGTCCTGATCATGATCAGTCCGCCGCGGTCGGGCCGGGCGTGACCTGGATCGTGACGGTCCGGTTGGACGTGCGCGAGTCCGGCGACGTGTTCGGGAAGGGCGCCCGGTCGGGGCCTGCCGTGGCGACGGCGATCGACTCCAGCGGCTGCCCGGTGGCCCGGGCCAGGCGGCGGGCGGCCGCGAGGGCCCTGGCGAGCGCGAGCGACTCGTTGTCGGCGAACTCCGCGCCGGGGAGGAGCCGGGTGTCGTCGGTGTGGCCGACGACCCGGACGGCGATCCGGTCGATGTGCGGGGCGAGCCGGCGGCCGAGCTCGGCGATCGCGGCGTCGCCTTCCGGACTCAGCTGTGCGCCGGTGCCCCCGAAAGGGGAGCCGGGGAACGCGACGACGAGTGCGTCGCCGTCGGCCCGGACGAGGTACCCGGGCAGGCTGGACAGATCGGCCTCGACGGGGCCGAGGTCGTCCCGCGGCGCCACGGCGCCCTCGATCCGGTCGAGCCGGCGCATGATCTCGCCCTGCTGCGCCTGGATGTCCGAGAGCTCCCCGGCCCGGTTCCCGCCGCCAGCCGGATCCGGCGAGGGGCGTGCGAACGCCACGACGACGGCTGCCGCGACCAATGCCGCCGCGACCAGCGCCGCGAGGGCGGGCCACAGCCTGCGCCGCGGTCGGGCGCGTCCGGACCGCTCCTCCGCGACGCGGGCCCGCTCGGCCCGGAACGCGTCGCCCCCGCCCAGCTCGGCGGCCCGCCGCCAGGCGGCGTCGGCGGCGTCGTAGTTCCCGAGCTGGGCGTGGACGCGGGCGGTGAGGTCGAGCCGGGCCACCGTCGCCGGGCCGGGCGCGGCGGCAAGCGCGGCCAGCGCCCCGTCCCGGTCGCCGGCACGGGCGAGCTCCGCGGCTCGCGCCACGGCCAGCTCGTCGGTGAGCTGCTGCAGCGGGGCCCGTGCGTCGTCGGAGGCGGTCATCGGGCCCTCACGGTTGCGCCGTGCCCCGTGTCGCCGGGTGCCGGCATGGTGGGCCGGGCGTGCTCGGGGACCAGCTGGAGCAGGGACGCGTTGACCGCGGCGAGGCGCTCGTTGTCGCCCCGGTTCAGCGCGTCCTGACCGATCGAGACGAGCATCCGGGCCTCCCGCTGGTCGGTCATGATCGGCACGACCGCGGTGAGCTCCCGGAACAGTTGCGGGTGGAACTGGCCGCTGCGGTTCAGCACGTGGTACTCGAGCTGGTGGAGCTCCTCGATCTGGCGGCGCAGGGCGGTGACGTCCTTGGCGGCGGTCGCGCGTTCGACCTCCGCGTCGATCGTCTCGAGCTTCTGGCGGCCCGCCTGGTCGTCGTGCTGCCGCACCGCCTCCGCGGCATCGGCCCGTGCGCCGTCGACCTCGGCCCGGACCTCCGGCAGGAGCAGGACGTCCTCGACGGCGTCCAGGTGCGCCTCGTACTCGTGGAGCCGGTCGTCGAGCGCCTGCCGGTCGGGCTCCGCGACGGCGCCGGTCCTGGAGAGGCGCCCCAGCTCGTCGGCCGCCCCGCTGCTCTCGAGGCCGCGGATCATCTCCCGGGGTTCGGGGGACACGGCGTTCTCCGCGCGCCGGCGCAGGTCCTGCCGGCGTTCCTCCGCCTCGCGCTGCCGCTCGCGCAGGTCGTCCAGGTCCGGCACCGACGGCTTCGGCACCGAGGTGTCCCAGAAACGGTCGAGCAACGGCACGTACGCCGACGCGGTGACCTGCTCCGCGGTGACGTCCACCGTGACCTCGACCGGGGTGCCGACCGGTACGTCGCGGGTGATGTCGGTGGGCCGGATCACGAGCGTCCCGACCTCCGCGTTGCGGTCGGCCCGGGCCCGCTCGCCCTCCACGATCGGGATGCGGATCACGCCGCTGCCGGATCGCGACACGTGCTCGGTGGTGCGGACGTCGTGCGTCGTGCTGATCTTCGACTTCGGGTCCAGCGTGGCGCCCTTGCGAGCGGACCACATGACGCTGCCGTCGGCCATCGCCAGGCCGATGGACCGGCGCAGGGTCTCGGTGTTCTCCGGGACGGGGCCGCTGGTGTGGCGGTAGGTGGCGGTGGCCGGCTGGACCGGGACGGCGCTGCCACGGGGGTCGAAGAGCTCGATGCGGAACTCCGTGGTGGTGTCCGGCTGGGCGAAGAGCTCGGTGAAGAAGTCGCCGTCGGAGGTCAGGGGCACCATCGGCCCGGTCCACGGGGGCACCCCGGACGGGTCGCTGAACCGGATCTGGTAGCCGCTCCAGTCCCGGGCCGACGCGGCACGCGCCTTGCCCCCGATCGGCGGCTGCGGGTCGTCGCTGCGCAGCTCGTAGCGCAGGTCCACGACGACCTCGTCAGCGGTCGGCTCCCGGGTCGTCGTCTGCGTGGGCCGGCTCGCCGCGTACAGCGCCGCGCCCCGCGCGACCACGGTGATCGGGTCCAGGCTGCCGTCGATCTCGATGCCGAGCCCGGCCTCCGGGTCGGCGATCAGCTCCCGCACCGTGGGCGCGAGGGTGGAGCCCCCGACGAGCAGCACCTTGTCCACGTCGTCGGGCCGCACCCCGGCCTCGGCGAGGGTCTTGCGGCACAACTCGATCGTGCGGCGGTAGTAGCGCATGGCGATCTCGTGCAGCTGGCCGGCGGCGAGGGACGCCTCGAAGTTGAGCGTCGTGCCGTCGAGGTCGTTGAGCACCACGTCGCTGTACGCCGTGGCGTGCACCGACAGGTCGATCTTGAGCTGCTCGGCAGCCATCTTGAGCTTCTGCACGTTGGCCCGCCACCGTGGGTCCATCGACTCGTCGCGGCGGAACCCGGACAGCCCGAACTCCCGGGCCGCGGCCGGCATCAGGATCTCGTCGACGATGTCCCAGTCGATCCGGGTGCCGCCGAGGTAGTTGTCGCCCGCGTGGTTCACGATCGTCGACTGGCCGTCCTCCAACCGGACCAGTGCCGCGTCGAACGTGCCGCCACCCAGGTCGTAGACGAGCCAGAACGCCCGCTCGGTGGCGTAGTGGCTGCTGTAGGCGAACGCCGCGGCGATCGGCTCCTGCAACAACTCCGCCGTGCCGAACCCGGCCATCCGGGCGGCCGTGATGGTGTCGGTGCGCTGCGACGCCTCGAACGCCGCCGGGATGGTGATCACCGCCGCGTCGACCGGCTCGTTCAGGTGGCCCTCCACGGCCTGGCGCAGCGTCTTGAGCACCTCCGCGGACAGCTGCGGAGCGGTGAAGGTGCGCCCGCTGGCCGTGAACGTCTTGCTCCAGCCCTCGAACCCCATGTAGCGCTTGAACTCGGCCTGCGCGTTGTCCGGGTCGGACTCGAGCCGCTCCTTGGCTCGACGGCCGACGTACACCTCGCCCGCCTTGCGCACCGCCACCGCCGAGGGGGTGAACTCCTCGTTCAGGTTGTTGCGCACGATCTGCGGTTCGTTCTGTCCCATCACCGCGACACAGCTGGTGGTGGTGCCGAGGTCGATGCCGACGTCGATCGTCTGGCGCGTCATGCCTTACCGTCCTCCACTGGGTAGCCGACGACGACCTCGCCGGTACGGATGACCTTCCCCGAGCGCAGGATCGACGGGGCCACCGTCTCGACGACCGTGTCGCGGGGCAGCCCCGGGCGGGGCTCGCGTGCCACGACCTCCAGGGCCAGCCCGTCGTCGTGCGGCTCGTTGTCGTGCTGCTGCACGGTGATGCCCGCGTTCGCGAGCCCCTTCCACGCGGTCTGGACGTGCCGGCGCAACTGGCGGGTCAGCTGCGACGTGCCGTCGGGGTCCTCGGACTCGATGCGGCGCTGGGTGCGCCACAACCCGAGCGCGGCCTCTGCGAGCGCTCCGTCATCGGGTGGCTCCGCGGGCCGTTCCGGGAGGGCGGCGAGCGCGGCCGCGACGCGCTCGTAGTCGCGCCGCACCTCGTCGGGCCAGATCGGGCGGGGAATGCGGAACTCAGGGGGGTAACGCCGCTGCCCACGGTCCCGCCACCACGCCCGCAACCCGGTTTCCTGCATGGGACTCCTCACTGCGCTCACCGTCGTTGTGCGTACCGAACCGACGCCCGTCCGACCGCCCCGACGACCAGCAGCGCCACCACGGCGATGATCAGCGTGGGGACGACGCCGATCGTCTGGGTCCCGCCGACGACCCCGACCGCGGCCACCGTGAGCAGGGAGCCGATCGAGAGCAGCCCGATGAGCACCTCCGCCGGCGCTCCGCAGAAGGCGGCGAGGGTGATCAGCGCCAGCACGAGCACCACGACGAACGCAGGCCAGCCACCATCGCCCGCCAGCCACACCCCGCCGACGTACACCGTGGACGTGATCCCCCACACCGCCGTTCTCTCCTCGGCCCGATCGTCGTACGCGCCGAGGTACATCGCGCCCTCGATGACGCACATGACGCCGATGCCGACGAGCCACATGCCGGCGTGGCCCATGCCCCACAGGCCGGTGGCGTCGGAGGGCCACAGCCCGCCCCACGGCAGGCTGCCGAGGAGCACCAGGATCGCGCCGATGGTCATGCAGGACCGGCCCAGCACGTCGATCCGCCGGAGGAGCGCGCGCTTCAGGGAGATGAGCGCGAGCCACAGGACGATGCCGCCGGCCACGGCCAGCCACGGCCCGCCCCACCACCGGAGCCCGGACATCAGGGCGACGGTGCCGGCCACGATGAAGAACCACGGCCACCCGACGGATGCCGGCTCCTCGGGCACCGCCGTGCGCCGAGGGCTCGGCATCGCGGGCCGGGTCGGGCCGCTCGGGCGCCCGAACGCGGGTTCGAGCGCCTCCCGCACCGTGTCGAGGTCCTCCTGCGCGCGGCCCTTCACGTCCGAGCTGGCCGCCAGGTCCAGCGCCGTCTCCAGGAAGGGCAGGGCGGCGGGGTCGCCGACGTCCCGGCGGGTGTTCAGGTGCTGGACGACGCACCGCCGGTAGGTCTCCGCGGCTCGGTCGCGCACCCGCACCGCGGCCGGATGCCGGTCACCGAGGACGTTCCGGACCACGGCGAGATCGGCCTGCACGTCGGTGTCGAACCCGGACACGATGAACAGCCCGCCCGAACCGGCCGATCCGGCCTTGTCCCGCGCCTCGTCGCAGGCCTTGTCGACTCGGTCGAGGACGTCTTGCACGCTCCGCATGAGCGCGGTGTCGACCTGTTCGAGTTCGAGCTCGGCCAGCGCGGCGAACGTCTCCATCAGCTCTCGTTGCCGCGAGGGGTCGTGGAGGTCCGCAGCGAGCCGGGCGTTGATCCCCAGCAGCAGGTCGGGAAGCTCCGCCCGCAGGCGCTCGACGTCCGCCGCGGTGAGCCGAGGGTCCGCGATGGCGGCGGCCCGGTCGCGCAGCCGGTCCCACATCCCGTCGCGGTGCAGGAGCGCTGCCCAGATCGTGAGGGCCTGCTGCCACGCCTCGTCCCGCAGGGCGGGATCGCCGCCGTCCAGCTCGAGCTCGAGCGCGGTCCGGTGGGACTCGACCGCACGGTCGTGGAAGGCGCACAGATCGGCCGCGCTGCCCGGCGGAGGCGTCGGCGACCCCTCGGACCGCCACGGTGCGAAGAGCTCCTGGACGATCCGCCGGTTCGGGTCCCGCTGCAGCTCGTCGAGCATCTTCTCGACCTCGGAGGTGATGCTTCCCGCGGCGTGCGCACGGGCCCGGTAGCGGCGGATGTCCTTGCTCCCCGCATCAACGGCCAGGCCGGTGCGGAGGAATACGTTCTCGCGGTACACCCGCGGTGTGAGCATCGGCTGTTCCCCCCTGACCTCCACCGACGACGCGGACGGTTCGCAATCTCGCACACACCGGATCCCGGTTCCATGGGGAACCCATGGACGCATCCGGGAGCACATGTCCACCGACCGGACGCAAGCCGACTTCCTAGAGAACAACCCAACCACGCGTGCTCGGGAGTCCTCCCGAAATGGAGTTGTCGCGGCTGTGGACCTCGCGGGTATCGTTGCGCATCCTGGTCGTGCCTCGATCAGCCGCTGTCGCTTCGGTTCCTCTGGCGTTCTTCGGCCAGCGCCGTCGCCGTTGCGCGCAGATGGGCATTGCCGACCGCTGCGGCCACGTCGACGAAGGAAACCGAACGCTTGGTGCGAACCCCGGGGGCGAACGAGACCGGGTTGTGGACGAAGCGGCACCAGGCGTGCTCCTCCAGGCGGTTCCGGGCCGCGCGGGAACGGCGGGGTCGCACCGGATCCGCCGGTCCGGTGCGCTGCCCACAATCTCGCAGCGGGCGGGCCGGAAGTCCATGGAAAGCGCGTCGACGTGACGTCGATGGCACGTCGCGACCGGGGGTGCGCGGGAGCCGGTGGCGGCGCCGCGCCTACTACCTGCTCGACGAGGCGCTTCTGGACCGGGCCCAAGACGAGGACCGTGCACATCGAGGAGGGCTTCGACTTTCTGGGCTTTCGCATCCAGCGCCGACCCGAACGAGGCTCCGCGTCAGCTTGCTCGGCGGGATCAGCGTTGCCGGCGGGCTGCTCTTGTTCGCCCGTCGGAGAATCGCAACGTCCACCTGGTGAGCGTGTCCCCGTAGTCGCGCAGGTGCTCGCCCATCTCGTCACGGCGGCAGTAGCTGGAACGGGCCGACGTGCCTCGGCCGCGATGCGGAAGTGCTGAACGCCCGCGAGTTCTCCAGGAACGGGAAGTGGGAGTTCGCCGGTGCGACCGGGAGACGGTGCGGCCGTCCTGCACCGGCGTTCCCGTGTCGGCGCGGTCAGCTGCTGTGGGAGGCGTTGTCCGTGACGAGCGCGAGGACGGCACTCAGCTCGGCGGCGGCGTCGGGGCGTCCGGTGTCGCGGAGCACAGCGACGTCCAGCCCGGCTGCCGCCTGGCTGGCGAGGTGGCGGCGCACGTCATCTTCGTCGCCGGCTGCGCAGTACCGGTCGAGGTCGGCGTCGGTCACCAGGTCGGTCCGGGGCGTACCGGAGGCCCAGCCGGCGCGGAAGGCCCGCGCTCGCTCTGGTTCCATTCCCGCGATGCGCGTGATCAGGTGCTCGCCGTGCACGCCGAGGTAGCGGGCGACCAGGGGGCGCGCGACCGCCCGGGCCCGGTCGCGGTCCGGATCCAGGTGCACCGTGACGTAGGACCACAGCCGCAGCGAGGGTCCGATGAGGTCGCGCACCCACGCCACGTAGGCGGGAGCGGACAGGATCGACAGCAGCGCCCCGTCGCAGCGGCTCGCCGCTGCCCGCAGCGCCCGGGGCCCCTTCGCGCCGACGACGAGCGGGATCGCGGACGCTCCGTCCCGGTAGCCGAGTCGGGCGTCCACCCGCCACCCGTCGCCGTCGTGGCGCACCGGCCGCCCGTCCAAGGCGGCGCGGACGATGTCGAGCGCCTCGGCCAGCCGCGGCACCGGGTGTTCGAAGGGGATCCCCAGTTGCTCCTGCATCCACCGGGCGTTGGACGCGCCCAGGCCGAGCAGCACCCGGCCGGGGGCGATCTCGTCGAGCGCCGCGGTTTCCATGGCGGTCAGCACCGGGTGGCGCGTCCACGGGTTGACGACCCCGATCCCGATCCGCACGCGCTCGGTGGCCGCAGCGAGGGCGCCGGCCAGGGCGAACGCGCCCCGCTCGAAGTAGTCCTCCGTGACCCAGACCTCGTCGATCCCGAGCCGCTCCACCTCCCGGGCGAGCTCGACGGCCGCGCCGGCCGGACGGGCGCCCGACAGCGAGTACGCCCACCTCACGGGGCCTGCCGGGCGAGCGGTGCGTCGGCGCGCTCGAGGACGGTGTCCAACGCCTCGGGCCTGGCCTCGATGAGCGGGACCGCGGGCAACCCGGCCGCTGTTGCGCCGACGTCCTTCAGCCCGGTCGAGGTCCCGACGAGCACGACCGTGTCCTCGGGGCCGACCAGGCCGGCGCGCTGCCACGCCTCCAGGGCGGGGAGCGTGATCGCCGAGGAGGCCTCGAGGTAGAGCCCGTGCCGTCCGAGCCTGCGCTGCGCGGCGAGCACCGTCTCGTCGTCGGGCACCGCGACCGCCCCGCCGCCGCTGCGCCGCAGGGCCCGCAGCCCCTGGTACGTGCCGACCGGCGAGGCGATCGAGAAGGACACCGACGGCGCGGCCGGGACCGGGCCCGCCCGCTCCGTCCCCGCGGCGAGGGCGGACCGCAGCGGCCCGAACGGTTCGGCAGCGAGCAGCCGCGGCACGCGGTCGGCCAGCCCGAGGGTGCACAGGTCGTCGAACCCGCGGGCGATCCCGGTCAGGCCGTCGGCGTAGGCGGTGGGCACGACGACCACATCGGGCACGCCGGGAAGCTGCTCGAACAGCTCGTAGGCGATCGTCTTGTACCCGTCGATGCCGTAGGAGGGCGAGCCGACGGGTGGGTCGGCGTGGCCGGACATGGGCATCCAGCCCCGCTCGGCCACCAGCTCGCGCATCAGGGCCCACCGCTCGGGCCCGGTCCGCAGTGCCGCGACCGTCGCGCCGTACACGCCCATCAGGGTCTTCATCGCCTGCGGCACGCTCGCCAGGGTGAGGACGACGCAGCGCAGGCCGGCCCGCGCGGCGTAGGCGGCGACGGCGGCGCCGTGGTTTCCGGTGCTGCACACCACCACCGTGTCCACGCCGAGCTCTGTGGCCTTCGTGACCGAGACCGCGGCCAGGCGGTCCTTGTACGACCACGTCGGGTTGCGCGTCTCGTCCTTCACCAGGAGCCTGGCGACGCCGACCCCGCGGGCCAGCTCCGGCAGGTCCACGACCGGTGTCCCGCCCTCGCCGAGGCTGACGGCCGGGGTGCCGGGATCCAGCGGCAGGAGCTCCCGGTGCACGAACAGGCCCGGCTCCCCGGGGCTCCGGGGCAGCGCCGGTGGTTCGCGGCGCAGGCCGGCGATGTCGAGCACCGGCAGGACGTTGGCGGGCACACCGTCCGCCGCACAGGCGGGGCACCCGGCACCGAGCAGCTCCAGCGCGGGCTCCGGGTACTCGCGCGCGCAGCGCAGACAGCCGAGGCTCATGCAGCCACCACCCGCAGGTCCCGGTCGGCATCGGTGAGCACCCGGACGCCGTCGTCGGTGACCAGGACCAGGTCCTCGACCATCATCCCGCCCCAGCCGACCTCGTAGTAGGGCGTCTCGAAGCAGAACGTCATGCCCGCCTGCAAGGGCGTGTCGACCGCGGGGGAGATGATCGGCGCCTCGTAGACCGACTGGCCGATGCCGTGGCCGCAGTGGTGGCGGCGGTAGGGCCGGATGCCGCCGTGCTCGACGGTCGCGACGGCGGCGTCGAACACCTCGGCCGCGGTGATGCCGGGTCGCGCCCGGCGGAACTGCTCGTCCTCGCCCGCGAGGATGGCGGCGTAGCGGGCCGCCTGCTGTGCGTCGGGCTCACCGAGCACGGCGGTGCGTCCGATGTCGGCCCAGTAGCCGTCGATGGTGCAGCCGACGTCGAACCGCGCCAGTTCGCCCGCTCGCCAGGCCCGGTCGGTGGCCGGGGCGTCGGCGAGTGCGGTGCGCGGGCCGGTGGTGGAGACGATGAAGCGGGGAAGGCCGCCGCCCGCCGAGATCGTGGCGCCGATGACGCCCGCGAGCTCGAGCTCGGTGATCCCGGCACCGGCTGCTGCCAGCGCGGCGTCGATGCCGGCGTCGACCAGCCGGGCCCCGTACGTCAGCAGCTCGACCTCCCCGGGCAGCTTGACGGCGCGGACCGCGGTCATCACCTGGCCCGCCTCGACCGCGTCGAGTCCGTCCAGCGCCGCGGCGAGGGCCGAGTTGCCCGCCAGGTCCTCGACCCCGACCCGGGTGCCCGGCCGCAGTCCGGCCCGGTGCAGTGCGGTACCCGTGGCGGCCGGCAGGTCGGGGTGCACATCCGCGGCCTCCGCGACCGGGTCCGCGGTCGCGGACTCGAAGTAGAAGCGGCCGAACGGCACCACCCGGTCCACGGGGAACCCGGCGTCGACCGCCGGGGCGATGTCGGCCGACGGCAGGACGAGCAGCGCGTCGTCCATCGTGATCAGCGCCGCCGCGCGCCAGCCACGGAAGACGACGCTGCCGACGCTGACGTACCCGGTGGCGTACGAGACGCTCTCCGGCGAGGTCAGCAGCACCGCGTCGAGGTGCTCGGTGGCCAGCGCACGGCGCAGCCGGTAGAGCCGTTCGCCTGCGAGGCGGTGCAGGTCGACGACAGGCCGAACCGGTAGCCCGAGGGTGTGTGCCGTCATCGGGCCGGCCCCTGGACGTGCGTGGGCATGACCGTCGTGCTGAACTGCTCCATCATCTCCAACGTCTCCGTGACCGTGTCGGCGGCGAACAGCAGACCCGCCATCGTGGTGACCCCGGCGGCGGCGTAGGCCTCGATCTGCTCGCCGACGTCGTCGACGGTGCCGATCAGGTTGCGCTCGGCGAACCCGCCGCCCTTCTGGTCCTTCAGCGTCGAGCGCGAGAGCGAGCGCATGTGCGCGGCCAGCTGCGACGCCTCGAAGCGGCGCTCGGCCTCCTCACACGTCGCACCGACGCAGACCGCGACCTGCAGCGCCACCTCGAACCCGGCGGGCAGGTCGCGGCCCACCTGCTCGGCCTCGGCCCGGATCTCGGCGTATCCGGCGGCGGCCTCGGCCGGGGTGAGACAGGCCGGGAGCCAGCCGTGGCCGTAGCGCGCAGCCCGTCGCCGGCACGCGGGCGCGTTGCCACCGGAGAGGATCGGGAGTGGCTGCTGGACGGGCAGCGGGCTGCATTCCACGTCCCGGTAGCGCACCCAGCGCCCGTCGAACGAGGAACGCCGCCGGGTCAGCAGCGCGTCGAGGGCCTGCATGGCCTCACCGGCGTGCTCGCCGCGGTGCAACCGTTCGTCCGGGTGCATCGCCTCGAACTCCTCCCGGTACGCGCCGATCCCGACCCCGGCGACGACCCGGCCGCCGGAGAGCTGATCCAGCGTCGCCAGCTGCTTCGCCGCGACGACGGGGTGCCGGAACGGCAGCACCATGATCGCGGTGGCGAGCCGGACCCGCTGGGTGCGGGCGGCGACGAACGAGAGGTAACCGAACGGGTCGTAGTACCGCGGCGCCTCGTCGAACTCGGCGCGGACGTAGTGCTGGGTGGTGACGTGGTCGTTCGCCCACACCGACTCGAAGCCGAGCCGCTCGGCCTCGACCGCGAGCGCGACGGCCTGCGTCGCGTCCGCGTACGGCACCGGGTACATGAGACCTTCCGTACCGGTGGGCACGCCCAACCCGAACCTCATGCGCTGCTCACCGACGTGGCTTCGGTCTGCCGGGAGCGCAGCAGCGATCCGACGATCCCGTAGAGGACGGCGCCGGCGACCAGGCCCTCGATCGCGTCCGTCAGCAGGAACCCGGTGGACCAGGCGAGCAGCGATGCGACGAGCCAGCAGAGCAGCGCCTCCCAGCGCACGGTCGGCGCCTCGCTCAGCAACCGGGCGCCGCTGACCCCCCGGGCGACCAGCCAGAAGTGCGCGATCAGGACCCCGGCGAACGGCGGCGCGACGACGCCGACCACCCCGAGGAACACGCCGAACTGGGCGGCGGCGCCGGACAGGGCCACGAGGACCGCGATGACGATCGCCACGATCGTCCACACCCACTTCGGCACCCGGAAGCCCAGCAGGTCCGAGGCGCTGGTGAAGGCGAGCGACGCCGAGTACAGGTTGTTGTCGGCGGTGTTCCACAGGGCGAGGACGAGCATCACCACCGCGGGCGCCAGCAGCCCGAGGCTCTGCATGACGACCACGAAGTTGCTGTTGCCCACGCTCATCGCGGACAGCGTCGCGATGAGCTCGAAGGTCCCGGCGCCCACGACGAAGCCGGCGATCACCCCCAGCAGGACGTGCCGGCCGCTGCGGGCGTAGCGGGTGACGTCGCTGACCAGCGCCGCGCCGGTGATCCAGGTCGACATCACGGCGCCGACCGCCGCGCCGAACCCGATCCCGGCCGCCGGTACCACCGCGACGACGCCGGCGAAGCCGTCCTCGGTGCGGGCGATCGCGACCAGCGCCAGCAGCGCGATCGCGATCTCGATCGGCACCGCGATCGCCGAGTAGCGCTGCAGGCCCTTGAACCCGAAGATCGCGGTGCTCGTGATCGCCAGGGCGAACGCGAGCACGAACGCCCACCCGGGAACGGCCGGGATCAGCTTGTTGACCGCGGTGCCCCAGGTGTCGGCGAGCACGCCGATGAACCCCATCGCGACCACGCCGAGCAGCATGGTGACGATGATCGAGCCGCGGGTGCCGAACACCGCGCGCGAGGCGAGGTAGCTGGTGAGCCCGGTGCGGAAACCGACCATGCCGATCAGGTAGGCGACGGCCACCAGCAGCACGTTGCCGAGCAGGATCGCGAGCAGCCCCTCGCTGAAGGTCGTCCCGCCGCCGACGACGCCGCCGACCAGGAAGCTCGAGACGCTGATGTTCCACCCGATCTGCACGATGACCAGCTGCATCACGCTCTTGCGCTCGGCGGCGGGGACCGGCTCCAGCGCGTGGTCCTGGAGGGTGTCGGCGAGCGTGGAGGGTGGGTCCGCGTCGTCGGCGAGCGGTGGTGGGTGGTCGGCTGCGGTCATGGTGGCCTCCGGGCCTCGGAGCTGATCCCGCAATGGTGACGGCGACACGGTTTGTGGAACACGTGGAACGGGCGGGATTCGGTCATCCTGGTGTTGTGGACGTTCCACAACCAGCACGTCGCCTGCTCGAGGAGTCCGAGGCCCTCGGGCGGGAGCTGACCGACCAGATCTGGCAACACCTGCCCGGCTACGAGTCGGCGTGGATGGAGGCCGAGGAGCTCTCGGAGATGGTCGTGAGCAACGTGCACACGCTTCTCGCGGCGGTGCTGGCCGATCGCCGGCCGGAGGGCGCCGAGCTGGAACCGGCGATCCGGCTGGGGGAGCGCCGGGCCGCCCAGGGCGTGCCGCTCGAGGCCGTGCTGCGGTCCTGGCACACGGCGGAACGGGAGCTGGCCGCCAGGCTGCTCCAGGCCTACAGCCCGGACCTGCAGGCCGGTCGCCGGGTCACCGAACGGCTGGCGGTCGCGGTGGACACCCTGACCGATGCCTCGGTCGCGTCCTACCGCCGCACCCAGGCCGCCGCCACCGGCGAGTCCGGCCAGGAGTCCATCGACCTGGTGTCCCGGCTGGCCGCGGGGGAGCCGCTCGCGGCGGTGGAGGTCGAGCGCCAGGCGGCGATGACCGGTGTCGACGTCGGCCGCCCGCACCGCGCACTCGTCCTGGCGGTCGGTCGCGCCGACTCCGCGGGGCTCGCCCGGTCGCACCGGGTCCTCCTCGAGCACGTGCAGCCGCACGCCCACGGCCGGACCATGACCGGCTACCACCGTGGCATGGTCGTCCTGCTCGCGGCCGACGCCGGCGGGTTGCCGGCGGCGCTCGCCCGCGCGGCGCGGCGCCCCGAGCTGCCGTTGCCGGCCGTGATCGGGGTGGGCGACCCGCGTCCGCGGCTCGGCGAGATCGGTGCCTCGTGCCGGGAGGCGGTGGCTGCCACGGAGGTGTCGCTGACCCTCGGGCTCCGCCGGTCGACGGTCTTCTACCAGGACGTGCTGCCCGAGGTGCTGCTGCGGGACAACCCGGTGACGGCGCGCCGGTTGGTCCGGGCGCGGCTCGGTCCGTTGCTGGACCGCCCGGTCCTGCTGGAGACTCTGGTGGCCTACCTCGAGGCGGGCCTGTCGCAGCGCGCGGCCGCCCGGACGCTGGGGATCCACGAGAACACCGCGTCCTACCGCCTGCAGCGCATCCTCGAACTGCTCGGGGCCGAGAAGCCCGCGGCGCTGGTCCGCGCCGACCTGATGCTCGCTCTGCTCGCCCACCGGCTGGCGAGCGCCGAGGAATGACGATGCCGCCGTCCGACACAGGCGAGTTGGCGGACGTGGGTGTGGAATTCGCGATCGCCGCCTTCACGTCCTCCTCGACGCTCGTCAAATCGTTCGGGCCCGCGATCCCCGTGGAGTTGTGCGGAGGTGCCGCCGCCGTCGCCGCGGGTGTGCTCACGACTCGACGATTCGTCAAGAGGTCCGCGTTGACAGCCCGAAAGGCGGTTCCAGGTAGGAGTGACGGCGGCGGGTCGTTGCTCGTGGCGGCGGTGCGCTCAGCCGTCCGCCCACTCGTCGAGCCGCTGCAGGTCGGTGGGGACGAGGGTGGCGGAGCGGATGAGCTCGCGGATCAGGTGGTCGTTGAGCTGGTTGCCGATCGGCTGGGGCAGTTCCGAGGCGACCAGCCCGAACACGCCGTGCCGGTGCAGGCGTTGGCGTACCTTCGCGACCCGGTGCTCCACCGTCTTCGTGCGCCACCCGCCGTGCGGGTCCAGCTGGGCGAGCACCGCCGCGGCCTCGGACCAGGACAGCGGCTGCGGGTAGGGCTCGTGGCGCAGGTAGCGCTGGCCGAGGACGATGAGGGCGAGCCGTTCGCCGTCGGTCAGCGGCCACACGGGTGGACTCATCGTTTCGTGGTCGTGGCGCGCGGTCGGGCGCTGCCCGTCGCTGCCCACGACGTACACCTCCAGCAGGTGCTGGCGGTTCCCGCCGCCGAGGATGAAGAGCGGCGTGTACCCGTCCGTCAGCGGTACCGGGTCCGCCCCGGCGAAGAGTTCCCCCGTCGGCAGGCGGATCGGACGCCGTCCCGTGGCACGCACCGTCCAGTGGCCCTGTGCGTGCTCGAGGCGGCCGTGCTTCTTGCTCACCCACTGGTCGTCGCCGCCGACGCAAACGTGCACCTCGTCGGCTTGCCGGCCGAAGAGGACCACCCGACCCTCCTGGGGGCCGACGCTGATCGAGTCGCCGATCGACTGCGCGACGAGCGTGCCCGGCACGGCGGGGTCGACTCCGTGCACGAGGCTGCGCCTCCCTCTCCCGGCCGTCTCCACGGGTGCGAGCCTGCCATCGACGCCCGGGATGGGTCCCGGATCGGCTCGGTCACGGCGTGGCCGGTAGCCGCTCGACGGCCACCGTGGCCACCGCGGTGGCGAGCGCGCAGATGTCCCCTTGGTAGCCCACCTGTTCCACCTCCACGTTGAGCAGCTCGTCGGACGGGTCGCCGCGAGGGTCGAGGTAGGGGCGGTGCAGGATCGCGACGTCGCACCCGGAGACGTCCTCGTCGGCATCCACCACGGCGTCGTGCCCGGCGATCTGCGTCCTGGTGCCGCCGTCCTCATCGAGGCCGTCGTTTCGGTCGTAGTAGATGTCGATGGTCGAGCCGGGCTTCGGGCTCTCCCAGTCGCATTCCCAGCCCGCGAATCCGGGGTCGGGCTGGGCCGCCTCGAGCCCCGGCACCGTAGCGACGGTCGCGGCGTCGAGCAGCCCGCACGCGTCGACGGCGGCGAGCGACGTGGGGTCGAACGGCACCGGGCGGCGGGGCACCGGCCCGCGGGTGAGCACGTCGAGGGCGATCTCAGTGCCGACGTCGGCGACGGCGCACAGGTCCGGTGGTACACCGCGCTCGGCCCGCGTGACGACGCGCACGTCGTGCCCGTCGGGCAGGCGCAGGGCGCGGCCGCACTGGTCGTCGATGGGGCCGCTGCGCACGACCAGGATCCCGTCGTGCTCCTCGCGCACACCGTCCGGCAGCCCCGCGGGTGAGTTCACGAACTGCACCCGGGTGCCGAACCGGTTCAGTTCCGACTCCGGTGACTCCACGATCACGTCGCAGCGGTCGAAGCTGCCGTAGTCGGTCTCCAGCGTGGCCCGGCCGAACCGCTCGAACGGCTCGGGGCGGATCAACCCGCACGGGTCGGCGGTGGCCGGATCGCCCAGTCCCGGCGCCGCGGCGACGGATGCCGGCGGAGATGGCCACAGAATCACTGCCGTCGCGACGACCACGGCGACGGCCGAGGCCACCGCGACCCAGGGCCACCACCGCCTGCCGGCCTGCGCGCCGTCCGCCGCCTGCGCGAGCAGCTGCGCGGCCACCGCCGCGGTGGGCCGGTCGCGGGGCCTGCGCTGCAGCATCCGCACGAGCACCGGGCCGAGGGCGCCGGCCCGGCGGGGCGCGTCCACGACGCCCCTCATCGCGGCGGCGAGGGTCGGGACGAGGTCCCCGTCGCCCCACGGGGAGCGCCCCTCCACAGCTGAGTACAGCGTGGCGCCGAGTGCGAACACGTCGGCCTTCGCGCCGCCCCTCACCCCGTTCGCCACCTCGGGGGCGAGGTAGGCGGCCACTCCGGCGAACGGCCGACCTCCGGTGCCGATCGTGTCCTCACCCTCGACCTTCGAGATCCCGAAGTCGGTGAGCGTGACGTGCTCGCGGTCGCCCACGAGGATGTTGCGCGGCGTGACGTCGCGGTGCAGGACGCCGGTGCCGTGCGCGTAGGCGAGCGCCTCGGCGACCTGCGCACCGATGCCGGCGACCCGGCGCGGCGGCAGACCCCCGGCGGAGAGGTCGGCGAGGTTCGGCGCGGCAACGTATTCCATCACCAGCCACGGCTCGCCGTCGTGCTCCACGAGCCCGTGCACGGTGATGATGTGCGAGTGCTCCAGCCGGGACGCGATCCTCGCCTCCGCGCGCAACCGTTCCCGGGCGCGCTCGCGCTCGCCGGGGGCGAGATGGGCCAGACGGACCCGCTTCAGCGCGACGATGCCGCCGGTCTCCTCGTCCTCGGCGCGCCACACCTCGCCCATCCCGCCCGAGCCGATCTCGGCGACGAGGCGGTATCGCCCGGCGATCACCTCACCAACAGCCACGGAGCCCCCCGAACCCGTCCGGGTGACCGTAGCGGACCGGTCCCGGATCCGCGGGGTGTCGATTCGACGGCTTCCCGATCGCCGTCATCGCGTCGCTGCTCACACCGAGAGGAACGATCATGGCGCACCGCAGGACGTGGTGTTGGCCGGTGACCCTGGCGATGGCAACGTGCGCCGGCTACGCCCGGCCCACTGGCCCAGCCGCCCCTGAGCTACGACGAGCGCGCCCATGAGGTCTCCGACGTCGACCTCGCCGTCGCTGCGGAGCGACGCGACGGACGAGTCCGCTGTCCTTGGCGACGAGGGCCAGGCGGGTCAGGTCGCCGGCCAGCAGGTCCTGGCTGATCGGGTGGTTCAGGACCTCGGTGATCCAGAAGTACAAGTGTGGATCCGCTCAGCCCACAACGGCATCAGCCCGACGGCAACCACCACGGCGCGGAGCCGCCCGTGCCGGGGTCGTTCACGCCGAACGTCGTGTTGCAGCGGCGCCGAGGCCAGGTAGGTCGACGGCG
The DNA here is from genome assembly GCF_039543345.1 of Pseudonocardia adelaidensis. Taxonomy (NCBI): domain Bacteria; kingdom Bacillati; phylum Actinomycetota; class Actinomycetes; order Pseudonocardiales; family Pseudonocardiaceae; genus Pseudonocardia; species Pseudonocardia adelaidensis. The sequence continues at coordinate 64,669 of NZ_BAABJO010000004.1, read as the reverse complement.
TGCCGGGCGCCACGGAGCACAACGACGTCGAGTCACCGGGAGTGGCCGGCGCGGCTGCCGTGGCGTCGTTCGAGCTGGCCCGCCGCCGTCACCGATGGCGCGGATCAGTACTGCACGTGCGTGACCGGCGCCCCGGCCGCGTGCAGGGACGGCCGGTAATGCTCGGCGAACAGCTTGGCCACCAGCTCGCCCCGGCTGCCGACGCCGACCTTGCCGAAGACCGCCTTGAGGTGATCGCGCACGGTGTGCGTGGACAGGTGCAGGCGCGCGGCGATCTCCGGGTTCGACAACCCTCGGGCCGCCGCCTGCGTGATCTGCTGCTCGCGGGGCGTCAGGCAGTACGCCTCGACGATGATCGGGGCGACCTGGGCCGACTTCGCCGGTTCGACGACCACCGCCACGGGACCGGGCCGGCCGCCGGGCGTGCGCAGGCACGACGCGTGCACGGCGAGCCAGCGCCCGGACGCCGAGCGCAGCCGGGCCGACGTGGGTCCGCGGTCGCGCCCTGCCGCCACCGCGTGGGCGCGGGCCAGGACGGCGGTGACGATGGCGAGCTGCGGGGGCAGCTCGTCGCCGTCCCAGCCGGGGCCGGCCAACTCGGTGAACCAGTGGTCCGCCTGCTCATCGAACGAGCACAGGGCCCCGGCGGTGTCGAACAGCGCGGTGCCGGGCCCGTCGATGTCGGGCGCCGCACCCGGAGTCGGCTCGGTCAGCGCCCGGGCCCGCAGCGCGGCCGCCAACGCCGGGCCTATGCCCGCGATGAGGTCGACCTCGTGTTCGGAGAAGGGCTCACGGCCGCGCTCGCGGAACAGGTCGAGCACGCCCCAGATGGCGTTACCGAGCCGGAACACCGCGCGTAGCTCGTCGCCGTAGCCCTGCGGGGCGAGGAACTCCCGGTAGCGGGCGCTGCGGGCGGGATGGTCGTCCGTCGCAGCGAACAAGGTACCCGCACCCCGGGAACCGCGGGCCAGGTCGCGGAACAACAGCGAGTCCTCGACCAGGAACTCGCGGTCCCAGTAGGACTCGCAGTGCCCGGCCTCGACGTTCTCGATGCGCACCGGGCAGGTCGCCAACGTCGTCGCCGGATCGGTGGCGAACCAGGCCGCTCCGTCGAAGGGCACCATCCGGCGCAGCCGGTGGGAGACGGAGTCGAACAGCTCGATGCTGTCGCCCGGCGCGGCGCAGCTCGCGACGAGCGCCTCCACCTGGCGTTCGCTACTTGCGGTGACCGCCATCGCAGCCGTCCTCGTCCTCCGGGTCGCGGGCCGCACCGACCGGTGTGCCTGGGTCGATGGTCGGGCCAGGTCACCGCGTGGACAACCCCCCGGCTGTAGGGGGTCACCGCCGCCGCGACCGGCGTCTCGCGGGATGGGAACGGCGCCGGCGCGCCGCCATGGTCGTCACCGCAACCACCCACGACGGCTGGAGCACGTGATGAAGATCGGCATCGGCCTGCCCAACGTCATCCCCGGCACCGGGGGCCGCCGGCTGGTCGGCTGGGCGCAGCGCGCCGAGGAGCTCGGTTTCGACTCCCTCGGGGTGACCGACCGCGTGGTCTACGACAGCTACGAGGCGCTGCTGGCCCTCGCCATGGCCGCCGCGGTCACCGAGCGGATCGAGCTGGTGACCAACGTGGTGATCGCCCCGCTGCGCAACACCGGGATGCTGGCCAAGCAGGCCGCGAGCCTGGACCGGGCCAGCGGCGGGCGACTGACCCTCGGCCTCGCCCCAGGCGCCCGCGACGACGACTTCGTCGCCTGCGGGCTGCCGACCCGCGAACGGGGCCGGATGCTCGACGCCCAGCTCGGCGAGCTGCGCCGGATCTGGCAGGGCACCGACATCGGCCCGGCACCCGCCCGTCCCGGCGGCCCCCGGGTGCTGCTGGGCGGCGCCGCCCGGCACGCCGGCCCGCGCGCCGCTCGGCACGGCGACGGCTGGACGATGATGGTCGGCACGCCGGCCGACTTCGCCGCGGGCATCGAGGTCGTGCGCGACTGCTGGGCCGCGGCCGGCCGCCCCGGCACTCCCGCGGCCATGGCCATCTTCTACGCCGCGCTCGGTGACGACGCGCCGCACCTGGTCGAGCACGCCGTCGGCGGCTACTACACCTGGCTCGGCCGCGACATCGCCGGCTACCTCGTCGGATCCGCGGCCACCTCCGAGGCGCAGGTGCACGAGCGGCTGGCGGGCTTCGCGGCCGCCGGCGCCGACGAGGTCATGGTCCTGCCCTGCGCCGCGGACCCCGCACAGCTCGAGCGCCTCGCCGCGGTGGCCCTGCGCCGCGCCGCCCTGGTCTGACGCCCCCACCATCCGGAAGGACACCGACGTGAGCACCTCCACCGTTCCGCGCGCAGACCTCGGACGGCTCGCCGCCGGCCTCGACGGCTCCCCGGCCCGCCCCGGCGACCCCGACCGGGACGCCGCACACCAGGCCTGGCACCTGGCGGTCGACCGGCGCCCCACCGCCGTCGTGCGCGCCGGGTCGGTACGCGACGTCGTCGCGGTCGTCGATGAATCGATGCTCGGGCGGTGGGGCCGCGCCAGCCGAAGACAGGAGGAAGCGATGGAGGTTCCGCCCGCCGGGCCGTGGCCCGTCCCGCGCGTTGCCTGCGACCACCGCACGGCAGGGGGTTGGCGGCTGCGGTCCGCGCACCAGACGTCTGCGGGCACGGTGGCCTATGCCCGCTGCGCCTGCGGGACGTGGCTGGTGTTGCTCGATGGGCAGCCGCTGGCCGCCGCCGGCCAGTTTCTGCGCGGTGGTGCCGAGGGGCGGGTCGGTGATGAAGGTCGTCATCGCCTGCGCCGCCGAGCCGGTCATCCATCCGAGGTTGTCCGGCAGCAGGGAGGAACCGATGACTGACGCGGCCGACAGGTCGGTGACCGATGAGCACGGGCCGGTCGACGACCCCGACCCGTCACTGATCATGCAGGTCGGGATGGGATTCTGGCCGTCCAAGACGCTGCTGACCGCGGTCGAGCTCGGCGTGTTCACCGCCCTGGGCACCGGCGCCGGCACTGCCGGCGAACTGGCCGACAGGCTCGACCTGCGTTCCCGGGCCGTGGCCGACTTCCTCGACGGCCTCGTCGCGCTGCGCCTGCTCGAGCGTGACGGCTCGGGGTCGGCTGCGTCCTACCGGAACACCACCGCGACCGCGGCGTTCCTCGACGCAACGAGCCCGCGGTACATCGGCGGCTTCCTGGAGATGAGCAACGCCCGGCTGTACGGCTTCTGGGGGAACCTGACCGAGGCGCTGCGGACCGGCCGCCCGCAGAACGAGATCAAACACACCGGGCGGCCGATGTTCGAGGAGCTCTACGCCGACCCCGCCCGCCTCGAACAGTTCATGAACGCCATGTCGGGCATCTCGGCCGGCAACTTCCACGCGCTGGCCGAGAAGCTCGATCTGTCCCGCTACCAGACCGTCTGCGACGTCGGCGGCGCCACCGGGCAGCTCTCGATCATCCTGGCGCAGCACCATCCGCACCTGCGTTGCACCAGCTTCGACCTACCGGCGGTGGAGCCCATCGCTCGCCGGGCCATCGGGGCCGCCGGCGTCGCGGACCGGGTGGCCACCGCGTCCGGCGACTTCCTCGTCGACCCGCTGCCCGAGGCGGACGTGATCGTGATGGGCATGATCCTGCACGACTGGAACCTCGATCGGAAGCTGCACCTCATCCGCGCGGCGTACCGGGCCCTGCCGCCGGGCGGCGCGCTGGTCGCCGTCGAGAACCTCATCGACGACGACCGCCGCGAGAACGTCTTCGGACTGATGATGTCGCTGAACATGCTCATCGAGTTCGGTGACGCCTTCGACTTCACCGGCGGCGACTATCGCGGGTGGTGCGAGCAGGTCGGCTTCCGCTCGGTGGAGGTCGTTCCCCTGGCGGGGCCCGCATCGGCAGCGATCGCCTACAAGTAGGACTGCGCCGCCCGGCACCGCGCTGGCTCCAGGAGCGCCCTGAACAACTCGGGCCTACTGCGCACGCTCGCTACGGCCGGAGTTGTTCAGGACCCTCCTAGCGGATCCCTACGCCGACGATGCTCAACGCGAATTCGGTGTACTCACGGGCGACCTGGTCGGGGCCGATCGGCCCGTCGTCCTGGTACCACCGCGCGATGCTGACGCAGAGTTCCCGGATGGCGAACGAGGCGAGGGCCGGCGAGTCCACGGTGAACCTGCCCGCGGTCACGCCGTCGCTGATGATCTGCCGCAGGGCGTGCTCGTGCTCGCGGCGCAGCTCTTGCATCTGCGAGCGGAACGGCTCCTCGAGGCTCGAGGTGTCCCGGTTGACGACGATCGCTTCGCGCCGGTGTGTGGCGTGCCGTCGGGCGTAGACCAGCACTGCGTGGAAGAGCCGGTCGACCGGCTCCGTTCGCCCCTCGGTCGCCTGCCGGAAATCGGCCAACACTCCTCGTACGGTGGCGTCGACGATCGTCCGCAGCAGTTCCTGCTTCGACGTCATGTGGTTGTAGAGGCTCGGGGTGCGCACCTCCAGCGCCTCGGCGATCTGGCTCAGCGCCGTGCCGTGGTAACCGCGCTCGGCGAAGAGCGTCAACGCCGTATCCAGCACCGTCCGGCTGCTCACGGCGTTCCGGGGCGTGGCTCTGGTCATCCGCGGTACCGGCAGATCCGCAGGGCGAACTCCGCGTACTCGTCTGCGACCTGCTCCGCGGTGCGCGGGCCGTCCTCGCGGAACCACCGGGCGATGCTGACGCTCATCTCGAGTATCGCGAAGGAGGCGAGCCCGGCGTTGCCGACGGCGAACGCCCCGCATTCGATCCCGCGCATGATGATCGACCGGATCGCCCGCTCGTGTTCGCGTCGCCGTTCCCGCATTTCGGTGAGGGCGGGTTCGGGCAGGCTCGTCGTGTCCCGGTTGACCACCAGTGCCTCGCGCCGGTGGGTGGCGTGGCGCAGCGCGTACACCCTGGTCGCGGCGCGAAGCTGGACGACCGGATCCTCGCTGTCCGCCACCGCCCCGTGGAAATCCGTCAGGACGTCGCGAAGGGTCGCGGCGACCAGGGTCTCGAGGAGTTCCTGCTTCGACCGCATGTGGTTGTACAGACTCGGCGTGCGGATTCCCAGGCGCTCGGCGATCTGACTCAGCGCGGTGCCGTGGTAGCCGCGCTCCGCGAACAGTGTGAGGGCGGCGTCGAGCACGGCCTCGCTCGTCACCGTCTGCCGCGCCTCCGGCGCCGCGGACTGTGTGTCCGTTGGCGGCATTCCCCAACCCTAACCTCCCGGCCGAGCGGTCGACCGCTAACGGACGCTAGCCAATCGTGCGATGAGGGTCGAGTGGGATGGCGCGGATCCGGGCCCTGGCCTTGTCGTTCACGTCGGAGGGCGCTACCGTGCAGGGCATACTTACGAGCGTTAGCTAGCTGAATCAGCTCAAGGGGGACTGGTGCTGCGGACGGAGTACATCGCGACCGTGTCCGAGTTCCTGGCGGGCCATGCCGGAGCGAGGCCCGATCGGATCGCCTACATCGACGACCAGCGGACGGTCACCTACGCCGAGCTCGCGGACTCCACCGCGCGGATCGCGGGGCACCTGCAGGGCATGGGGGTGGAGCGCGGGGACCGGGTGCTGCTCTACCTCGACAACCGGGTGGAGGTCGCCGAGTCGTACCTGGCGATCCCCCGCGCCGGGGCGGTGGCGGTCTGTGCGAACCCGCAGGCCGCCACGGTCGAGGTCGAGCACATCCTCACCGACAGCGGGTCGCGGGTGGTCATCACCGACGCAGCCCACCTCCCGGTGGTCCGGCACCTCGCTGCGCAGGCGGACCTGCTCGCCGTCGTCGTCGTGGGCGACGCGAGCGGGGCAGGCACGACGGGCCCGGTGGAGGAGGTCGCCTACGCCGACCTGCTCTCGGCGGCGCCGCTCGAGGCCCCGCGCGACTGCCTCGGCCTCGATGACACCGCGTGGATGCTCTACACCTCCGGCACGACCGGCAGGCCCAAGGGTGTCCACCTCACCCAGCGCGGCTGCTTCTGGGTCGTCGCCGCCTGCTGGGCGCCGATCGCCGGCCTCGGGCCGGACGACGTACTTCTCAGTGCGCTACCGCTGTTCCACTCCTACGCCCTGGACCTCTGCATCCTCGGGGTGTTCGCCGTGGGCGCGACCGCCCGGATCCTGCCCAGGTTCTCGGTGTCCGACGTCACCACCCGCTTCGCGGGCGGGCCGGAGGGGGACGTCACCGTGTTCCCCGGCGTCCCGACGATGTTCCACTACCTGCTCGACCGGATCGGCGAGGAGGGGCTCAGCGCTCCGGCGCTGCGGGTGTGCCTGTCCGCGGGCGCGATCCTGCCCGCGGCGGTGAACGAGAGGTTCGAGACCGCGTTCGGCGTCCGGCTGCTCGACGGCTACGGCATCACCGAGACCTCGACGATGGTCACGATGAACTGGCCGACCGGCACCCGGGTCATGGGCTCCTGCGGGCTGCCGCTGCCCGGGCTCTCGGTCCGGCTCGTCGACCCTACGACGGGGGACGACGTCCGGCAGGGCGAGGAGGGGGAGCTCTGGGTCCAGGGGCCCAACGTCACCCCCGGCTACCACAACCTGCCCGAGGCGAGCGCCGCCGTGCTGGTCGACGGCTGGTACCGAACCGGTGATCTCGCCCGCCGCGACGTGCACGGCTACCTGCGGATCAGCGGCCGGATCAAGGAGCTGATCATCCGCGGCGGGGAGAACATCTACCCGGCGGAGGTGGAGGACGCGCTCATGGCCTCCGAGCAGGTCGAGGACGCCGCAGTGGTCGGTGTGCCCCATCCGCACCTCGGCGAGGTGCCGGTGGCGTTCGTGATCCCGGCCCGGCCGGGCGGGCTCGACCACGCGGCCGTCCTCGACACCGCGCGCGCCCGGTTGTCGTCGTTCAAGCTGCCGGACCGCCTCGTCGAGTGCACCGAGATCCCCCGCACCGGCTCGGGGAAGATCCTCCGGTTCCAGCTGCGGCAGCGGCTCACCGACGTCGAGACGTCCGGCAAGGCCTGACCCGAGTCGGCCCACCCCCACCGGCGGCGAGTCGGTGATCCACCTACCAACGAGCGTCAGCGACAGGAGTGCGAACGAGCGATGGAGCTGAGGAACTCCTTCACCGTGGCCGTGCCGGTCGAGCGGGCCTGGGCCGTCCTCACCGACCTCGAGCGGGTGGCCCCCTGCCTGCCGGGTGCGGCGCTGCTCGGGGTCGACGGTGACGACTACCGGGGTGCGGTCAAGGTGAAGGTCGGCCCCGTCACCGCGCGGTACGAGGGCGTGGCCCGGTTCGCGCAACGCGACGACGACAGGCACCACGCGGTGCTGCGCGCCGAGGGCAGGGACGCCCGGGGCCAGGGCAACGCCGCGGCCACCATCGACCTGCAGCTCACCCCCCGGGGTGCCGGCACCGAGGTCGTCGTGGTCACGGACCTGGAGCTGGCCGGCCGGGTCGCCCAGTTCGGGCGCGGGGTGATCGCCGACGTCAGCGGCAAGCTGATCGGCCGGTTCGCCCAGCAGCTCGAGGAGGAGATGGGCCGCGAGGAGTGCGGGCCGTTCACCACCTCCGGTCCCGATGCGGCACCGGCGGATCGTGTGGAGGCGCGACGAGCATCCGTCGACGAGGTCGAGCCTCTGGACCTGATGGCCACCGGCGGTGGGCCGATGCTCGGCGTGATCAGGGCACAGGCCGTGCCGCTCGCGGTCGGCGCGCTCGCGCTGCTCGCCGGGTGGCTGCTGGGGCGGAGCACGGGCCGCACGCGCCGCCCGTCGCCGAGAGGGGCCGCGGCGGCGCCCGTGGTGCTGCAGCTGGTGCTCCCCACCCTGACACCTGCGAACACGACCGTTCACGACGTGCAAGGAGACCGATGATCGAGCTGATCCACGAGCCGGACCTCTACATCGACGGCCGTTGGACCCCGGGCGGGGGTACGGACCTCGAGGTGGAGAACCCGGCCACCGAGGAGGTCACCGGCCGGATCACCCAGGCGTCCACGGAGGACGTCGAGACCGCCATCGCGGCGGCGCGGGCGGCGTTCGGGCCGTGGGCCGCTACGCCGGTGGCCGAGCGGGCCGCCGTGCTGCGCCGCCTCGGCGAGGTCCTCACCGAGCGCGCGGACCTCTTCGCGCACATCATCAACCGCGAGCAGGGCTCGCCGCCCCGGGTGGCTCGCGCCCTGCACGTCGACACCCCGATCGCGGTCGTCGACGCGACGGTCGAGGCGCTGGAGCGCTTCGAGTTCCGTTCCGAGCTCCGCAACTCGCTGATCCTGCTCGAGCCGGTCGGCGTCGTCGCGGCGATCACGCCGTGGAACCTGCCGCTGCACCAGGTCGTCGTGAAGGTCGTCCCGGCGCTGGCGGCGGGTGCCACCGTGGTGCTCAAGCCCGCCGGGCTCACCCCGCTCGCCGCGTTCGAGCTCGCCCGGGCCTTCGAGGCCGCCGGGCTGCCGGCCGGCGCGTTCAACCTCGTGCCGGGCAGCGGGCGCGTGGTGGGCGACCTGCTCACCCGCCACCCCGGCGTCGACCAGGTCTCGTTCACCGGCTCCACCCCCGTCGGGCGCTCGATCGCAGCCGCCGCCGCGGAGTCGCTCAAGCGGGTCACCCTCGAGCTCGGCGGCAAGTCCGCCAGCGTGGTGCTCGCCGGCGCCTCGGACGAGCTGCTCGCCAAGGCCGTCAAGATCACGGTCGCGAACTGCTTCCTCAACGGCGGCCAGACCTGCACCGCGTTGTCCCGGCTGATCGTGCCGGCCGGGAAGCTCGAGCAGGTCGAGGAGCTCGCCGCGGCCGCCGCCGAGAAGTACGTGCCCGGTTCGCGGCTGGGCCCGTTGATCTCCGCAGACCAGCGCAAGGAGGTCGAGTCCTTCCTCGAGCCCGGGGCCGGCGGCGCGGACGCGGTGACGGTGACCTCCCCGCTCGGGCTCCCCGAGCGCGGCTACTACGTCAGTCCCGCCGTGGTATCCCGGGTCGCCCCGGACTCCCGGCTCGCGCAGGAGGAGGTGTTCGGCCCGGTGCTGGCGGTCCTCGCCGCGGGTTCGGACGACGACGCGGTCGCGCTGGCCAACAACAGCATCTACGGTCTCGGCGGCGCTGTCTGGGGTCCGGACGAGGCGGCCCTGGAGGTCGCGGGCCGGCTGCAGACCGGCCAGGTGGACGTCAACGGCGGGGCGTTCAACCCCGCAGCGCCGTTCGGCGGCTACAAGCAGTCCGGGATCGGCCGGGAGATCGGCGAGTACGGCATCGCCGACGTCCTCGAGATCAAGGCGGTGCAGCGGTGAGCGTGCAGGCCGCGCAGGCTACGGACGTGGGGGTCGAGTACCCCCACGCGGTGCGGGCCGCCGTGTTGCGCGAAGCCGGCGCCCCGATGTCGGTGGAGACCATCCGGCTCAGGGCGGTCGGCCCCGGTGACGTCCGCGTGCGGATCGAGACCACCGGCGTCTGCCACTCCGATCTCTCCCTGGCCACCGGCAAGCTGGCCCAGCCGCTGCCGGCGGTGCTCGGGCACGAGGCCTGCGGCACGGTCGTCGAGACCGGTTCCGAGGTCACGGACCTGGCCGCGGGCCAGCGGGTGATCCTGCTGTGGATCACCCCGTGCCGGCAGTGCTTCGCGTGCACGAACGGCCAGCCGCACCTGTGCGAGAACGGCTCGAGCCGCGCGGGTGAGCCCTACGCGCTGACCGAGGACGGCCTGCCGGTGTACCCGGGCCTGACCGTCGGCTCCTTCGCCGAGCAGACCGTCGTCCCGCGCGGCGCCCTGGTGCCGGTGCCGGACGACATCGACGCCGCGGACGCCGCGCTGCTGGGCTGCGCGGTGATGACCGGCGTCGGGGCGGCCACCCACACCGCGCACGTCACCGAGGGATCGTCGGTGCTGGTCGTCGGCCTCGGCGGCGTCGGGCTGTCGGTGCTGCAGGGCGCCCGTCTGGCCGGCGCCACGACGATCGTGGCGGTGGACCGCAACCGGGACAAGGAGGAGCCGGCCGCGGCCGCGGGCGCAACGCACTTCGTGCCCGCCGACGACACGACCAAGAAGGCGGTCCGCGGCCTCACCGGCGGGCGCGGCGCGGACTTCACCTTCGACTGCGTCGGCTCGTCGCGGACCATCCGCGACGCGTGGGGTCTGACCCGCCGCGGCGGTACCACCGTGATCGTCGGCATCGGCGGCACGGACGACACCGTCCAGTTCTCCCCGCTGGAGCTGTTCCACTTCGCGCGCACCCTCAAGGGCTGCGTGGCGGGCTCGGTCGACGCCGAGGCGGACCTGCCGCGCTTCTTCGACTGGGTCCGCGAGGGGCGGCTCGACCTGCGCGGGCTCGTCACCGGACACGGCGCGTTGGCCGACGTCGACCACGCCCTCGACGAGCTCGCGGCGGGCCGCGGGGTCCGCACCCTGCTCACCCCGGGGGAGGGCGCGTGAAGGTCGGCGGGATCGAGATCGTCCCCGTCCTCGACGGGGTCGGGCGCGAGCCGGCGGCCGAGGTCCTGACCCGGCCGGACGTGCCGGACGCCTGGGCCTGTCACGCCGACCTGCTCGACGAGCACGGGACGCTGCACCTCGACCTCGGCGGCTTCCTCGTCCGCACCGGCGAGCGGGTCGTGCTCGTCGACACCGGCGTCGGCACGATCGACAACGGCAAGTACGCGGGCGGCCGGTTCCTCGAGTCCCTCGAGGGGCTCGGGGTGAGCCCGGCGGACGTCACGGACGTCGTGTTCACCCACCTGCACTTCGACCACGTGGGCTGGGCGACGAAGAAGGGGGAGGTCGTCTTCCCCCACGCCATCTACCGGGTGCACGAGGCGGACTGGGCGCACTTCGTCGACTCGCCGGACGCCGAGCCCGGCGCCGTGCGCAAGCTCTCGCCGCTGCGCGAGCGGCTGGAGCCCTTCGACACCGACGGGGAGATCGCGCCCGGCATCAGCGCCCGGCACACCCCGGGGCACACGCCCGGCTCGACCGTGTACGTCGTGTCCGACGGCGACGAGCGGGCCCTGCTGCTGGGCGACGTCGTGCACTCGGTCGTGGAGCTGCACGAGCGGGACTGGGAAGCGGTGTTCGACGTCGACCCCGTCGCCGCGCGGGCGGTGCGCAACGCCATCGCCGACGAGGTGGCGGACTCCACGGACCTCGTCGTCGGCGCGCACTTCCCGGGACTGCGGTTCGGTCGCGTCGTCACGGCGTCCGGCAATCGGACCTTTCAGCAGATCGGATAGGGGAGAACGTCGTGGATCTTCAGCTTGCGGGGAAGAACGTCCTGGTCACCGGGGCGGGCCAGGGCCTGGGCCGGGCGCTGGGGCTGGGCTTCGCCCACGAGGGCGCGAACGTCGCGTTCCACTACAACTCCTCCGCCGAGGGCGCGGAGAAGTCCGCGGCCGAGGCCGCCGAGCTGGGCGTCGAGGCGATCGCCGTGGGCGGGGACCTGCGGGACGCCGCGGCGGTCGCGGCGATCGTCGAGCGCACCGAGTCCGAGCTCGGACCGATCGAGGTGCTGGTCAACAACTCGGCGGTCACCAAGAAGCAACGCTTCCTGGAGTCCACCCCCGAGGATTGGGCGCCGCAGATCGACGTGACCGTGACCGGCACGCTGCAGCTGACGCACGCCGTGGCCAAGCGCATGGCCGAGCGCCAGAACGGCTCGATCGTCAACCTGATGGGCGACTCGGGGCGGGTCGGGGAGTCCGGGCTGCTGGTCACCGCCACCGCCCGCTCCACAACCGTCGGGCTGACCCGCTCGCTGGCGAAGGAGCTCGCCCGCTTCGGGATCCGCTCCAACGCGGTCTCGCTGGCGCTGGTGCGCACGGACAACTTCGACGCGCACGCCGGCACGCCGGAGGCCGAGCAGATGAAGAAGATCCTCGCCCAGTACCCGCTGCGCCGGGTCGGGCGCCCGGACGACATCGTGCCGATGGTGCTGCTGCTGGCCTCGCCGCGGTCGTCCTGGACGACCGGGCAGGTCGTATCGGTCAACGGCGGTTACGCGATGCCGTGACCACCCCGGTCGGCGACACTTCGGCGAGGAGGAGCAGATGGCAGCGGAGAGGGCGGCAGGTGCGCTCGGTCGCAACGTCCGCCGCAAGGAGGACCAGCGGCTGATCACCGGGCGCGGCCGGTACGTCTCGGACATCGAGCTGCCCCGGATGCGGCACGTCGCCTTCCTGCGCAGCCCGTACGGGCACGCCCGGATCACCGGTGTGGACGCGAGCGCGGCGCGGGAGGCGGGGCACCGGGTGTTCACCGGTGCGGACTTCGCGCACGTCGCGCTGCGGGCGCAGTCCGCCCTGCCCTCGTACGTCGAGACCGACCAGCCGGTCCTCGCCCACGAGAAGGTCTGCTACTCCGGCGAGCCGGTCGCCGCGGTCGTCGCCGCGGACCGGTACCGGGCCGAGGACGGGCTGGAGCTGGTCGACGTCGAGTACGAGGCGCTGCCCGCCACCGTCTGCGCCTGGGTGGAACCGGCGGAACCGGTGCATCCGGAGGCGCCGGACAACGTCCTGCTGCAGCGCACCTTCGACGCCGGCTCGGTCACGGACGCCTTCGCGGCAGCCGACCTGGTCGTCGAGCGCGAGCTGATCACCAACCGGCACGCGGGCAACCCGATGGAGTGCCGGGCGGGCGTCGCGCTGTGGGACGCCGCCGACGGCAAGCTGACCTTCTGGAACGGCACCCAGGTGCCGCACATCGTGCGGAACATGATCGCCGAGCTGCTGGACCTGCCCGAGGGCAAGGTCCGGGTCGTCGCTCCCGACGTGGGCGGCGGATTCGGGGTGAAGTCCGTGCTGTACGCGGAGGACGTCGCGTTGTGCCTGATGGCGCGGCAGATGCCGGGGACCCCGCTCAAATGGGTGGAGGACCGGGCCGAACACCTCCTCGCCGCCACCCACGCCCGCGACCACCGCTACCTCATGAAGGCGGGCTTCGCCGCCGACGGCACGCTGCTCGCGGTCGAGGCGGATGTGACCTGCAACGTCGGGGCGTACTCGGTCTACCCGTGGACCGCCGGCATCGAGCCGCTGATGGCAGGCGGGCTCCTGTCCGGGCCGTACAAGCTCGAGAACTACCGCTGCACCGTGCGCGGGGTGGCCACCAACACCGCGCCGTCGGGCCCGTACCGCGGGGTCGCCCGGCCGGCGAGCGTGTTCGCGATGGAGGCGGTGTTCGACGCGGCCGCGGCCCGGCTCGGCCTCGACGCGATCGAGATCCGCCGGCGAAACGTGATCACGCCCGAGGACATCCCGTACACGATGCCCTCGCGCCTGGTCGACGACTCCGGCCACTACGGGGAGTGCCTCGACAAGGCCCTCGCGGCGTTGGGCTACCCCGCCTTCCGCGCCGAGCAGGCCCGCCGCCGGGAGGCAGGCGAGAACCCGCTCGGCATCGGCGTGGCGCTCTACAACGAGCTCACCGGGCTCGGCCGCGCCGCCAGCGCCGGCCCGCGGATGCCGTTCCGGACCGGGCACGACGCCTGCACCGTGCGGGTCAACCCGGACGGGCGGGTCACCGTGATCTCGGGCATCACGTCCCAGGGCCAGGGCTCGCAGACCATGATCGCCCAGATCGTCGCCGACGCGCTCGGGGTCGGCTACGACGACGTCGACGTCCGCATCGGGGACACCGACGAGGCGCTGTGGGGCTTCGGGGCCTTCTCCTCGCGGCAGGCCGTCATCGGCGGCGGTGCGGCCCACAACACCGCCCTCGAGGTGCGGAAGAAGCTGGTCCGGCTGGCCGCGGACCTGATCGAGGCGGCCGAGGACGATCTGGAGGTCGTCGGGGGCGAGGTCTTCGTCCGCGGTGACCCGAAGCCGCAGATCACGGTCGCCGAGGTGGCCCGGGTGGCCTACCTCGAGTCCAACCGGCTGCCGGCGGGTATCGAGCCCGGCCTGGACGCCACCGCGTTCTACGACCCGATCCGCGGTGCCTTCGCCGCCGGCGCGCAGGTGGCGGCCGTCGAGGTCGACCGCGCCACCGGCGAGCTGCGCATCCTGCGGTACGTGTGCGTCGAGGACGCCGGACGGGCGATGCACCCGCAGATCGTCGACGGCCAGATCGCCGGGGCCATCGCCCAGGGCATCGGCGGGGCGATGTACGAGCACCTCGTCTACGACGACGCCGGCAACCTCTCCACGGGCACCCTGCTCGACTACCTCATGCCCACCAGTGCCGAGGTCCCGGACATGGTCATCGGTCACGTGTCGCGGCCGGCGGCCAACCCGCTCGGGGTCCGCGGGGTGGGGGAGGGCGGCACCCTCGGGCCGAGCGCCGTGCTCGCGGGGGCCGTGCGGGACGCCCTCGGGATCGACGTCGACACGCTGCCGATCAGCCCCGGGAGCGTCTGGAAGGAGCTTCAACCGTGATCGACCTCTCCTGGCAGGGGAGGGTCGCCGTCGTCACGCTCGACCGGCCCGACAAGCACAACGCCCTGAACATCGAGCTCTGCGACCGGCTCGGAACGGCGGTCGGCGAGCTCACCGTGGCCGGTGAGGCGCGCGCGATCGTCCTCACCGGCAACGGCCGCAGCTTCTGCTCCGGCGCGGACCTCGACGAGGTGTACACCGCGGACTTCCGGGACGCGCTGTACGGCATGTTGCACACCGTCACGGACGCCCCGGTACCGGTCGTGGCCGCGGTCAACGGCCCGGCCATCGGCGCCGGCACCCAGCTGGCGATCGCCGCGGACTTCCGGGTCGTGGCGCCGCGGGCCCGGTTCGCCGTGCCGACCGCACGCCTCGGGCTCGCCGTGGACCCGTGGACCATCCGCCGGCTGGCATTGCTGGCCGGCAACGGGGTGGCCCGGCGGCTGCTGCTGGCCTGCGACCAGATCGAGGCGGACGCCGCCCTGGCCGGCGGGCTCGCGGACCTGGCCGGTACCACCGACGAGGCCGTGGCCTGGGCGCGGCAGATGGCCGAGCTGGCACCGCTCACCCAGGCCTACTCCAAGCGCGTGCTCAACGAGGTCTTCGAACCGGGGCTCGACGAGCTCCTGGGCAAGCAGCTGGACGCGGCGTTCGAGGGGTGCTGGGTGAGCGAGGACTTCGCCGAGGGTCGGCTCGCCCGCACCGAGAAGCGGCCGCCCGTCTTCCGGGGGAGGTGAGCGCATGAAGTGCGCCCCGTTCGAGTACGTCCGCGCCGGCAGCGTCGAGGAGGTCGTCAAGGTCCTCGGCGAGGCCGGCGGGGATGGCAAGATCCTCGCCGGTGGGCAGAGCCTGGTGCCGGTGCTGGCCCTGCGGATGGCCCGGCCCAGCGTGCTCGTCGACGTCAACCGCATCCCCGGCCTGAGCGCGATCCGGCCGGTGGACGGCGCGATCGAGGTCGGCGCCCTGGTGCGGCACAGCCGGCTGGTGGAGCAGCAGCACCACCCGCTGCTCGCCGAGGCCGCCACGTGGATCGGGCACACGGCGATCCGCACCCGCGGCACCACCGGCGGCAGCATCGCCCACGCGGACCCCTCCGCCGAGCTTCCCGTCGTCGCCGCGGGCACGGCGGCGCAGATCACCGTCGCCGGGCCCGCGGGCCAGCGGACCGTCCCGGCGGAGGAGCTGTTCGTCAGCGCGCTGATGACCTCGCTCGAGGACGACGAGATGATCGTCCGCGTGCGGTTCCCGCAGCCGACGCGCTGGGGCTTCGCCGAGTTCTCCCGCCGGCATGGCGACTTCGCGCTGGTCACCGCGGTAGTTGCGGAGATCGACGGGGCGGTCCGGGTCACCCTCGGTGGAGTCGGCGCGGTCCCGGTGCGGGCCACGGAGGCCGAGCGGGTCCTCGCCGGCGGCGGCTCGGCCGCCGACGCCGCGCGGGCGGCGTCGGCGGAGATCGAGCCGACGGCCGACCTCCACGGCACGGTCCCCTTCCGCCGCGCGATCGCGGCAGAGATGGTGCGCCGGGCGCTCGCCACCGCCGGGATCGACTAGGAGAGCCACAGTGGACATCACCTTCAGCGTCAACGGCGAGCGTGCCAACGTCGACGTCGAACCCCGCCGCACGCTGGCCGACGCGCTGCGCGAGGACTGCGGCCTCACCGGCACGCACCTGGGCTGCGAGCACGGGGTGTGCGGTGCCTGCACCGTGCTGGTGGACGGGGAGCCGGTCCGCGCCTGCCTGATGTTCGCCGTGCAGGCGGACGGCTCCTCGATCACGACGATCGAGGGACTGCAGGGACCGGACGGCGAGCTGCACCCCCTGCAGGAGGCGTTCGTGGAGCACCACGGGCTGCAGTGCGGCTTCTGCACCCCCGGGATGCTGATGAGCGGCCTGCACCTGCTCGACACCGAACCGGACGCGGACCGCGAGCGGATCCGCGCGGAGATGTCGGGCAACATCTGCCGCTGCACGGGCTACCAGGGCATCGTCGACGCCGTCGAGGCCGCGCAGAAGGCCCTCGACGGCGAGGAACCTAGTGCCCCGCGACGCCGAAGCCGGGGGTCTGCTTGACCACCTTCATGATGAACTGGGACTTGGTCGTCGCGACGCCGGGCAGCGCGGTCAACGTGGCCATGTACAGCTGCTCGTAGGCATCGAGGTCGCTCACCGCGAGATCGAGCAGGTAGTCCGGGTTGCCGAACATCCGACGGCAGCCGACGACCTCGTCGATCTCCTGGACGGCGGCCTCGAAGGCCTCGACCGTGCCCTGGCGCTGGTCGGCCATGTCGACGTGCAGGAGCACCCGCAGCCCCCGGCCCATCGCGGCCGGACTGACCGCGGCATGGTACCCGGTGATCACGCCGCTCTCCTCGAGCGCCCGGACGCGGCGCAGGCAGGGCGACGGCGAGAGCCCGACCCGCTGCGCGAGCTCGGTGTTGGGTATTCGACCGTCCCGGACGAGGTGGTCGATGATTGCGTGATCGAGGCGATCCACGGTCAATCATGCTACGCATAGGCGGCAGAGCTGCGCAGGTTGGCACCATCTGCCGGCACTTCTTGAATAATCTGGCTGCACCGTAGAACTGGGGGCGTCAGATGAGCCTGATCCTGGACGACGGCGAGCGCCGCCTCGCGAACGAGCTGCTCGGCCGCTTCCTGGACGACCACGAGCGGGGGCTCGCCGAGCGTCCGATCCTGCCGGAGGTCGACCGGGGCGCCCTGCAGGCGCTCCTGGACGACGGGTTCCCGGCGGAGGGGGTGGGGGTCGAGGGCTTCTTCCGCGACCTCGACGAGCGGATCCTGCCCAACTCGACCGCGGTCTCGCACCCGCGCTTCCTCGCCTACGTGCTGGGCCCGCCCAACGGGATCGGTGCCTACGCCGAGGCCGTGGCGGCCACGCTGAACCAGAACTGCAACTTCTGGCAGCTCTCGCCCGCGGCGAGCGTGGTCGAGCGGACGGTGTTGACCTGGCTGGCGGGCCTGTTCGGCTTCGACACCGAGCGCTGCGGGGGCATCCTGACCGGCGGCGGCTCGATCGCCACGCTCAACGCCCTGACCGTCGCGCTGCACGATCGCCGCCCGGACTTCCGGGCCGCGGGCCTGCAGGCCGGTGGCGCTCCGCTGATCGTCTACACCTCGGCGGAGGCGCACCGCTGCGTGGACAAGGCGGCGGCGATCCTCGGGCTCGGCCTGGACAACGTCCGGCGCATCCCGACCGACGAGCACCAGCGGATGCGGACGGACCTGTTGGCCGAGGCGATCCGCGCCGACCGGGAGGCCGGCCGGGACCCGTTCTGCGTGGTCGCCACGTCCGGCACGGTCACGACCGGGGCCGTCGACCCGATCGCGGAGATCGCGGACCTGGCCGAGGCGGAGAAGCTGTGGCTGCACGTCGACGGGGCATACGGCGCCCTGTTCGTGCTGGCCGAGCAGACCGCCCACCTCTTCGGCGCGGTCTCGCGGGCGGACTCGGTGGCCCTGGACCCGCACAAGCTGCTGTTCGCGCCGCTCGAGGCCGGCTGCCTGATCGTGCGGGACGCCGAGAAGCTGCGCCGCGCGTACGCCTACTCCTCCTCCTACCTCACGGTCCAGGAGGACCCGCTGATGCGGGACTACATGGACTACGGCCCCCAGCTCTCGCGCAACTTCAAGGCGCTGAAGGTCTGGGCCGCGCTGCGGACCTTCGGCACGGACGCCTTCCGCTCGGCCCTGTCCGGGATGCTCGACCTGGCCGCCCACCTGGCCCGCCGCGTGGACGACGAGCCGTCGCTGCGGCTGATGGCGCCGGCGACGCTCACCGCCGTGTGCGTCGAGGTGCCGGGCCTGTCGCCCGACGGCCATGCGGCGCTGCTGGCGCGGCTCGCCGCCGAGGGCACCGCGCTGCTCGGGCCGGCCGTCGTCGACGGGCGGGACGGCATACGGGCCTGCGTGGCGAACCACCGGACGACGCGAGCGGACATCGACGCCGTCGTCGAGCGGCTGGTGAGCCTCATCGCCGAGCTAACGAGCGTTCGTGTATGAGCGTTCCCTGGTCCCTCCGCCAGCCCCTTGACCAGGAAGGAGCGCCTTCTACCAGGTCGTGCGGGGCCGGCTGCGGCTCTACCTGACCCGGGCCGACGGCACCGAGCGGGTGCTCTCCTACGCGGAGCCCGGGCCGGCATCGGCGAGTCGACCTGCTTCGACGGACTGCCGCGCTACGCCTCGTGCGTCGCGATGGTGGACAGCGAGCTGCTGGCCGTCCGCAAGCGCGCGGTGCTCGACGCGGGCCGGCGCGAGCCGGCGATCCTCGTGGAGATGACCCGGCGGATCTCGCGGAAGGCCCGGCTCTTCGCGATGCACATCGCCGCCGACGGGCTCCCGGCCTGCGGCCGCGTCGCCCTGATCCTCGACCACGGGCGGCCAGGGCTGCCGCCGCGACTCTGCTCGACGCAGCGCTGCCGGCAAGCGGCTGAACCGGGGTATGCCAGGGCGCGGGGCGGGACCCGATCGTCAGGATCGGGATATGCGGTGCACCGGTGCCGTTGTGTCCCGGTCCCGTCGATCACCGGGCGTTGCTCGTCACGACCCCGGCGGTCATGGCGGCCGGACCGGTCCGAGCCCCCCTCCGCCGGTCAGGCCTCCGGGAAGTCGACCGGCACCGTCGCTGCATTTTGCGCTGCCGAATAGGCGTCGGTGACGCGCTCGGTCGGTCCACCGATGGATCGCCGCGCATTTCGCGCACCGGTTCGGGGACCCGTTCGCCGTCTCGCGTCGCCCGACTGTATCGAATCGTTCCGGCCACCCGGAACGATGGTCGGATCGGCATGTACTGGTGGTTCCAGCGAGAACGACGCACCGGCGCCTCGGTGTCGACGGCCTGGCTCATCGTCTGCGAGGAGGACCTCACCCGGCTACGTGCGGGTGCTGTTCAGCGACAGCCGGACCTGTAGCCGCTCGCTCCGGGCCGGGATACTCCGGCGGCCGCCGTGATCGACGGCGAACTGGCGTGGTCAGCCCTGTCGAGCGCAACGGTCTCGCGCAGGTAATCCGCGGCCCGCTCGATCTGCGGCGCGTCCGCGAACGGTGTCGGCGCGCCCGAGGGATGGTGGACCGCGGTGGACCTGTCCTCGACATCCTCACTCGTGTAACGCTCACTACACTGGGACCCGCGCTCATGACACGGCCGCTCCGCTGTCCAGCCCAACCGACGCGCGAGTCTGCTGCCGGACGCCAGGGGTGCCGACGGCAGGTGGGTGGGCCACGACCTGGGCGTTCTCGAGGTCGACGCCGGTTCGGGTCGTCGGTCCGGTGGTCGGCCGGCGATTCGGTCGAGCGCTACCGGTGTCACTCACGCGCAGTCGGTCCGGGTTGATGCCGACTTGCCAGAGGAACGTACTAGTTAGTCTACCACCGTGTCCGGGTTCGGGTCACTTCGAGGTCATCGCGCTTCTCGCTTCCTCCCGGGCCTCGTGCCTCACGGGTAGCCAGATCGCACTCCACTCCAACCCGGCCGCGTGAGGCGGATTTTCGGCCCCGTCCGCTGGTGCTCCCGAACACGAAAGGAATCTGGAATGACGGATGTCGCCCGTTTCACCGACCCCGACCGTCTCGCGGGGCCGATTTGGGAGGTGATCGAGCCCGGGGTCCCGCTGCACATGGTCGTCACCCCGACCATCGAGCCCGGCCAGCGGTCGGCCTACCTCGGCGCACTGCGCGAGGTCCTGCCGCTTGCCCAGGCCGAGCCGAGCTGCCTGTACCTGCACGTCGGGAACGGCTCGACTGGCTGCCCGCCGTGCTCGCATCGCTGGACCTGCCGTTCGTCATCGAACGACCGGGCGAGCTCCGTGGCCTCGTCGTGGCACTCGCCGGCCGGCTCACGCATTTCGCCCGGCGAAGCGCGCCCCGCGTAGACCCAGGACCCGGCCGGTAGCGGGGGACCCCTCTCGGCCAGCCGGTTCGACGACCCGAAAGAGTGTGCAGTGACGTGCGGTGCGTCCCACTCCATCATCGATACCAGCAAGCCCCACCCGGCCCGCGTCTACGACTGGTTGCTGGGCGGCGAGGACAACTACCCCGTCGACCAGGAGGTCGGCGAGGCCCTGCCCGCGGAAACGCGCGGAAACGCGGTCCGGAACCGGGAGTTCATGCAACGCGCCGCAGCCTGGCTGGCGAAGAACGGTGTCGACCAGTTCCTCGACATCGGCTCAGGAATCCCCACCGAGCCCAACATGCACCAGGTCGTGCAGGCGGTCAGCCCCGCCGCTCGGATCGTCTACGCGGACAACGACCCGATCGTCCTGCGTCATGCGGGAGCGCTGCTGACCAGCACTCCGGAGGGCGTGACGGCCTTCCTCCAGGCGGATGTGCGGCGGCCCGCGACGATCCTCGAACGCGCTGGTGACCAACTCGACTTCGAACGTCCCGTCGCCCTGTCCCTGCTCGCCGTCCTGCACTCCTGCCCGATGACGAGAACCCGTACGGCATCGTGCGCACCTTCCTGGAAGCACTTCCCTCGGGCAGCTTCCTGTTCCTCTCGCACGGGACGTCCGACCAGCATCCGGAATGGGAGGGGAAGATCGAGGCCGCGTACGAGAAGGGCGAGATCCCGCTGCGGTTGCGCACCCGCAGTGAGATCGAGCCCTTCTTCGAAGGACTGGAGCTCGTCGCGCCGGGGCTGGTATCCGCTACCGGGTGGTACCAGGAGGAACCGGCACCGGCACCCGAGCGGAGCGGCTTCTACGTCGGTGTCGCAAGGGTCCCCTGAGCGGTCACGGCCGGCGGCGGGCGTCCACGGGGTGCGCGGACGGTCGAGCGAGTCGCCCGGCGACCGCCGGGGCGTGGTCGGGGCGGCGGCCCAGGAGGCGAGGAGGCGCAGGCCGTCGTGGGCGGGCGGGCCGGGCGTGGCGGACAGTGCGATGAGCTGCTGATCCGGGTTCACGGCGTACACCAGTCGCGAGGCCATCGACAGGGCGGCCGAACCGAAGGGAGCTCGTCGTCATCGACGGCGCCACCGACGTGTCCCTCTCCGACACCGACGAGCATGTCACCCAGGCCGTCGCCAAGCTCGGCACCTTCTTCACCGCCCACCTCGCCGCCCGGTGACCAGGTGCCCGGTAGCCCACGAGCCGGTGTTCGTCGTGCGACCTGGGGACCGGAGGGGGCCTTTCCGTCCGGATGTTCAGCGTCGAGGTTCGCTACAGCGGATTGTCGTTCGCCTCTCGGCTCTCCGGTGCCCTCAGCTCGGAGCCTGATCGCAGACGGACTGCAAGGCCCGGTCCAGTGCAGCCCTGTGGATGTCATCCAGCTCCCCGGCATGCGCCTGTGCGGCCGCGGCCAGTGACGACGAGCAGTCCTCCTGTGCCCGAGCCGGTTCGGCGATCTTCAGCGCGGCGACCAGCTCGTTGCTGATGCAGGTGATCTCGGGCCGGACCTGCGCGAGGTCCGGGCGCTCTGCCGGTCGGGAGTCCGGATGCTCGGTCCACTGCCGGAGCAGATCGTTCTGCACCTGGATGCTGGCTGCGATCTGGTCGGCGACCACGCGGGCCACCCACTCGGGATCGACGCCGTCACGATCGGCCTGCGCCCGGGCGTCCGCGACGACGACGGCCTCGCGTTCCGGGTCCGTCACCGGCTGCCCGGTACCGAGCTTGGCGGCGGCCACCCGGTCGGAGACCGTGGCCCGCTGGGCTGCGAGCTGCACGACCTTGGCCAGTCCAGCGGCCGACCTCCCGGGCACCTCGGTTGACGACGTAGCTGGTTGCCCGCAGCCGGAGAGCACAGCCGCAGCGATGACGAGCGTCGTCGTGCCACCGGCGGTCCCGGTTCCGGGAGAGGGCCGCTGCCCGCCGCCACGCTCCCCGGATACGGTTGTCATCTCGTCGTCACGTCCCATCTCGTCCTCGATCACCGTGCATGTCGAACAGGTCGCCCCGGGAAACGACGCCCGGGCGTTCATGCAGGCGTTGTGGTGACCTCGGCATCGGCGAGCACCTTGGCGTGGTTCTCCAGTGCGAGGTACGGGTTGAACTGCACGTGCCGGCTGCCGACGTGCAGGTCACGCCAGAACCGTTGCAGTGCGTTGTCGGCGGCGAAGCTGGAGGCGCCATTGAGGTCCAGCAGCAGGTTCACCCCTTCCTGGCACCGCTGCACGATCGAGTTCAGCCGCATGCGCAGGGTCGTGGTGTCCCGGTCGGCGAGGGTGGGCTCGGCCATGAGCTGGTCGATCTCCGCCGCGAGCACCAGCAGGTCGTGCTGGGCGCTCTCGATCAGGTGGGTGGCTTCGGCGAACCAGTGCCGGGCGCCGGGCGAGGCCGCGAGGCTGTCGTACTGCGTCATCGGCGGCTTGCGCTCGTGGAGCGTGGAACCGGCCACGTCCAGTGCTCCGCGAGCGGCTCCGACCAGCGCGGCGAGCAGCGTGACGCCGCCAGCGAGGGGGCCGGCCGGCCGGCCGGAGAACAGGTCCGGTGCGCCGTTCGGGCCCGTGGGCAGGGGCAGTACGTGGGCCTGGGGCACGAACACGTCGTCGGCTACCAGCGTGTGGCTGCCGGTGCCGCGCATTCCGGCGGTGTCCCAGGTGCGCTCGATGTCCAGGTCCGAGGTCGGCGCGAGCACGACCACCAGCTCGGGGGGCCCGTCACCGTCCCTCACCATGACCGGGGTGATGGCCCACGGCGCGTCCTCGCAGCCCGAGGCGTAGGGCCAACGCCCGGAGACGCGCACACCCCCGGTCACCCGCCGTCCGCGGCCGGGCGGGTTCCCGGCACCGCACAGCCGCGTGTCGGGGTCGGAGTAGAACTCCACGAGCACGTCCTCGGACATGAGCGGGGTGAAGGCCGGCTGCGCCTCGGCGCTCACCGCGACCAGCCAGGCCGAGGACGGGCAACCGCGGCCGAGTTCGGATATCACGCGAACGGTGGTGGGGAGGTCGGCGCCCAGGCCGCCGAACCGGACCGGTGTGGCGAGGGCGAACGCGCCGGCGTCCTGCAGCGCCGCGATGCTCTCGGGGGCAGCCGGCGGTCGCGATCGGCGCGGCGCGCGTTCGCGGCGAGTAGCGGCACCGCCGAGCGGACCGCCGCCATCAAGGTCTCGACGTCGGTGGGGCGGACGTTTGTCGTGGTCATCGAAGCATCTCCTCGCAAGGATCGCGCCCGCTCTCGGGGCGCGTTGGGGCGACGTGCGCGCCGGCCTGCCGCCGGCCGGTCGTGATGGTGTTCAGGCGGCGTGTTCGTAGGTTTCGAGGAGCCGGAGCCAGACCTCGCCGAGGGTGGGGAAGGCGGGCACGGCGGGCCGGAGCCGGTCGAGTGGCACTTCTGCGGTGACGGCGATGGTTGCGGCGTGCAGGAGTTCGGCGACGTCCGGCCCGACGAGGGTGAAGCCGACGATCACCTTCCTGTCTCGTCGACGACCATGCGGCGTGCTCTTGGTATCCGTCGGTGTGCAGGGCGGCTCCGGCGACGGCGGCGAGGTCGTGGTCGTGGTCGTGGTCGACGGTTCGCACGCGTTTGCCGGCTTCCGCGGCAACAGCCGCAGTCAGGCCTACGGAGCCAGGGCAAGTACCAGGCCCGCGCCGCCGGCGACACCATCGTCGCCCGTGCCCGCGGAGCCGAGGTCGACGAGCGACCGGCCGTGGGCCGGCACGCGGTCACCGCCGACGAACGCGCCGTGCCTCAGGGCGGCTTCCGCTTCAGTGAGGACCACCTGCGACGTCGACCACCGAGTCCTGCTCACCGCCGGTCGCGGTGCGGCCGAGACGCAGCGCGGAGACGAGGAAGAAGATCCCGCCGAGCGCCGCGTAGCCGGCGACGTTGCTCAGCGTCGCCCCTTCGCCGGTTGCCTGCAGGAAGAACGACGTGCCAGCGAGGACGGAGATGCCTCCGCTGGCGATCATCGCCCACTGGCCTCCCAGCTTGCGGCGGCCGAGGCCCACGACGAGCTGGACGATCCCCGCGACGACGGCCCACGCGCCCCACACCCGCAGGACGGCCGGGATGCCGGACATGACGGCGACGACCAGGCCGATGGCGGTGAGCGAGCTGATCGCGATGTTCACGTACAG
Source organism: Pseudonocardia adelaidensis (assembly GCF_039543345.1). NCBI lineage: Bacteria > Bacillati > Actinomycetota > Actinomycetes > Pseudonocardiales > Pseudonocardiaceae > Pseudonocardia > Pseudonocardia adelaidensis. Next base: position 40,316 of record NZ_BAABJO010000004.1, on the reverse strand, counting down.
GCCGAGGGCCGATCCGGTCGCCCGGGACGAGCGGGCGTCGACGATCGCGGCGGCCACGTCGAACAGCGGGTAGAGCACGATCAGCGCGGCGCTCAGCGGCCCGATGCTCGACCCGACCACGAGCATCAGCCCGGCCCAGACGATCGCGAACCCGAAGCGGACGAAATACAGCCTGCGAAGAGCGGACGCGATTCCCGTCGTACTCGCGGCGACAGCGGTGGTCATGGTGAGCCTTCCGACTTGACATACGACGTGAACGAACTAGTACGTCTACTACGTTGGACACTGTTCCGCGTTGAGTTCGACCACTGCAAGAAACTGCGATGCATGTCACCGTCGCGGTGGTTCGGTGACCGCAGCCTCCACGGGGCGAGGCACAGCTCGCACGTCGCGCCGTTCGTCTCGTTGGTTCGCGGCCTGGCCCGACGGCACGGCCGCGCTGGGATCGATTCCTGACGGACGCGATGGTCTCAGGCCGACCGGAGGCAGAAGGGGTGTCCGGCGGGGCTGGCGTAGACCCGTCCGCCGTTCTGTGATGCAGGATCGACGTCGTCGAGAGGCCGAAGCCGACGTGCACCTGCCTCGAGCGCCGCCCTGTCCGCGGCCGCGAGGTCGTCCGTCGTCAGATCGATGTGCAACTGCTGCGAGTTGCCCTCCGGCCAGTTCGGGGGGATGTGCCCCGGTGCTCGCTGGATCACGAACACCGGGAATCCGTCGATCTGGATGAAGTGGTGCGTGTCGGTCTTCGCGATCGAGCCGCCGAGCAGCCGGTGCCAGAACGCACTCTCGGACTCCGGTTCGCCAGCGTCGATGACCACAGAGACGAGGTTGATCTTCATGCTCGTCACACCACCGGGAGGATGCCGCCGTCGACCCGGAACTGCGCTCCGGTGAGCCACTTCGCGTGTCCGGACGCGAGGAACGCGATCATCTCTGCCACGTCCTCGGGGTCGCCGGGTCGGCCCATCGGCACGTTCAGGTGGTCCACGATCTGCTGCTGCACCTCGTCCGGGCCGGCACCGTGCTGGTCGGCGATGTGCTGGAGGTGCGCGCGGGCGCCTTCGGTGAGCACGAAGCCCGGCAGGACGCACACCACGCGCACCCCGTGCTCGCCCACCTCGGTGGCCAGCTCGCGGCTGTAGGCGTTGAGTGCCGCCTTCGCCGCCGCGTAGGACGCTTCGGTGCGCTGCGGCAGGCGGCTCGCGATCGAGGAGACGTGCACGACCACGCCGGACCCGCGCTCGACCATTCCCGGGACCAGTGTGCGGTCGAGCCGCACGGCGCTGAGCAGGTTCATGTCCAGGTCCGCACGCCACGACTGGTCGGACCGCTCCAGGGTGGGTGCCGGGGCGCTCGCGGCGCCCGCGTTGTCGACCAGGACATCGACCCCGCCCACGCGGTCGAGGACCCGGCGGCCGAGCTCCGCTGCTCCGTGCTCCGTCGCGAGGTCCGCGGGGATGAAGATGGCCGGCAGGTCCTCCGGGGGCGCGCTGCGCGATGCGGTCAGCACTGTCGCGCCTGCGGCGGCGAATCGACGGGCGGTCGCCGCGCCGAGCCCCCGGCTGCCGCCTGTGACCAGTACCCGGAGGTCGCTGAGCTCCTCGTCCGGAACCGTCATGGACTGCTCCTCCAGTAAGATGAACCCGACTCCGGAAACCCTACACAACCGGAACCAGACTCACCTTATGGAGGTGCGTTGTCCTCGTCACGCCCGCTGCGCGCCGATGCGCGGCGCAACCGCGAGGCGCTCCTGGCCGCGGCCCGGGAGGCGTTCCTCGCGGGCGATGCCGACGCGCACGTGGATGAGATCGCCCGGCGCGCCGGGGTCGCGGTCGGCACGCTCTACCGGCACTTCGAGACGCGCGAAGCCCTCGTCGAGGAGGTGTACCGCGCGGAGGTCGACCAGCTGTGCGCCGCGCCCGCGGAGCTCCTCGCGCGGCACGGCCCCGATGAGGCCCTGCGGCGCTTCCTGCTGCTGCTCGTGGAGCATGCGGCCGTGGGTAGGGGAATGGCGGCCGCGCTGGAGAGCATCATGGCGACGGACTCGCCGATCTTCGAGGACGCCCGCGCGGGAATGGCGCGGGCCCTCGATCAGCTCCTCGACGCGGGCGCGGCAGCCGGAACCATCCGTGGCGACATCGGCGGCCGCACCGTGCTCCGCGCGCTCGGAGGCATCTGCGGGATGCGTACGGAAGGCTGGCAGGACGAAGCCGTGCGCATCACGGCGATCTTCTTCGACGGCCTGCGGTTCGGCGCGCAGAAGGCAGGATGACCCGTCGGCGGTCGGCGTAGCGGGGGCGGCCAGGGCACCATCTCCAGGGCGGGCCCGCTGCTGTCCATGAGCACGACCGTCCTCGACCTGATCGACCACCTCTCGTCCTCCACCTCTCGTCTTCCCCGGACGAGTGACCAGCGGTTGGCGAGGACGCGGTGCCACGGACAGGACACCGGGTGTGGCTGCACCACGGCAGCTCGGTCGGCCATGGCTCGAACGCCGCAAGCTCATCGACGACCTCTGGCCGGCCCTTGCGGCGCCCGTAGTGGGGGTCGAGCTGCTCAACCCGGGGTTCGAGGGCAGCGCCATGGTGGACCCGTTCACCCCCTGCGTGCTGCGTCAGTCCTGTGGTCCGGTCAGGGCGCTCTCCGGTGTGGCCCAGCTGGCCAGAATCGGCAGTACCCGGGCCGTGGACGAGTCGGGCTCGACCGTGTACACGACGAGGTGCTGATCGGGGGCGTGGGGTGCGGTGACGATCTCGATGTCGAACTCGAGGAGTCCGGCCTCGGGATGGGCGATGCGTTTGGGCACCGAAGCGTAGTCACGCACTGTGTGGTCGTCCCATCAGCGCGGCATCGCCGTGCAGGCGGCGGGCGGCGCGTCCGGCGAAGACCTCCGACGAGTCGCCGACGCCGCCCTGCGGAGTTGGCCGCCGGCCTGAGCTGTCGGTGGGCGCCCACCGCGGGAGCCTCGCTTGATCCGGTTCGCGACCTGGTCGGCCTTGACCGGGATGGTTGCTGGGATCTGGCGGGAGCGCAGGTAGGCGCGGTTGGCGCGTGAGTAGTAGGTCTTGTCGGCCAGCACCCGATCCGGGCGGCTACGCGGTCGCCCGGGCCCCGGGCGGTACCCGGATCTGTTCGAGCACCGGGACGAGCTGTGGGCTGTCGCGCGCTGGCCGGCGGTGAACACCAGCTCGGGGCGTGTGCGGCCCTGCTCGTAGGCGAGGCGGATCTTGGTGGTGAGGCCGCCGCGGGACGGCCCGACCCGTGATCGGCCGGTTCTCGGCCGGGTGGCTCGACCTGCAGCTCGGGGTGGTGGCTGGCGGCCCAATCGGGTCGGCTCAACCAGCTGTCGATGCGGGGCCCGGTCGGTGTGAGCGGATCGTCGAACCGGGGCAGTTCGTGCTCGCGTTGGTTCTGGTGCTCGCGCTCTCGCTCGGCCTGCTCACCGCGATGTGTCGCTCGGCAGGGTTGTGTTCGCTACTGCGTTGTCGATCACGGCGCGTCCGGCTTCGACGAGGGTGTCGATGAGGGTGGCCGGGTCGGGTCCGAGGTAGCCGGTGACCATTGCCCCGTCGCGCAGGATGAGCAGTTGGTCGGCGACCGTTTCGGGGTCGTGGATGGCCATCTCCCGGAGCAGGTCCGTCAGGAACGACGTGAACCAGGCGCGGTGGGCGGCAATGGCTTGTCGTGCGGGGTGGGTGGGGTCGGCGTACTCGGCTGCGGCGTTGATGAACGGGCATCCGCGGAATCCGGGGGAGCAGCTCAGGTCGGAGATGCCCCGAGCGATGGCGAGGAGGGTGGCGCAGGCGTCGCCGGCCTCCTCGCGGAACTGTTCCAGCACGTGGCGTTCGAGTGCGGCGCGACCGTCGAGGTAGGCCAGGACCAGATCGTCCTTCGAGGGGAAGTGCCGGTAGAAGGTGACCTTGCTGACGCCTGCCGCGGCGATCAGCTTGTCGGCGCTGACGGCTCGGATGCCTTCGGCGTAGAAGTGTTCGTCGGCGGCGGCGAGGATCCGTTCGCGTACCGGTGACGACTGCGCCGTGCCGGTACCTCGGGTCCGGCCGGCTGTCTGTGCCATCGGTGCTCCACCTCATCTTTGCGCTGGTTCCCAGCATCCAGGCTAGTGTCCCGAGTCGGAAGTTCGGTGCGCTCAGCGTGGAGCTGGGCCGTCGAGATACGTGGTGGACTTTCGACTCGGGACACTAGCTCCCGCGGACACGGGAGTTCGGCCTGGCTCGACCGAGCAGGGCATGACCGGCCTGCTGCCGATCCACCAGCACTGAGGTTCGGCATCACCACGGAGACCTACGACAACGGCTCCTACATCGTGGCTCTGATGCGCGCCGGCGCGGCGGTCCTCGCCCTGTTCCCGCAGTCGGGCGGGACGCCGCCCAGCACCGAGCGAGGGCACGTCGAGCTCTGAACCGGAGAGGGGCGTCCCATGTAATCCATCGGCGGTCAGCCGGGGGCGCCGATTCGCGTCAGCAGCTCGGTCAGGATGAGGACTCGCCCGGCGTCAGGTTCGCGGGGGTGTCCTGGAGCAGCGCACGCAGCGCGGAGGCGCGCACTGTGTCCCCTCCGCGTTCACCCCCGGAGGGGACACCCGAAATCGTGGTCGACTCGGTGTTCGGCACCTTCGGGCCGGAAGCGCCGCCCTACCTGTCTCGGGTGACGTCGACGAGCTCGCCGGCCGGCCCGCGCACACCTTCGCGCACCGGGTCGCCGAGAACAGGAGGGCTCTCGCATAGCGGGCTCACGGCGGCGGCCGGGCCGAACTCGTAGGCCCGACCGCCGCTCCGCGGGGTGCGACTGCGGTATCCGTGCCGATGCCTGGGGTGGACCGTTAGCCGACGGTCGCGTCGACGGTGACGTCGATGTTGCCCCGGTGGCGTTCGAGTAGGGGCAGACTGCGTGAGCTGCCTGCACCAGCTGGTCGGCGGTGGCCTGGTCCAGCCCGCCGAACTCCACGTGCAGCCGCGCTCAGCGTGAACCCGCCCTCGGGTGTCGCGTGCACGTTCACCTCGGCCACGACCGCGGAGTCGGCGAACGTGATCTTCTGCTGGGCGGCGACCGCCTTGGGTGCGAGCCCGTCGTCGGTGACGGCTCGGCCCTCGGCCCTGCCGTCGCCGGTGGATGAGGCCACTGCTGCGTACTTGCGTCCGGCGCAAGGAACGGCGGTCGCGGGTCGAGACGATCGACAGCTCGGTCGCCGGCAGTGGCGCCCGCGAGTGCTTGCCCGAGCTGGATCGAATTGGACAGGTGTGGCGGCGGCTCACCATCCGGTGGGCTGTCGGAGGACGCCGGATGATGCGCGTTACAGCGTGCGGTGCTCGTCGAGGAAACCGGTGACGATCCTCAGCAGGTCGTCGGGGCGTTCGAGGTGCAGGCTATGGCTGGAGCCGGGCCCGGTCACCAGCTCGTACCTGGCATCGGGGATGGCGTCGGCCACGGCTCTCGCCTGCCGCGGCGGGGTGAGCATGTCCTGTTCGCCGGCCACGACGAGGGTCGACGCCTCGATCCCGCTGAGCCGGTCGAGGGTGTCGTGCGCGAGGTCGGCATCCCACTGCTCCACGGTGACCGCCATCTGCTCCTCGTTCTGGGGGAGAGCGGGGAGCAGCGGTGCGAGCTGCTGCTCCAGATCGGGACGGTTCAGCAGCTCGGGCGAGAACGTCAGCCCCGACACGGCCAGCGCCGTTTCCATGTCCCGAACGGCATACGGGAGCCGGAACGCGGAGAGCAGCGCGCGCTGGTAGCCGTCGCTTCGGGCCCATGTCGCGCACAGGACGGCCGAGGCGACCTGATCCGGGTGGGTGAGGGCGAGCTCCTGCACGACGGCCGACCCGAGGGACCAGCCCATGGCGTGCGCCCTCGGCACCTCGAGGGCATCGAGCAACGCGGAGGCGTCCTCCGCCAGGGACGCCACGGAGATCGGGCCGTCGCCGCGTTCGCTGCCACCGAGGCCCCGGTTGTCGAACGCGATGACCCGGTGGCGCTCGGCGAGGCGGGGCACCAGCTCGCCCCACAGCGGGATGGAACCGGAGGTGCCCATCACGAGTAGCAGCGGGTCTCCGTCACCGCTCACCTCGTAGTTCAGCGTGACTCCGGTGCGAACGGTCTGCAGGGGCATGGGGTCCTCCTCCAAGTCGGCTGCAACTGCCTGCTCCGAACTCGGCGCAGGCAAATTCGGCACCCCCGACATCCACCATGTCCGTCACGCAGGCGCCTCTCGGCAATGTATGTAACGCTCACTATAAGGGTAGAGGGGGTCGCCCAGCCGATCACGTGCAACGTGCCGGAGATCGAGATCAGCACGGGCGGGCCCGAGCCGGGAGCCGCGATGCGCTCGCGCTGCTCCGGCGAACGGCGGAGGAGCAACTGCGCCGGCGGCTCCGAGACAAATTGCCCAGGCCATCGCCGACATCAGACGGAGTCTTGACCGGTACACGTTGTCCAAACTGCTGCAGAGGATGGCGTATGGACATTCCATATGCCTGTATGAACACCGACAGGACCTCACAGCTGGGAGCTGCGCCGTGGAGGTAGTGGTCTTCGACCTGGTGCCCTACGCAGAGCACGTCGAGCACCTCAAGCAGGACGATGGGGAGCTTCCGTGGCCGCTGGCCAAGCGGCACTTCGATCCCGCGGTGGCGGTCCGCACCTATGCGGAGCACCTCGACGCCTGGGAGGAACTCGACCGGCTCGGTTACGACGGTGTCGGGTTCAACGAGCACCACACCTCTCCGTACGGGTTGATGAACTCGCCGAACCTGCTCGCGGCATCCGCGGCGCAGCGGACGGCGCGGCTGAAACTGCACATTTACGCCAATCTGCTGCCGCTGCACGACCCGATCCGGCTTGCCGAGGAGCTGGCCATGCTCGACTGCCTGTCGAACGGGCGGATCGTGGCCGGGTTCGGGCGAGGAATCCCGCGCGAGCACGCCGTATTCGGCGTGCCGATGGCCGAGTCGCGGCCCAGGTTCGAAGAGGCTGCCGACATCATCCGCGGGCTGTGGACCGAGGAGGTCTTCTCCTTCGAGGGGAAGTTCTGGTCCTGCCATGACGTCGCCATCTGGCCCCGGCCGGTGCAGCAACCGCACCCGCCGATCTGGGTTCCGGTCACCAGCAGCAAGGAGACCATCGAGTGGGCCGCCCGGAACAACGTGTCGATCACGCCGGGCGTGGAGCATCCCGGCCTGCGCGCGGACGTTCTCCGGCACTACACCGACTGCCTGCGCGAACACGGCCGTGAGCGGACCTCCGAGCACGTGCACCTCTCGATGAGCCCCTACGTGGCCGACAGCAAGCAGCAGGCGATCGACGAGGCGGGTCCGTACCTGCGTTACTTCAACCAGACCCTGTTCAGCCATGGCAACATCACCGAACACGACCTGCAGCGCAAGGCGGGCTACGTGAGCGACTCGTCGCTCGACTACGTCCGGCCGGAGAACCTCCCCGCCGCACAGCGCGCGCGGGCCGACTACCGCAATCTGACCCTTGACGACATCGCCCAGCGGGCGCAGCAATGGCCATGGGGCGCCGCGGACGAGGTCACCCAGCGGATCATCGACCAGGCCGACGCCACCGGCGCGGGCCGGGTGCTGGTCAACCTCAACCGCGGTGCGATGCCCCAGGAGCTGTTTCTGCGTCAAATTCGGCGATTCGCCAAGGAGGTGTTGCCCGCGCTGCAAGCCCATGACGTCCAGGTGCGCCAGTGAACCGAGGATGTGATCACGATGACCACGAGCAATGGCCGCTCGATGTATCCGTGGGCAATACTGGGTCTGCTGACCGCGTTCTGGGGGCTGGTCGGGCTCAACCGGGTCGGCATCGGATTCGTGTTGCCGGCCATCCGAGACGAGTTCGGCCTCGCGTTCTGGCAGGCGGGTCTGCTGGTTTCCGGGACCTCGTTCACCTGGGCGATCACCAGCTGGCTGTCCGGGTGGCTGTCCGACCACTACGGACGGCGGAGGGTCCTGCTGCCCGGCGCCTTCCTCGCCGTGGGGGCGACCGCGGCGATGGGCGGGACGTGGAACTTCTGGTCGCTGTTCGTTGTCCGGGAGTTCATCGGGATCGGTGACGGAGTCGGGTGGCCGAACTCGCAGGCGGTGCTCGCCGCCGAGTTCCCGGCCAATCGACGCGCCTTCGTGCAGTCGGTGTTCACCATGGGCTACCCGCTGTTCGGCAGCGTGATCGGCGCGATCGTCATCACGCAGATGGCCGAGGCCCTCGGGTGGCGGTCGGCGTTCGCCATCATCGGTGGCGTCTTCTTCTTCGTCGTGCTGGCGCTGTACCTCGTCATGCGCGAGCCACCCCGGGCCGCCGTGACCACGCGGGCCCGGTCGAAGCCCGACTGGCGCAAGCTGGTCGGGGTGGTCCGGTACCCCAGCGTGGTCGTCCTGATGATCATCCAGGCCGCCGCGCTCGGCTGGCTGCAGGTCGGCGTCGCCTACAACACGCTGTTCCTGACCGACGAGATCGGCGTCAGCCTCGTCACCGCCGGCACCATCCTGTCCATTTTCGGTGTCGCCGGGGTGGCCGGTACCCTGCTGCTGCCGTACTGCTCGGACTTCACCGGCCGCAAACCGGCGATCTTCTTCGGCGGTGTGCTCAGCGGCGTGTTCATGGTGCTGTTCGTGGTCGGCGACTTCAGCGTGTCGGCTGCGGCCACGTTCCTGGCGCTGAGCTCGTTCTTCAACGGCCTGATCATCCCGCTTGCCGCCGCCACCGTGGTCTCCGAGCTGCTGCCGGAAGACGAGCAGGGTTCAGCGATGGGCTCGATCAACTTCGCCGGCGTGATCGTCGGTACCTTCCTGATGCCGATCCTGGGCGGCATTCTGGCCGACAACTTCGGCCTGCCGGCGGCGATATTGCTCGCGGCCGGCCTCATCACGGTATCCGGGGTCGCAGCGCTGTTCCTCCCGGAGACCGCCCCGCGGGTGCGGGCGCGCCGGGAGGCACGGGTCGCGGCCAGGGACGCATCCGGCACCTGAGCTTGATTCCAGCCGTGGGTCAAGACCGACCGGATCGACGGCTCGTCGCCGCGGCCTTCGACACCCTGGCCACCCCGGGCAGCGTGGTGGCACGTCGCTGTGCGTGAGCCAGCTTCCTGCTCGCTTCAGCGAGCGGGTGGAGCCACACCGCGGATCGCTGGACAACTCGGCATCTCCCGCTCGGCCATCGACCCAGCTGCAAGCTCGAAGTCGACCAGTCCCGCACGACGGCAGGCGTTGCGGAAATCTGCGAAGTCGATGCGCGACATCTCCTTCTGAGTGTCGACGGGTAGACGCTTACCGCTCCCGGTTTCGCGGCTACTGCCTGCGGGTCCCTACCGCGCGCCGAGGGTCGCCGGCGGCCGCCGTCACCGCGGACAGGAACTTCGTGATCCTCGTCGTTGCCCTGCGCTGAGCCACGGCCTGGGCGGTCCTGGTGCCGCCAAGAGCGATGCCGCCCGTCCACTGGGCGTCGGTGGGCAGTACACCGAGCCGGACGAGATGCCCGGCGCCCTGGCAGCTCAGATGCTCGTCGGACGGGCGGAGCCGGCGGCCGAGTACCTCCTGCGCCATCGGTCCGGACGGCCACACAGCATCCTCGGTTCCGGTGACCAGCAGCAGGGGGCCGTCAACCTGCTCGGCCGGGATCCGCGCATCGGCCGCCCCCGTTGCCGGCCCACGCAATCCCGCTTCGTAAGCGGGTCGCAGTCGAATCAGCGTCGGACGGTGCGCTGCGGCGTCGCGGCTCACCCACCACGCGTTACGCACCAGCTGCGACATCAGCGCGCCACTGCGCACCGGCAACCACGGCACGTCCCGACCCGCGACTGTCCACGATGGAGTGTCGGGTATCTCGCCCTCGGATCCGATCGCCTGCCACGTAACGCTACTGGGGCTGATCAACACCAATCCGCGACAACGGGGACCCCTGGGTGCGCAGACAGTGGACAGCAGACCCTCCGCACCGCGCGACACCGCCATGCCGGCCACCCGGTCCGAGTCCACTTCGGAATGATCTGCCAGGAACCGGACGGCCGTGCCGAACCGCTCCAATGGCACCGCGACGACGGGTGCGCCCTTGTCCACCCAGCTCGCAGCGAGCGCCGCGAAGCCGCGGGACGCGAGCAGCATCGCGTGCCCGACCTGCGACTCGAAGCCGCCCTCTGAACCACCGAAGCAGGCAACTGCCGGCCAGCCGCCATCCGGCGCCGTGCCCGGGGGCAACGTCAGCAGCCCCTGCCTGCCGTCGATCTCCACGCTGGAGCAACGCACACCCGCCGCCGTGGGGTGTCGACGGACCGTGCGCCGAACCTCGCCGACCCGCTCCACACGGGCGGTCACGGTCACCAGCCACGGATCGGTCGGCGGAATGAACAGGTCGGGCGTCACGCCGCCGGCGGCGAACCGCATAGCCCACAACGGCGCGTCGCCATCGGCGCGCTCCCAGTCCCCCGACAGCGGGTCGAGTACGGCGATGTCGACGGGGCCCGGCACCGGCGCGGCGAACTTGGCAGCAGACCGCCACAAGCGCCCGTGCAGATCGTTGCCGGTCGCCGTCAGCTCGACCGCGGAACCGGCTGGCGCCCCGTGGATTGTCACGGCGAACGGCTCGTCGTGGCGGGAGTCCTGCGGCACGTCGAGCACAAGGGTGTCGGACGCGATGTCAGGCGGCGCCGACGACTGCGTCGCAACGGCCGGCGTCTCCTCGGTCTCACGGTGCTCGACCGGCGCGGAGCGGCTCTCGAACCAAGGCGGGACAAGGCCCGACGCCGACGCGGCCAGCCCGAGCAGCACGCAGGGGAGCACCCAGTAGCAGAGGACGGACAGCAACCCGGTGTCGTGGATCGTCGCGGCCTCGTCGACAAGGGGCGGGATCATCGTGACAACCGTCATGGCGGCGAAGACCGCGACCCACAACCACGTCATGGTGGTGGTCACGCCGCGAAACCTGTCACTGCGAGCGACCGTGGCGTCAACGACGTCGGCGGTGTACTCCCAGACGAACGGCCGCCCGACGAGCAGCCCGACGAGCCCGACCAGGAAGAGACCGAGGTTGCCCAGCGGCTGGAGCCAGCGCTCGAGGACGGCCTCGGCGAACACGAAGGCGGCAAGCGTCAGGATCGCGAACACCACGAGGCTGCCGAGTTCGAAGACGCGCCAGGGCTGGCGGCGCAGCCTGGACACCACCTGTGTCCCGACCGCAACGGCGAGCACGAGGCACACCACCAGGCGGAACACCACGTTGCCGATCAGCACCCAGTACAGGACCCACGGCAGGAACCCCCGCACGAACCCCAAAGCCCGCCTCCGATGCGCTACCGCTGCTTCGGGGGTACCGGAACTGCGTGATCGTAGCCACAGCCGCGGGCAGGTTCACCTGTTCAGCCGCCTGACTCCGGCGGTATGTTCAGGCGTACGCGAGCTCGGTTGGGCCAGGCAGGGCATCTGGATCATGGTACCGAGAAAGCGCTGCCAGCCGTACTGCCCGGGGAGAGCCCGGACGTGATGTAGGACCAGAGGCACGACGCCAGGAACGAGCGCGGCGAGATCGCGGACTGGGCTGACTCGATATCTCTCGGCGTACTCGGAGGTGCTTCGGGGCACCTGATCGTGGACGTGCTGAACGAACCCGGTAAACGTGATCGGCGATCACGCTGTTGCCGGCGCATGTCGGGTTCAGGTTCTGTCAGGAGATGTGCCCGTTCTCGACACCGACAGCCTCATTGCGGCTACGGCAACTCGACGGCGGTCCACGCCCTCCAGCTGCACGACGAACGGGACCAGAACACCTTCGCCGCCCTCCGAGTGACGCCGGTGCCGCCAATGATCTACCCGGCCTACCCGGGCCTCGATCTGGTCGCTCTTCGTGACCGGCGGTCGCCCGACACGACGCCGCGTGGCGCGCCGACGGCCCATATCTCACTTTGCAGCTGGCCCATGCCTTCCCGCTATTCGGTGCCGTGGACCGGATGGACGCCTGCCTCGGCCGGGCCGTCGGCAACGCAGCCTTCGCCCGCGTCAGTCGCTCGACGGCGCCGTGCCGAGCCCGGACCGGCAGGTGGCTCCGGCGCATGGAACGAGCGCAGGCCCCAGGAGCGCCCTGAACAACTCGGGCCTACTGCGCGACGCCCAGGCGGCGCCCTCGCCGCGTTGGACGTCCGCACCGGTACAACAGCGGTATCGGCGCGAACGTCCGCCTAGGTATGACCCATTTGTTCTAACACGGATCGCTGCAGGTCAGGGACTAGCGACGCGGCCCGCCCGCCATACTTCTCAGCATGGCCGCGATCGTCCCCGTGTCGCCAGGCGCGACTGACCCCGAAAGGCACAGCACAAGTTCACCACCTACGACATGGCCCGTGGTTCTCACGCTCGCGGTGATCCGTCGCCACGGCCGGGCCCGGAGCGGCAGGCCGCGCCCGTCTGGAAGACCTACGCCCGGCCAGTCGGGGCCTCGCTTGAGGACGTACAGAAAGTCTCGCGGAGGACCATGCCACGGTCACGTGTATCTGGAACGATCGGGGGTGACCTCGACCCACGAAGACCGGACGACGCTGACCTGCTTCGTTAGCGCAGCTACGAAGACCAACGTCCGACCCGTCTTGGAATCACTGGGCGCGGTCGGAGTCGGAGTTCGAACCGCCGAAGATGTCGGCCAGGGCCAGCCAATAGCTGATTCCCTTCTCAACGCGGTACTGAGCGCAGACTTTGTTTGTATCGTACTTGACCAGTCGGACGTACATCCTAATGTCGCGTTTGAGGCAGGCGCGGCCGCTGCAAGTCGTCGGCCGATCGTTGTAGTTTCTACTCTTTCGCCAGAAGAGTTGGGGGCAACACCATTCGGAGATATGGCAACAATCCGATACTCTGAATCGAGCGCAGGGCTTGCGAATCTAAATTCTGCAATGCAGGCTTTCGTAAAGAACGTTCAGCCTGCGGCGGTTCAGATAGCGATCGACTGGGACCAGGCGAACCAGGTAGCCCGATCACCACTTGGAGTAGCCGCGATTCGCGGAGACAGGCTGACCAAAACGGTCGCCGCACGGCTTGCAAGCGCAGGCGGATACGTCGCAACCAATACCGCGGACGAGCTTGACATCGTCGCCGAATTTCCAATTCTAGGCACAAGCGTCGGACGACTCGTCGTCGAGGTCAAGGCGCGATATTCGAATCGCGCTATTCACCGGCGAGCCGAAACGCAGCTCCGTCAAGCGATGCGAAAGACGGGCTCCCTCCTGGGATTGCTCGTGTACGGTGGCCCTAGCGATGTTCGAACAAAGCTAATGGACGACACGCGAAGTCAGGATTCTCTATTTGGCGAATTCGACGATGGAATCCTTGTAGTATCGGCCGAGGAGCTCGTTTCCTGGTCGGATAGGCAGTTGATTGGGGAGCTTACTCGGCTTCGCAACGCCGTCGTACATGGACAACGGTGAGCAGTGAGTCCGACCGCTTGCACGAACTGTACAAGCGGACGTTAGCTCGCGGCAGTACCACGACCCGCGGCCGAGCGTTAGAGAACTTCGTCGAGGAAGTGTTCTGCTCCGTCTCATCGGTACGGCTCTATGAGCGCAATGTACTTGACGAAGACGGAGCCCAAGAGATCGACTTAGTGCTCAGTCATTACCCCGCAATCTCGAACATGCCCATCTCAGACATCTCGATCATCATCGAATGCAAGAACGATTCGCGGCGCACCAGTGCGGCCGAGATCCGCGAATTCGGACGTAAGCTGCGATCTCGCAGTCTTCCGGTCGGAATACTCGTGACAACCGCCGGATTGTCCGGGCGCCGCGGACAGCATGGGCATAGAGCAATCAGCGACGAACTGCGGGGCGGCGTGGCAATTATCGTCACCACAACCGCCGAACTGCTATCTCTCAAAGATCCAAGCGAGGTTGCAATGCTCCTCTTTGAGCGACTGATGGAACTGAAGACACTGCGGGGCTACCGGACCATATAACCCTGATACGGCGTTGCCAGCACGCTGAGACGCACAGTCGACGAGAACATCGGGGACCTCATCTTGATCTCAGGGGACGCCTGTGCGGAGGCATCGTGCGAATCCGGCTACAACTCCCGCTAGGTATAACCCATTTGTTGTAGTACAGCGGGACCCCTTGGTCGCGCGGTCAGGCCGAGCTTATGCCGCTCGCGTTCAACTTCGCGGAGGAAGTCCCTCCCTCGTCCCAAGGACCCGGCCGGGCTGTTGTGACCCCTGTGTGGGGCCCTGCTGGCCGCGGATCGCCCGGCTCCCTGCTACTCCGTCGCTGCTGGGGCGGCTGGGGGTGTACCAGGCAACTCTTGCTGAGGCGGTCCAGCGGGCAGGCGCGTCGCGGCGTCAGAGATGGGGGCATGCGGAGGCTGGTACTGACCGGTCACGAAGATCGCCACGGCGGATGTCAAGCTGGCAGTGGCCAGGATCCCGGCCACCCACGGTTGTCCTATGGCGGCGAGCGCCACAATCGCTGCGAGTGTCAGAACGAGCGCGCCAAATCCAAGACGCTGACCTCGCACCACGATAGCCAGCCGCTCGCTGGCCTCCTCCGCCCCCGCGCGCTGAGGCGGCACGTTTGGATGGCGCATCTCGTGGATCATCAATGTCGGTTCACTGCCCACCGCGACTGAGCAGGCACAACCCCGCGGCATTGGGGAGGCCGAGGGTATCGGTTGAAATGATCGGCGCCTGTCACGACGAGGCCCGCCCGGCACGACGATGCCCGAGCGCCGGGTCATCCAACCTGCGGGGAGCTTGTCCACACCATCGTATACTGCCCGGATGGGACATTGGTCCGAGAGTCTCGTCGACGAGATGGCTCAGCAGGTCGGCGGCAACCCCGACCGCCAAGTGCTGAAGGACCTGCTCGCCCAGGCCGGTCACGAACTGGACCTTCTCTCTGGCCGCAGCTACCGTCCGGCACGCAACGTGACCTCGGTATTCATGCCCAATGGCTTGCCCTTTGTCGACGTCCCTGACGCACAGGTCGGGTCGATGGAGCCTGCAACGGGACCGTGGCCGATCCCCGATCCGGTTAATCAACAGATGGCGGCTGTCCTCCAGGTCTCACCCTTTTACGCCAGTTCCGACCGCGGTATCAGCTGCTGATGCTCTCTGGTTTGCGGGCCAGTTCCTCGCCGAGGAATACCGAGTGGGCGGTCTGTCGAGGGACCGCGTCCTGCACTGGCTCGGCGCTGCGGACCATGAGCAGCGAATGGAACTCATGCGGCAGGTCATGGACCCTGCCGTACGACTAAGCGTCCCGATTCTTGGGGTGGCAATCGGCGGGTGGTGGATCCAGATCGCCCGACGCCTCATCTGGGTGACGAGCGAAACCGAGGACGAAGGACGACTTCTTGAGCTCCTGCTGGACGGGACTATGACCAACACTGAGGTTATGCCCCTCGCAGCCGCCGAGCCCATCCTTATCGCGGTTCCGATGACACGACAACCAGCAAACTGGGCGTTCATCGCGCGCCTCTGGACGGAGGGAGTTCGACGCCCTTTCGATCGACCGTGGAGTAAGCTCGCGAAAGCTGTGCACGGCCATGGCATACCGACCATCACCCTCGATCCTGTCTCGACTCCGGTCGAGATCGCTTGCCAGATGGTCTTGAAGGGCTACTGGCACGGTTACCTCGCCAGCGACGAGCCAGCCCTAGCTAACGCCGTTGCCATGGCGTACCCGCGGCAGGTCGAGCGCATTCAGCGTGCGACTCGTGCGCCGAGCCGGGCGTCGGCAGCCGCGACCCTGCTCGAACAATTGATCCACCCCGGGTTCGACCCGGCCCAAGGCGCAGAGGCAACCCGTCGCTATGTCCGCCGCAAGGCAAGCATTGCGATCATGGAGCACAACAACAGAGAGCAGCCAGACCGTTACCCGTGGACACAGGTTGGGATCAGCGAACGCCGCTACTACAAGCTTCTTCCGCTCTTTGCGGAGAAGGTCAACGGTCGGTACATCCTCGACCAGGACGACGTGGTGGCACGCATGAGGGCTCACCTGGACTGCGTAGACAAAGAGCGCGCCGTTCGAGCAGTCGCCCTGGAGGTACTCCAGTCACACGGCTTCACCAAAGAAGCCGCACGCAAGTGGCTACAACGGCATCAGCCGGAAGATGCGGTGAGCGCGTGGCCTCGTGGCTCGGGTCACGGCTACACACGATCGGACCCGCACAACGCGGCGGTGGGCGATCCGTAACGGCAACGTCTACATCGCCACCGGTGTGGGTGGTGATGCGGCGGGTGTGGGAGTCGCACTCCCAGTCTCGTTACGAGCGGATGATGCGCCTGTCAACGGATCTTGAAAATTGACCCTCCTGGGGTCCCTGGGTTCGAGGGCGGATTCAAGTGATCATCGCAACGGTGACCTGATCATGGTGCCAGAGCCTGCTCGAAGCATTCGGTTGGTGTCCGCCAGCCGAGGCCCTTGCGAGGCCGGTCGTTGAGTCGATCTTGGATGGCGCGCAGGTCGTCGGTCGTGTGGATCGAGAGGTCGGTGCGTTTGGGTAAGTACTGGCGCAGCAGGCCGTTGGTGTTCTCGTTGGTGCCGCGCTGCCAGGGGCTGGCTGGATGGGCGAAGTAGACGCCCTCGCGCAGCAGCGGGGCGATCTGATCGTGGTAGGCCATCTCCGATCCTTGGTCCCAGGTCAGCGTCAGCCGCAGCCGGTGCGGGAGCTGACCGAGCACGCCGTTGAGGGCATCGCGCATCGCTTGCGCGCTGTGGTTGATCGGTAGGTGCACCAGTAGCAGGTAGCGGCTGGCGCGCTCGACGAGAGTGCCGATCGCCGAGCGGTTTGCCGTGCCGACGATGAGATCGCCTTCCCAGTCGCCGCACCGGTTCCGGTCGAGCACGACGGCCGGGCGGTGATCGATCAACACCGGCGGGACGAGGAACCGGGCGCGCCGCTCGTCGGGGCGACGACGGCGCTCATCCTCCTACTGCGCGACATCCTCTTCTTCGAAGCCGGCGAAGACGACAACCGGGAGCTGTACCTGGCGCCCGGCGTGCTGCCGCCCTGGCTCAGCGGCGGCGGCCTGTCGATATCCATCACCGCAGCGCCGACGAGCTGCGGCGCTACTTTCGGCCACACCCTGCGGCACGACGAGCCAACCAGTCGGATCCTCATCGACATCCCGAGACCACTGCCCGCCACACCTACCCCCGCCGGTTCGGTCAAGTGACCCGCGTGCTCGTCGACGGCATTGAGCAACCACCGAGCGGGGGATACGTCCGGCTGTCCCCAGGCACGATGGCTGTACCGGACGAGGGAGCGCACCACCTGGATCCGGAACTGGTCGTGCCAGCCCGCATCCTCTTCTCGCAAGATCTCCACGACACGCTGCTCTTCGCTGGTCATCGTGGCGGCTGTCGCTGACCGGCGTGTAGTGCGCCCCCGCCGAGAGCGAGAGCACGGCGTACGTGTGGGGAGGTCGTGCAGCCGGACACCACGAACGCCCGGCGCCGAGGCGGGAGCCCGACCACCACGTGCCATGGGCACGCCGGCAGCATGAAGGCGACGTGCCGCGCGGACCGCGAGGTGTGGGTGGCGCACACCGGCGGCGGTCGCGGCACAACAGGCGACAGACGGCCCGCCTGACGCGGCGTTGGCGATGACGCCGGCGTGTCCGTCCGGGCGGTCGGGCTGCTCACGAGGTACGTGCTCCGCTGGCGGGGCGGCGAAGGCGGTCTGGCGCGAAGCGATTTCGGCCGTCGATAGCAAGAGAGGCCGTCGGTGGCAAGAGAATACGTCGCCACTTCCCGCCTGTTCCTTGCCAAACAGAATGGCGCCGACTGGTCTGCACCTGATCTCCCCGCTACGATTTGCATGTTCTTCGACCCCGGTGGGTCGGTGGTTGGTTCCGGGGGGACACGTGGACACACTCTCGACGCCTGTCGCCAGCCATCAGCCATTGCGCCGCCTTACCGTCGCGGCGGCTGTCCTTGTATGGATCGCAGGTGGCCCCGGACCGATCGCGGTCTTCGCCGCTTCGTTCACGTACGGGTCGTCCGCGAGCTCCGACGCCGCGCAGTTGGGAGCGGTGCTGCTCGAAGGCGGCCTTCTCGCGACGTATCTCGGGTCCGCGGTCGCCGGGGTTCTCGTCGTCCTGTGGCTCTCGCGCGCCCGGGCGAACGCCGCAGCAGCCGGAACATGGCCACAGCGCTGGGCGCAGGAGTGGGTGGTGCGCCGGATCGCTCGTCCCGATCGCGAATTTGTGGGTTCCGGCGGCGGTCGTCTCGGACGTCGTGCGGGCGAGCCCTTCCGCGACGGACCCGCAGGGCGAGAGGCTCCGCGCGGTCGTGCCGTTCTGGTGGGTTGCGTGGCTCGGTGCGTGGGTGGCGCTCTCGACGGCGCTCGTGGGCATCCCACTGATCGGCGTGCCGAACGTCGGGGTGGCTCATCTGTGTTTCACGCTCTTCTCCGGCCTGTCGGCACTGCTGTTCCTCGCCGCGGCCGCGGCCTTTACCCGGATCGTGCTGCAGGTCGCCGCCCGACAGGATCGACACGTCCTCGCGCCGTCCGTCCCCGACCCGCCACCGCCCCAACAGACTCGGGCTTCACCGCTTCGGCGACTGTCCCGGGCAGCCGATTCCGCTGAGCCCGTGCCCCCGCCATCTCCGATACCCCCAGCGGCATTGTCCGGAGCGCGGACCTGGCTGCTGCTGGCGGTGACCGGGTATCGCCCTGTCCACAGTCGCAGCGATCGGGGTGTTGCTGACCATCGCTGACGATGACCCGACCGACGTCGTCGCGGCCGCTATGAAGGACGCTCGCGAATGGAGCGGCATAAATCACCGAGGCACTTTCCCCGGATCCGACGGCGCCCCGTCGACTTCGACATCTCGGTCACCGACTCGGGCGCACTCGGCACGCTCAGCCGAGACGGCGGCAGCGCGCGGGCCGAGGTCGTCCAGAACAGCGCAGGGGTGTACGTGAAAGGCAATCGTATGTGGTGGCAGCGGAGCCATCCGGAACAGGCCGCGGTGCTTGCAGACAGGTGGATAGCTGAACCCGGACCCGAGACGCAGTTGATCGATCCCATCCTGCGCCTGCACCCGGGGCAGCTGTCGTATGAGGTGCGGCTGGGGTCGTCGTGGGTGGCGACCGGCGAGCAGATCGTGAACGGTGACCGCGCGCTCGTGCTCACCGATGGGCGTCTGGTACTGACCGTCACCGCGGAGGAGCCGCACCGGGTGCTCTTCGTGGAGCTCCTGGCCGAAGGGCCGCCGGGGGCTGAGCCGATCGAGGTCAGCCCCCTCGCACAGGCGCAGGCGGACGAGGTGGCCGTGGCCTACCTCCGCGTCTACACGCCCCGGACCCTCACACAGCTGCTGGAGGCCCCTTCGGTGGACGTCCAAGTCCAGCCTGAGCCACTCTGTGCGTCGCCGACCTGCACCGCAACGTTCACGGTGACCGACACCGGCCACGGCCGCGTCGTGGGGCGGTTCGAGATGACCGCCGACGAGAGGCTCGCCGGGTTCCATCAGCTGGACCTGCCGCCCGGCCAGTCCGCGACGTTCACCGCAACAACCCCCAACGAGCTCTTCATCGATCCGGGTGCCAGCGGCGACATCCACTGGGTGGGCCGGTTCGTACCCGATTGAGCGGCACCTGGCAGGGAGGCCCAATGCGCGCCGAAATCCGTCGCTGCAGCCACATAAGGCCACGCTCCACGGGTACTCCGGCGCAATCAGTTCGAAAGCCCCCGCCCACGGGTGTGTCGGACCTGCTGGACCGGCCGGGCGAGCCGGGGTCGACGAACAGGCTCAAGCAGCACAGCGGCGACGAACGGCAGTGGCCCCGACGCGGACAACTGTCCAGAAGTCGCCTGACTCTTGCCAAGTATCCGCCCACTGGACGCACACCAACTGTTCAGCAGCCATCCGACGGCGAGGACACTATGCTGGTTCCGTGCGCAGTAGCCGAGCAGATCAGCACCGCGTCAACGTGCACTCTCCGATTGGGGTGGCAACCAGCACCGGGCGTTCGCCGGGTGGACGCTGTGCGGCGCTTGGGGGGTCGGCATCGCGGATCTCACTGAACCTTTTGGTCATCTTGTTGACCCTGATCGGCGCGACAGCATGTGGCGTGGGGGTCGACCAAGGCGACTGCGTGGTCCAGAACGGCGATCCTACCGGCTTGGTGACGGCGGAGTGCTCGGAGGACCGGGCGCTGCCGGTTCTCGAAGTGCGCGCTGGCAATGCGAAGTGCCACGACGTGCCTGGTGTGACCGAGTCTTACGCGGAAGAGCAGGGATCCCTGTACTGCCTGGGGCCCCCCGACGCCGACCCGGGGAAGGCGATCAACACAGCGCAGGTCGGCGATTGCGCTGCGCGGTACGGTTCCAACAAGCCGTTTGCGCGCATGGACTGCTCGAATCCGGATGCGGACTTCCGAATACTCCACCGGATCGCCGGGGTCACGCCTTCGGGTCGCGAGTGCGACACCGTCAGCGGGGCAACCAGCCGGTACGAATGGGCCCTGCAGCCGCGCGGATTCGCCAGAGGCGCATCGCCTGACGGCGTGGTCTTCTGCCTCGCCGCGCTTCATGCCGGCTCCGGATAGATCGGGCGCCTCCGGCGCCCCGATGCACGTGGAGGGGTTGCAGATCGGCCTCGACGAAGCACGCGAAGTTCCCCGGGTTCTCCGCCCGAAGGTCGATGCAGCGAAGAAGAAGCTCGCCGCGCTGCACGCTGCCAGCGCGGCCAAGGTAGATATGCGGCAGGGACGGGCTGCAGCGATCCAGCTGCATCTCTTGCGGCGTGAGCGGACTGGTGGACAGGCGGTCGGCCAATTGCGCTTCGAGACCGTTGTGGACCAGCGTGCTCGGCGCTATCGACCAGTCGGGATCGGCCTCGTGACGTGCTGCCGCATCAAGTAGACCGCCGACGACGACGGCGCGCGCCCGCCCGTCGGGCAGCTCGACTGGTGCCGCAGCGGCCGCCACGGCGTACGCGTCGTCGACGACGATGCTGCGGATCGAGTCCGGTGCGAGCGCGGCCAGCCGAGCGACACCGCTGCTGCTGTGCGGCGTGCTGGGGCTCGGTGTTCTCGGCGGCGACGACCGGTTGACCAAGAATCCGGGCGGGCTCACTCACCGCGCGCCCGAGGTCGAGGGCAAGGTCGCCCGTGCCGTGCCCACGGGGAAGGCTGGCGAGCTCGAACGGGCACCAAAGGACGCTGGCGTTCCAGCGAGGTGCCGTTCGTACGGCAGCCTGAGGCGCCGCGTCAGCGGCGCGGGATGCGCAGGACCCCGGCCTTGCGGGCGGATCCGAGGTTCCGGTTCCGCCGCTGATGGCCCGCTGAACAGTCCGGCTCGCACGTTGAACACGTGTCAGGTCGGCGTAACGGTGGCGCTGGGGTCGCTAGCGCGGTCGTCGTCGGCGAGGTTGTCGATCAGGGGCGCCAGGGTCTCCCAGTTGGCGCGAGTGGCGGCTGCCGCCCCTTCCACGTCCCCGGCCTTGCACAGCGCGATGATCTGGTCGTGTTGCGCGACCGACGCCCGCCCGCTCAGTGAGGAGAAGCGGAGGCGTTCCAGGCGGCGCAGCACCGGCGTGTACCGCTCGAGGACCTCGCGGATGGCGTGGTTGGCGCTGGCGGTGACGAGGACGCAGTGGAAGTCGTCATCGGCGGTGGTGGCTGCGTCGGCATCGTTGCGTCGCAGGGCGTCGGCGAAGCGTGCATTGGCCTCGGCCATGGCCTCGAGTTCGGCGGTGGAGAGGTTGGGCAGAGCCTCCCGAACAGCGAGTTCGTGCATGGCGGCCGTGACCGAGTGCGCGTTGCGGACGGCGCGGACGTCGAGGGGGCTCACGATGGTGTACCGGCCGGGTTTCGTCTGCACCAGGCCTGCCTGCTCCAGTCGTGCGAGAGCCTCTCGAACCGGCGTGCGGCTGACGCCCAGCCACTCGACCAGGTCGCTGTCGTTGAGACGTTCGCCCGGGGCAAGGGTGCCGTCGACGATCGCGTCTCGGATCGCCCGGTAGGCGTCCTCTCGCAGGAGCGATCGTGCAACGAGTCCGCGACCCTGTGGAACCGGCATGCAACACATTGCATGCCTCACTCTCGACGTTGTCAACGCGGCTGCGAGCTTGACACCCTGGCGCAATGCGCAATATATTGCACGTTGCATGTTGTGTGCATTCACCTTGGGCGCCCAGCTCCCCGGCTGCTGGCAAGCGCGTACGCGTCCACGTCGACTGAGAGGTCGTTCGTTGAACCTGGAGTCCCTGTCTCGCGCTGCGAGACGAGCTGTCACACCGGCTGGTGTCCCTGCCGGTCCGGCTGAGTCCGTGTCCGCTCCGCCCGGAGTGGCGGCGCTGCTGCCTGCCGAGCCGGAGAGGCACTGAGATGCAGCTGGTCACCGAGGAGAACATCACCGGCCTCGCCGCAGCTCGCTGGGGCACCGCGCACGATCCGCGGTTGGCGGAGATCATGCAGGCGCTGGTGCGGCACCTGCACGACTTCGCCCGCGAGGTGCGGCTGACCGAGCCCGAGTGGATGGCGGCGATGCGGTGGCTCACCCGCACCGGGCAGATCAGCGACGAGAAGCGCGAGGAGTTCATCCTCGCCTCGGACGTGCTGGGGCTCTCGATGCTCGTCGTGCAGATCAACCACCGCCTCGACCCGGGGGCGACGCCCGCCACGGTGCTGGGCCCGTTCCACATCGAGGGCTCACCGGCGCTGGAGTTCGGCGCCGACATGGCCGACCGGGTGTCCGGTACCCCGCTCTACGTCACCGGCACGGTCCGTGACCTCGACGGCAAGGCCGTCGGCGGAGCGGTGCTGGACGTGTGGCAGGCCGACACGGAAGGCGCTTACGAGGCTCAGCTGGACGTCGACGAGGCGCGGCTGCGCGGGAAGTACACCTCGAAGCCGGACGGCACCTATTGCGTGCGGACGATCGCGCCGCTCGGCTACAGCATCCCGATGGACGGCCCGGTCGGCGAGCTGATCTCGCAGACCGACATCAGCCACTACCGCCCGGCGCACATCCACTTCCTGCTCGACGTCCCCGGCTACGAGCCGCTGATCACCCACCTGTTCCAGCAGGGTGCGGAGTACCTCGACAGCGACGTCGTGTTCGGCACCAAGGCGGAACTGGTGGTCGAGTTCGAGCGCCGCGAGCCGGGTCCTACGCCAGACGGCGGCACGTCGGAAGTGCCGTGGCTGCTGGCGGGCTACGACTTCGTGCTGCAGCCGAAGGCCTGACGAGCACGTGACGACTCCAGGATCGACGAGGGAGACGACCCCCGCCATGTCCAGCCACTACGACTACGTGGTGATCGGTGCCGGATCGGCCGGCTGCGTGCTCGCCGCCCGGCTGTCCGAGGACCCGGACGCCCGGGTGCTGCTGCTCGAGTCCGGCCCGGCCGACACCAGGCCGGAAATCGCATCACCGCCCGCATGGCCGGGCCTGTGGGGCACCGAGGTCGACTACTCCTACGACACCGTCCCGCAGGCGGGCACCGCCGGGCTGGCCCACAACTGGCCACGCGGTCACACGCTCGGCGGCAGCAGCAGCATCAACGCGATGGTGTACCTGCGCGGACACCGCAGCGACTTCGACCGCTGGGCCAAGTCCGGGTGCACGGGCTGGGACTACGACTCCGTGCTGCCCTACTTCCGGCGCATGGAGACGGTGACCGGCCGGGACCCGCGCTACCGCGGCACCGACGGACCCATGCTTCCCGCCCGCGTGCCTGCCGGGGACGCCAACCCCCTGTCCCAGGTCTTCGTCGACGGCGCGGCCGCGGCCGGCTTCCCGGTGATCGACGACTTCAACGGCGCCGAGGGTGAGGGCGCCGGCTGGCACGACCTGTCGATCTCCAGCGGGACCCGGCAGAGCACCGCGGCCGCGTACCTGCACCCGGTGCGCGGCACCAGGCCGAACCTGACCGTCTCCACCGGGTCCCGGGCCCGGAAGCTGCGCTTCGACGGGGATCGGTGCGTCGGCGTCGAGTTCGAACGCGGCGGCGCGCTGATGACGGCCTACGCCGACGCCGAGGTGGTGGTCAGCGCGGGCGCGGTGGATTCGCCCCGGTTGCTGCTCCTGTCCGGGGTCGGGCCGGCTGCCGAGCTCGAAGCCGCTGGTGTGGGGGTGGTGCACGACCTGCCGGGGGTGGGGCGCAATCTGCACGACCACCCGTTGTGCGGTGTGGTCTACGAGGCGAGCCGGCCGATTCCGGCCGGGCGGACCAACCTCGCCGAGACGTCGATGGTGTGGCGCAGCGACGAGTCCCTCCCAGGCCCGGACATGCAGCTGATGTTCATCCACGTGCCGTTCCACCCGCCGCACCTGGCCGCCCCCGCGAACAGCTTCACGCTCGCGGTCGCCACGGTGCCCGAGGCGCGCGGCTCGATTCGCCTCGCGGGGCCGGACCCGGCGACCCCGCCCCTGATCGACCCGAACTACCTCGGCGCGGAGTCCGACGTGCGGCGAATGGTTCTCGGGGTGCAGGTCGCCCGCGAGATCGCAGCCAGCGAGCCGTTCGCGCCATGGCGCGGTCGCGAGGTGCTCCCCGGGCCCGACATCACCGACGAGGACGCGCTGCGCTCCTTCGTCGCCCGCGCCACCAGCACCTACTACCACCCGGTCGGCAGCTGTGCGATGGGCACCGGTCCCGACGCGGTGGTCGACCCGGACCTGCGGGTGCACGGCCTGACCGGGGTGCGGGTGGCCGACGCCTCGGTCATGCCCAGGATCGTGCCCGTCAACACCAACGCCACGACGATCATGATCGGCGAGAAGGCCGCCGACCTGATCCGCCGGCCCGTCGCGTGACCGGCTCCCGAGCCTCGAACGACGGCGGGACCACCATGGATTCCGCGGCACTCCAGGCGGAGCTGGTCGCCCTCCGGCGGACCCTGCACGCGTATCCGGAGATCGGTCTCGATCTGCCCCAGACGCAGCGGCGCGTTCTCGACGCGTTGGACGGTCTCGATCTGGAGATCAGCACAGGCCGGAACCTCAGCTCGGTGACGGCCGTCCTGCGCGGTGGGCAGCCCGGGCCGGCCGTGCTGTTGCGTGCGGACATGGATGCGCTTCCGATCGACGAGGCGAGCGGGGTCGACTACTCCAGCCGCATCCCAGGGGCGATGCACGCGTGCGGCCACGACCTGCACACCGCGATGCTCGTCGGGGCGGCCCGCATGCTCGCCGCCCGTCGCTCCGAGCTGCACGGCGATGTCGTCCTCATGTTCCAGCCGGGCGAGGAGGGCCATGACGGGGCCGCCCGAATGATCGACGAGGGGGTGCTCGACGCGGCCGGGCAGCGGGTGGTCGCGGCCTTCGGGATGCACGTGCGATCCCACGGTGAGCGAAGCGGGGTCTTCGTCGCCCGGCCGGGCACCATGATGGGCGGGACCGCGAGCGTCTCCATCACCGTGCGCGGTGCCGGCGGTCACGGCGCCCTGCCGCACCTGGCCCGGGATCCGATCACGGTGGCCGCCGAGATCGTGCTCGCCCTGCAGACCCACGTCACCCGCCGCTACGACGTGTTCGACCCGGTCGTGGTGACCGTGGGCGCGATGCGCGCCGGGACGGCGGCGAACATCATCCCCGCGCAGGCGCACCTCGACGCCACGGTGCGGACCTTCTCCGCCGCGACGCAGGAACGCATGGCCGCCGAGATCACCCGCCTGTGCGAGGGCATCGCCGCGGCGCACGGCCTGACCGTGGAGGTCGCGTACGACCCGGGGTACCCGGTGACGGTCAACGACGCCGCCGGCTACGACTTCGCGGCGGCGACGGTCGCCGACGTGCTCGGCGCCGATCGGTTCGAGCGGCTGGAGCACCCGGTGGCCGCAGCCGAGGACTTCTCCCACGTGCTGAACGCGGTTCCGGGCTGCTACCTGGTGCTCAATGCCGTTGGTGGCGACGATCCCATGACCACCGCCGTCAATCACAGCCCGCAGGCCGTCTTCGACGACTCGGTCCTCGCCGACGGGGCATTGATCCACACCGAGCTGGCGATCCGCACGCTGGCCGATGACGTCGATCTCGACGCCCGGAAGGAACTCCATGCGACTCGGTGAACTCGCCGCGGACCTCACGGGCACCGAGGACGGCAGACCCCCGGTGGTGCTGCTGCACGGGCTGACCTTCGATCGCGGCACGTGGGCCACGCTGGTGCACGTGCTCGGGAATCGCCGGGCGGTGGCGCTCGACCTGCCCGGACACGGCGAGTCGCCCGGCCGCGACTCGTACGACCTGCGTGAGGTCGCCGATGTGCTGCACGAGACGGTCACAGCGGCCGGGGTGCGCACGCCGGTGCTCGTGGGCCACTCGATCGGGGGCGTGTTGGCCACGATCTACGCGGCCAACCACCCGGCGCGCGCGGTGCTGAACATCGACCAGCCGCTGCTGGTCGGTCCCTTCGGGGAGATGCTGCGGTCGGTCGAACGCGTCCTGCGCGGGCCGGAGTACCTCAGCGTCTGGAACGAGCTGCGCGCCGGGATGGGCGTCGAGCAGCTGACCCCGCACCTGCGGGAGCTGCTGCGCTCGACCCCGCGCCAGGACCTGCTCCTCGGGTACTGGCGGGAGGTCCTCGAGAAGCCGTCGGAGGAGCTCCGCGCGCAGCGGACGCGGGAGCTGACCGCGCTGCGGGCGTCCGGAACCGCCTACCACTACGTCAGCCGCGCCCCGGTGAACCCGGGCTACGAGGCGTGGTTCCGGGAGGTCCTGCCGGAGGCCGGGATCACCGTGCTGCCGGGAAGCGGTCACTTCCCGCACCTGGCCCAGCCGGAGGCGCCGGCGGACATCATCTCCGGCTGGGCGTGACCGTGGAGCATCCTGTTGCCGTCGTCGGCGCGGGGATCGCCGGCCTCGCCGTACTCCGTGCGCTGCACCAGCGGGACGTCCCGGCGTTCGCGCTGGAACGACGCTCGGAGCTGCCGCCGTCCGGCCTCGCCGTCAACGTGCCGGGGAACGGGATCGCCGCGCTCGCCTCGCTGGGCCTGGGCGACGACCTGGCGGAGCGGGGGGCGCCGGTGCGGCGCCGCGAGTACCGCAATGCTCGCGGGCGGCTGCTGTACGCGATCGACGAGGACGCGTTCTGGGGGAGCGCCGCGCCGCGCCGGATCATGCGGCGGCGTGAGCTGCTCGGTCTGCTGGGCCGGGATCTGCCGGACGGCGCCGTCAGGTTCGGTGCGCCGGTGACCGGGGTGTCGGAGCGACCCGGCGGCGTCCAGGTGCGGCTGGCCGACGGCACCGCGGAGGAAGTCGGCTTCCTCGTCGGCGCGGACGGCGTCCACTCGGCCGTCCGTGCGGCGCTGTTCGGTCCGGGCGGGCGCGGTCGTGCGCTGATGTCCGAGTCGAGCTGGAGGTTCATGGCGCCTGATCCGGGCGTGGACTGCTACACCGTGTGGCTCGGCTCGGGTCGGTCGTTCCTGACCATCCCCGTCGGCGACGGCGAGGTGTACTGCTTCGCGTCGGCGCTCGGCGGTGGCGCGGTGGGCGGGGACGACAGCTGGCTGGTGGAGGCCTTCGCGGACTTCCCCGCGCCGGTGCGGAATATCCTCGCCCACCTGCAGGCACACCCGACGAGGCTGTACCACTCGCCCATCGAGGAGGTGCGGATCCCGCGCTGGAACCGGGGTCGGGCGATGCTGATCGGGGACGCAGCGCACGCCACCGCACCGGTGTGGGCGCAGGGAGCGTCCCTCGCCGTCGAGGATGCCGTGGTGCTGTCCTCCCTGCTGGGCACCCGTTCGGACTGGACGGGCGTGGGTGCCGAGTTCGACCGGCGGCGCCGGGCACGGGTCGAGCACGTGCAGCGGATGACCGATCGGGCGTCGCGAGCGGCCGCGCTGCCGGGTTGGCTGCGGGAACTGGTGCTGCCGATGGCCGGGCCGGCCGGCTACCGCGCCACGTTCGGTCCACTGCGCGCCGGAGTGCTCTGAGTGCGCCGTACCGTCCGGTCCGGAGGAGGGAGACTGGTCTCATGCGGTCGGGGCTGACCATCGGGGAGTTCGCAACGGTGACGCACCTGAGCGTGCGGACACTGCGCCGCTACCACGAGGCCGGGCTCCTGCAGCCCGCCAGCGTCGACCCCTTCACCGGCTACCGGTACTACGAACCTGGGCAGATTCCCACCGCGCAGGTCATCCACCGGCTCCGGCAGCTCGACGTGCCGCTGGCGGAGGTCAAGTCCATCCTCGCCACCGACGATCCGGAGCAGCGCGCCGATGTCGTCATGCGTCACCTGCAGCGCTTGGAGGCCGAGCTGGACCGGACCCGGGCCGCGGTCGTATCGCTGCGCCGGCTGCTGCGTCCGGACCCCGCCGACATCGACGTCGAGCTGCGCTCGGTGCCCGCCCGCACCGTGGCGGCCATCAGTGACCGCGTCGAGCGCGGCGGATCGCTCGCATGGTTCGACGCCGCGATGGCGGAGCTGGACGCGGCGTTCCCGCCGGCGGAGCGCACCGGACCACCCGGCGGGCACTACGCCAACGAGCTGTTCACCCACGGCGCCGGTGCGATGACCGTGTTCCGGCCGGTCCGCGCCCCCCGCCGATCGGGGCGGATCGACGTCGTCGAGCTCCCGGCGGCCGACCTCGCCGTCGCCGTCCACGTCGGACCGCACGACGACATCGAGGTCACTTATGGCCGTCTCGGCGCCTGGGTGGTGGAACACGCCCTCGCGGTCGACGGACCGGTCCACGAGATCTACCAGGTGGGGCCACGCGACACCGAGGAGGCGGACCGGTGGCGCACGGAGATCGGCTGGCCGGTCTTCCGCCTCGCCCCGGGCGTCGCGCCGGACGCGGGTTCCGGCGAGCGCGGTGCCGGGCACGCCGGAGGTTCCCGCAGCACGCCGGCGCCGGGAACGTGAGCTGCTGTCCTGGCGGGTGGAGGCCGGCTACCGGGGCCGGCCGATGGTGTTGGTCAGCGCCCCGATCGCCTCGACCTCCAGGCGCACCACGTCCCCGGCCTTCGGGAACCGGCGCATCTCCAGTCCGCAGCAGCCGGGCAGCGTCCCGGTGGACAGCACGTCTCCCGGGCCGAGGGACTCCCCGCGAGCGGCGTAGGCCACGGCGGCACCGAGGCCGTGCAGCGGGCCGGCCGTGCTGCCCTGCGCCCACTGCTCGCCGTTGACGAACACGCGCCCGGTCAGCTGCTCGAAGCGGGGCAGCACCTCGTCGGCGGTGACCACGACCGCCGACATCGCCCCCGCGAAGGTCTTGGCCTTCACCACTCCACCGAACGTGCCGTTGCGGGTGTCGTCCCACTGCGTGTCCCGGGCCGACCAGTCGTTCATCACCACGAACCCGCCGATCGCCGCCAGCCCCTCCTCGGGCGTGCAGTCGCGCACCGGGCGGGCGAGCACGACGCCGATCTCCAGCTCGAAGTCCAGCACCCGGGCGAACGACGGCCAGCGGACCGTGTCCCCGTCGGCGAGCACCGACCGGTGGTTCCCCAGGTAGAACTGCGGGTCGCGGTAGTAGTTCGGCTCGGGCCGAAGTGCCGGGAGGAGCTTGCCGGTGAGCTTTTCGAACCCACCGGCCACCGCCCGCAGCGCCGGCGGCGCGAAGGCCGCAACCATGCCCCGGGCACCGTTGATCATGTGCGACCCCCACAGCGCGAAGGCCCGCAGCGACGCCGGCGCGAACGGGAGCCCGGTGGGCGCGTCGGTCTCGACCCGGTCGGGACCGGCGAGTACCGACCGGGCTCGTTCGACCGCCTCCGCCCCGTCGGCCAGGAAGGCCGGCACATCGTGGTTCCAGTCCGCTCCGACCACACCCCAGGCGCCGGACGCGGCGTCCAGGGCGACCAGCCGCCCGGCGTTCATCCCCAGCTTCATGCGAGCTCCTCGCGGCGAGGCCCCGGCGTCCAGCCGTGAGCCGAATCGGTGTGGGTGGCGACCAGCAGCGCGTCGGATCAACCCGGCACGGACAGCGATCGCATGGCACGACCCGCGTGCCGCCGGACGCGGTGCATCCAGGTCCATCCGGGCGGTGGTCGGGTGGTGGGATCAGCTCGCGGTCGCTACGGCCCGGTGGTCCGGCAGGGCTCAGTCGGCGGCCGCGGCCTGGAGGATGAAGTCGGCGACGGCCTGCGGCTGGGAGGCCGGGAGTGCGTGCGAGGCGCCGGGGACCTCGACGGTGGCGCGGGCACCGGCGCGTTCGGCCATGAAGCGGAAGGCCTGCGCCGGGATGGCGAGGTCGAGCTCGGGGTAGATGAACCAGGACGGTGTCGTCCTCCAGGCCGGCTCGCCCGAGCCCTCGGTCAGGGCCGCGGTGTTGAACGGACGCTGAGTAGCCGCGTCCAGGGCGACCTGCTCGGCGGACAGGTCCGCGCTGAAGTGCTGGTGGTAGGCGTTCTGGTGGACGTAGACGTCGGCGGTACCGTCCGCCAGCGGCACCTCGTAGAGGTGCTCCCCGAGGGTGGCACCGGGGAACTTGCCGGTCAGGTCGGGGACGTTCTCGCCCTTGTCCGGGCGAGGCCGGCGACGTAGACGAGGGCCGTGACATCGCGGTTGCCGCGGGCGGCGTTGGTGATGACCGCGCCGCCGTAGGAGTGCCCGGCGAGCACCACCGGCCCCCTGATGCTGTCGAGCAGGTCCGCGACCGCGGCGGCGTCGCCGGTGAGGGTGCGCAGCGGGTTGCCGGCGGCGATGACGCGGTGACCGGCGGTGTGGAGCCGTCGGATGACGCCGTTCCAGCTGGCGGACTCGGCGAAGGCGCCGTGGACGAGGACGATGGTCGGCTTCACGGTGCTGTTCCTCCGGTGTCGTTGGCCCCTGATGGTGCCGTGGTGTCCGGCGTCGGCCGAACGGCTCCACTCTCGGCCGCGCGACCGACCGGGGAATCAGTCATCCGACTGCCGCCGCGCCAGGGGGCGGCGAGCACCGCGAGACGTTCCCGCCCGATGTCGACAGCCTCGAGCGGTACCTCATCGACCGGGTGATCGTGAAGGTCGGGGTCCCGGTCGAGCTGATGAAGAACAAGCACGAGTCCACGGTGGTGCGCGAGCTCGACGAGGCGGGCTACTTCCGGATCAAGGACGCGGTGGACCACCTCGCCACCGAGCTCGACCTCACCCGTTGACCGGGTTCTGCCGGTAGGTGCATCTCGAGGACGGTGCAGCTCACCGCCTCCACGAGTCCAGTGTGGCCGGTGAGTGGGTCGCCGATCGGGGTGCCGGTGCCCCCCGCGAATGCACTGGCCCACGGCGGTCCGGAACCAGGAGGGCGGCCAGGACTGCGGCGACGGCGACGGCGACGGCGGTGAGTGCCGCGAACCCGTAGGTGTAACCGTCCTCCGAGGGGATCGGCGAGATGCGCCACCGACTCGTGCCGCGAGGCTGAACCACCCGCGAGCCGGCGTGCGCTCCGCCATGACGAAGAGCGCTGCCCGCTTCCTCGCGCCGCGCGACCGCCTTCGGCTGCGTGGGCAGCCCGGTCCGGAGGAACAGGCGGCGAGCGGTACCCGCTGACGGCGGACGACGAGTACGCCTTCGCGTCGGCCTTGCCCCGCACGGCGACGGGCGATATATTGCATATCCCTTTGCGGGCGACGCGACCGACCCGACAGCGACACGTGCTCGACGTCCAACCGGTGCGGCCTCGTCCTGCTCGATCTGCACGACGATTCGCACACCTGGGTCGCCCGGCCCGTCCTGCCGTACCTCCCGACCCGACAGAGGTCGCCTGGTCGAGCGGCTGGGGCGGCACCCTCCACGAGGAGGAACTGAGATCGAGATGTACGACGAAGTCCGCCGCAGCGGACAGGACGTCCGCCCGGACGTCGCAGCCGTGATCGCCACGGGCACCCGAGCGTTGATCGCGGAGGTCAACCTGCTCCCGGTCGAGGTGGCGGGGCGCCCGTTGCCGGCCGCCGACCACGTCGAGATCGACGGCGGCCCGCGCGGACCGCGGTGGACCCGCGCTCCCGAGGTCGACGAGGCGCTCCTCCGGTCCGTCGAGCGGTAGGGCGGAATGCCGGCCCGGAACGGCGAATGTCTCGTGGCGCAGCGTCCTCGCTCAGCTGCCCGTCCGCCGGCGTACGCGGGTCGCCGGAGCTCCCGATCCGGCGGCGTCCGGGCTTGGAGCCGCGCCCGAACCCAGCTCCGAACCCCCCGATCCCTGTGAGGCGCCCGATGTTCCTCGACGATTTCGACCGTTATCCGCTGCTTTTCGGCCCGAGCCCGGTGCACCCCTTGGAGCGGCTGAGCCGCCACCTGGGAGGTGCGGAGATCTGGGCGAAGCGCGAGGACTGCAACTCGGGGCTGGCCTTCGGCGGCAACAAGATGCGGAAGCTGGAGTACATCGTTCCCGACGCGCTGGCGAAGGGCGCCGACACCCTCGTCTCGATCGGTGGCTACCAGTCCAACCACACGCGTCAGGTCGCGGCGGTCGCCGCTCGCCTCGGCATGAAGGCCCGGCTCGTGCAGGAGCGGTGGGTCGAATGGCCCGACGTCGTCAACGACAAGGTCGGCAACATCCTGCTCTCCCGGCTCATGGGAGCGGACGTGCGCCTGGATCCGTCCGGGTTCGGCATCGGGATCAAGGACACGTGGGAGACCGCGCTGGAGGAGGTCCGCGCGGCGGGCGGCGTCCCCTACGGCATCCCGGCCGGCGCCTCCGAACACCCGCTGGGCGGGCTGGGCTTCGCGAACTGGGCGTACGAGGTGCAGCAGCAGGAGCGCGAGCTCGGGGTCTTCTTCGACACGGTCGTCGTCTGCACGGTCACCGGCTCGACGCACGCCGGGATGGTTGCCGGGTTCGCCGGGCAGGACCGCCCGCGCCGCGTGCTCGGTATCGACGCCTCGGCGACGATCGACCAGACCCGCGCCCAGGTCGCCCGCATCGCCCGCCACACCGCCGACCTCATCGGCCTCGGCCGTGACCTGCGCGACGACGAGATCACGGTGCTCCAGGGCTGGGCGGGCGAGCGCTACGGCATCCCGGTCGGATCGACGATCGAGGCGATCCGGCTGACGGCGCAGCTCGAAGGGATGATCATCGACCCGGTCTATGAGGGCAAGTCGATGGCCGGGCTCGTCGACCTCGTCCGCCGCGGCGAGATCCCCCCGGACTCCACCGTCCTCTACGCGCACCTGGGTGGACAGCCGGCGCTCAACGCCTACGCCGGAGCATTCGGCTGACCCACCGGTCCGGGAGCGGGACCCGCCGGGAACAAACCGTCTGTCTGTAAGATTATCTGTGGTACAGACGGATGAACAGAGGATCAGATGGTCATCGAGGTGGGGATCGCGGTCGCCGCGCCTGCGAGCGAGGGCGACCTGGAGGGGCTCATCGCGCTGGTGCGGCGGGCCGAGGCAGCCGGCCTGGAGCTCGTGGTCGTCGGACAAGATGCGGCCGAGGGCGTCGACGAGCCGGGACCCGGATTCGACGCCTGGACAACCGCGGTCTGGATCGCGGGGAGCACCAGCCGGATCTCGATCGGGGTGCCGAGCCCGACCACGACCGGGTGGGACCCGACGGACGCGGAGGCGCGCCCCTCGGCGATCGCGGCCAAGGCGCGCGAGAGCCTGGACGTGCTGGCCCCGGGCAGGCTCGTCCCGGCGGAACCCGGTTGGGTCACCGCGCCCCGGGGCGCCGGCCCCCCGGAGCTGGCCGAACTCGGCGTGGCCGGACTGCCGGTCGTCGTACCGGTCGGCTCCGTGGCGGAGGTGGAGCGGCTCGCGGCGCTCGTGACCGACGGTGCGGCCGGGTCGCGCCCGAGACGGACCGCCGCGGCGCGTGCCCGGCGCCGACCGGACATCGACTACGACGGCCTGCCGGCCTCGTTGGTCGACGTGGCGATCGAGCCCGGCGATCCGGACTACCGCAGCGTGACCTCCACCTACCTGCGCGGCGGTGCGCCCGGCCTCGTCCTGCGCCCGCGCAGCCCGGCGGAGGTGGCGGACGCGCTCGCGTTCGCACGGCGCCACATGCACCTACCCCTCGGCATCCGCAGTGGCGGGCACGGCATCAGCGGCCGGTCCACCAACAAGGGCGGTCTGGTCATCGACGTCGGCCGGCTGAACCGGATCGAGGTCGTCGACGCCGACCGCCGGCTCGTGCGGATCGGGCCGGGCGCGACGTGGAAGCAGGTGGCGGCCGCACTGGACGCCCACGGCTGGGCGCTCGGTTCGGGCGACTACGGCGGTGTCGGGGTCGGCGGGCTGGCCACGGCCGGGGGGATCGGGTACCTCTCGCGCCGGCACGGCCTGACCATCGACCACATCCGCGCGGTCGACGTCGTGCTCGCCGACGGCCGGCTCGTGCGCGCGTCGGCGACGGAGAACCCCGAGCTGTTCTGGGCGGTGCGCGGCGCCGGCGCCAACTTCGGCGTGGTCGTCGCGTTCGAGTTCGAGGCGGACGAGGTCGGCGACGTCGGCTACGCGCAGCTCACCCTCACCACGCCGGACCTCGAGAACGCGCTGCGGGAGTACGGCCGCATCGCCAGCACGGCGCCCCGGGACACCACGGTGTTCCTGGTCACCGGGCGCCCTCGGCAGGGGCTGTCGGTCCTGCAGCTCTACGGCATGGTCGACTCGTCCGAGCCCGACGTGATCGTCGAGCGGCTCACCCCGTTCGCCGAGTTCGCCGATCTCAGGGACCAGATGGTCGTGCTCACCAGGTACAAGGACGTGATGAGCCTCGCCGCCGACGTCGGCCCGGACGGCCAGCACGGGTTCGGGGAACCGGTGTCCCGGTCGGCGTTCCTGCCGGCGCTCACCGACGAGTTCGCCCGCGACGCCGCCGAGCTGCTGCGCAGCGGCCTCGTCTACTTCTTCGAGCTGCGGAGCATGGGCGGCGCGATCGCCGACGTCCCCGAGGACGCGATGGCGTTCGCCCACCGCACCCCCGCGTTCCAGGTGACCGTCATGGGCAAGGACCAGCAGGCCCTCAACGCCGCGTGGGACGCGTTCGCACCTCACGTCGACGGCCTCTACCTCAGCTTCGACACCGATCTGCGGCCCGAGCGACTCCGCGACGCCTTCCCGCCCCCCGTACTGGAGCGGTTGCGGCGGATCAAGCGGCGCTACGACCCGGGCAACGTCTTCCGCGACAACTTCAACATCGACCCGCGCACCGACGCCGGCAGCAGACGCTCCACCGGCGCCGTGCTCGAGGAGGAGCTCGCACGATGACCGACTACGGGCACGACCTGCTGTTCGGAACGTTCGTCACGCCTGCTGCGCAGACGCCGCAGCACGTCCTCGAGTTGGCCGTCACCGCCGACCGGGCCGGCCTGGACCTCGTCACGTTCCAGGACCACCCGTACCAGTCCACGTTCCTGGACACCTGGACCCTCCTGACCTACGTCGCCGCGCGCACCGAACGGGTGCACGTGAGCGGCAACGTCCTCAGCCTCCCGCTGCGCCCGCCGGCCGTCTTGGCGCGGTCCGCGGCCTCGCTCGACGTCCTGACCGGCGGCCGACTCGAGCTCGGGATCGGCGCCGGCGCCTTCTGGGACGGCATCGCCAGGATGGGCGGGCGCCGCCTGACCCCGGCCCAGGCCGTCGTCGCCCTGCGGGAAGCGATCACGATCATCAGGGAGGTGTGGGACGTCGAGGCCGGCGGTGCGGTCTCGTTCGAGGGCCGCTACTACCGGCTGGACGGAGCCCGGCGCGGGCCGCGGCCGGCACACGACATCCCGATCTGGGTCGGCGCCTACAAGCCGGCCATGCTGGCCCTCACAGGAGCGGTCGCCGACGGGTGGCTCCCGACGATGGAGTACCTGCCGAACGGGGTGGACTCGCTGCCCGAGCTGAACGCACGCATCGATGACGCAGCGCAGGCCGCCGGACGCGAACCGGCCGCCGTGCGGCGACTGGTGAACTTCATGAAGGGGCGGTTCTCGCCGTCCTCGCACGGCCTGCTCGACGGGCCGCCGTCGCAGTGGGTGGAGCAGCTGGCCGATCTCGCACTCACGCACGGCATCAGCGCCTTCATCCTGGGTGGGGACGACCGGACGATGACCGAGCGGTACGCCGCCGAGGTCGCCCCCGCCGTGCGGGAGCTCGTCGCAGGGGAGCGGTCCCGATCAGGTGCGTGACGGGGTAGCGCCGCAGCAGCGGTTCACCGACGCGGCCGGAGGAGGGCAGGAGATCGAGCGTCGGACCGCTGGGGAGCACTGGCCCTGAGAACCGGTCCGCACCGCCGTCGACGGTTCAGCGCGCCCGGGTGGCCGTCGGCTCCGGGGCCGGCCGGTCCAGGCCGGGACGGGCGGACAGCGCGTCCCGGAGCCCGGCGCGGGACGAGACGCCGAGCTTGGGGAAGACCCGGTACAGATGTGCGCCGACGGTCCGGTGGGACAGGTACAGGCGCTCGGCGATCTGGCGGTTGGTCAGGCCGCTGGCGGCCAGGTGGGCGACCTCGAGTTCCTGGGCGGTCAACGACGTGACCGCGTCCGGCGGTTCGTCGGCCGGTCGGTAGCCGGTGGCGCGCAACTCCTGGTGCGTGCGGGTCAGCCACGGCTGGGCGCCCATCGCGGCGAACCCGGTGCCGGCGTCGAGGAGGTGCCGGCGCGCCCGGTGGAAGGCCTTCCGCCGGCGAAGTCTTTCGGCGAAGGCGAGGCGGATGCGACAGGCCTCGAACAACCACCGGTCGGTGGCGGGAGAGGTGAGCAGTGCCTCCAGCCGGGCGTCGGCGGGTCGCGTCCGGTAGGTCCGCGATGCGCGAAGCGAACAGGGCGCGGAGCCGGTCGCTCAGCGGCACGACGTCGGACTGCTCGAGGCAGTGCGTCGTGGGTCCGGTCAGGGTGGCCGCCAGTTCCACCAGGGCCAGCGGGTTGCCCTGGGCCAGGTCGAGCAGCCGATGCCGGGCCCGCGGCGGCAGGTGGGGGAATCGGGTGTCGACCAGCTGCTCGGACGCGTCCCGATCGAGTGGCTGGACGACCACGTCGGTCAGTCCGCGCCGGTCGAGGAAGCTCCCGCCGCCGGTCCGGCAGGACATCACCAGGCCGATGGGATGGCCTTCCACGCGCCGGGCGATGAAGCCGAGCACGACGGCGCTGGCGCGGTCGATCCACTGCACGTCGTCCACCAGCAGCAGGACCGGTGTCTGGTCCGCGACCGCCATGACGAGCGACAGCGTCTTCACCCACGTCCACAGCACCGGGATCGTGCTCGACGGCGTGCGCACCATCGGCGGCAGCCGCGGCCTGGTCACCGAGAAGAGCACGAGCGGCCTCGAGGCCCGCAACTCGACGTTCACCGGTGCCCGGGTAGCCGGCGCCTCGATCGACGGCGCCGGCATCGCCCTCAGCGGCGTGCAGATCAGCGCCGTGCGCTCCGGGGTGCGGGTGGAACGCGGCGCCCACGACATCCGGCTCACCGACGTCGCCGTCACCGGCGGGCAGGACGGCCTGGTCACCGCCCCGGCCACCACCGGGCTCGTCGTCTCCGGCCTCACCGTCACCGACGTCGGGGCCGACGGGGTGCGCACCTTCAGCCCGGACGCCCGCATCACCGGCTCCACCATCACCGGCGGCACCACAGGAATCGACGTCGCCGCGGGCACCACGATCACCAACACCACGATCACCGGTGCCGAGGAGGGTATCCACTCCCGTTCCCCGGACCCGGTGCACGCGGCCGGCATCACCGTCGACACGGTCGAGCTGGGCGTCAACATCGCTCCGGGCAGCCCGTTCCTGCTCACCGACTCCAACGTGCACGCGCTCGAGTCCGTGCGCGGGCAGGTGGATCAGATCGGCACGAACGACCTGAGCCTGCCGCCGCTGAACCTGCTGGGCGCGATCGGGGTCCCGCTGGTCGTCCTGGCGATCGTGCTCGAGGAGCTGCACACCGCCCGACAGCGGCGGATGGGCACCGCTCCGGGCCGCCGCCGCCCACCGCTGCCGGCAGGAGCGTCATGAGCACGCCTCAACCCGTGAACCCCCCGTGCCGCCGCACCCCGGGGCGGCTCGCGGCGCTGGCCGGTCTCGCCACGGTCATCGCGGTCGTGCTGGCCGGCTGCGCTGCACCCGGCCCGGCGCCGCTACAGCGCCGCGAGGTCGCCGCCCCGGCGGCGGCCGACCCGGTGCACCCGTGCATCCGCGCCGCCCCGGCGGGGGGCGGCGCCGACCCGGTCGCGCCTGCCGACCTCGACGTCCGCTATGACCCGGCGGCCCGTCGGATCGAGCTCGCCGCCGGCACGGACGTCTCGCTGCCCGCGCTCGCCGCAGCGGTGGACGACCCCGCGGCACTGCGTGAGACCGGCCCGGGGGAGTGGCTGCTCGGTGCGGACCTGGCCGTGCTCACCGGCGCGTCACTGAAGATCGGCGCGCCCGATGTCCGGTGGCTCAAGCTGAGCAGCACGCCCGAGCGCTTCGTGTCGGTGCAGGCGCAGGGCGGACGGCTGGACATCACCGGCTCGTGCGTCACGTCCTGGGACGACGAGCAGAGCCGCGTCGACGTCGACCACACCGACGGGCGCGCCTTCCTGCTCGCCAGCGACGGTGCCCAGATGACGATCACCCAGGCCGAGCTGCGCCACCTCGGCCACGGCGACGTCGAGTCCTACGGGCTGTCCTGGCGCACCGCGGGCACGGTCGGGTCGATCACCGACAGCACCGTCTCCCACCTCTACTACGGGCTCTACACCCACGAGGTCGCCGGCCTGCAGGTCCTCGACAACGAGTTCCACGACAATGTGCTGTACGGGATCGACCCGCACACCGGGTCGACCGGCCTGCGCATCGAGGGCAACACCGTGCACGACAACGGCAAGCACGGGATCATCCTCGC
The DNA here is from genome assembly GCF_039543345.1 of Pseudonocardia adelaidensis. Classification (NCBI taxonomy): domain Bacteria; kingdom Bacillati; phylum Actinomycetota; class Actinomycetes; order Pseudonocardiales; family Pseudonocardiaceae; genus Pseudonocardia; species Pseudonocardia adelaidensis. The sequence continues at coordinate 1,625 of NZ_BAABJO010000004.1, read as the reverse complement.
CGAGGACTGCACCGACAGCGTCATCCGCGACAACGTCGTCTACCGCAACGCCCACCACGGGATCGTGCTGTACCTGCACTCGGACCGGAACCTCGTCGAGGGCAACGAGACGTTCGCCAACACCGCTCAGGGCATCAACGTCAACGAGTCCGGCGCCAACACACTGCGCGACAACCGGGTCTACGACAACGGCGAGAGCGGCATCGGCATCACCCAGACCGGCCACGGCAACACGGTCGAGGGCAACCAGGTGCGCGGCAACCGCCAGGACGGCGTGCGCGTGGTCACCGAGGCCACCGGCACGACCGTGCGCGGCAACACCATCGCGGACAACGTCCGTTACGGCGTCTACGTCGACACCGGCGGCCCGGTCGAGGTCACCGGCAACACGGTCACCGGAAACCGGGCCGGCGTCGTGAGCACCGGCGACCCGGTCACCGCGGACGGCGTCAACACCGTCTCCGGCAACCACGACGCCGACCTCGTCGCCGACCACGGGTAGGTCACCTCGGCCGACGAGCCGCACCGTCCTCGGGGAGAACCAGAACCACCCGCGGCGGCGCGCCCCCATCCGCAGCCAGCCGTGGTGCTGCGGGTCGGCCGCCGTCCCTCGGCTCTGGCGCTACGGCCTCCCAGACGCGAATCTTACATAAATGTAGTAATATAGATGAACAGATAAACGTGCTTTTTCGTCGGAAAATATTGACAACTTACCCGCTCCGCGGGAAAGGGTGCGCAGCGCCCGCACCTCCCGGTGCCTGGGCGCGCGGGGAGGCGCCGGATGAAGTCCCTGGTGTCGCCTCTATCGCCAGGGTATGACGCATTCCTGAGCGATGCGCATGCGTTGCCGGGCTTCCTGTACGAGCTGATCGAGGAGAAGCGGCAGAACCGCGGTGACGACCTGTTCTCGGATCTGATCGCGGCCCGCGACGGGGGCGATCGCCCCAGCGAGGACGAGCTGACCGGTATGGCGTACCTGCTCGTCCTCGCCGGGCACGAGACGACGGTCAACCTGATCGCGAACGGGATGCTGGCCATTCTCACCCATCCTGACCAGCTCGCCCTGCTGCGGGCGGAGCCGGAGCGGATCGATGCGGTGATCGAAGAGCTCCTGCGCTACGACGACCCGGGCAAGGAGAGTTCGCAGCGCGATGATTCGCGCGGCAGGCCTGCTCGGGCTCGTTGGGCTGGCGGCGCGCCGTTCCGTTCGGACACGTGTGTGACGCGGAGCGCTCGAGACGCGTCCGCCTCCAGCTTGACCCTCCCCCCGGGGGAGACCGGACGGTGGGGTCATGAGCACACGCCATCGAAGCGAGGACACCGCAGCCTCGTGGGACGAACTGCCGGCGGCGATCAGGACGTACCTCACCGCGCACCAGTCCCGTGACACCGACACCGCCATCGCGACCTTCGCCGGCGACGCCGCCGTCACCGACGAGGGCCGCACGCACCACGGACGCGAGGAGATCCGGACCTGGCTGGACAGCGCGGCCAGCGTGTACACCTACACCACCGAGTTCACCGGCGCCACCAACACCGGGCAGGCGCGGTTCGACGTGGTCCAGCACCTCGAAGGGAACTTCCCCGGCGGACAGGCCGACCTGCACTTCCGGTTCACCCTCGAC